>NZ_BAKJ01000018.1 GCF_000614125.1 Bacteroides rodentium JCM 16496
ATGCCCGTGGCGGCAGGTCAGGATGCTGCTTGCAGGCAGGTAAAAGAAGCGTTCCTTATATCTTATATATAGTAATGAACGCCCGCAAGAGTACCCCCTTAAAGGAACGGACAACGAACGAAACAAGAACATTTATATTATTATTAACAACTAATTTACGATTAAGAACATGGAAAAAAAAATGAAGTATGAAGCTCCGGCAGTGGAAGTGCTGGAAGTAAAAGTGGAAACAGGCTTTGAAGGAAGCGGCTTTGATGTTACACCTCCGGAATATCCTGGATTCTAATAAAGAGATAAACTGGAAACATGTATAGAATTGCAATATCAAATTATTAATTTATATCAAAATGAAAACAAAAACTTTATTGGCCGCACTCGCGTTGCCCGCGATATTTGCGGCATGTAGCCAAGATGAATTTATGGCTACGCAAGAGTCGGAGTTCAAAGGGACACCTATCGGGTATTTGGAATTTACTGCTACACGTGGTGGAGCAGATACACGTCTGAATCTTAGCGGATGGGAAAAAGATGACAAGATTGCTCTGGGATGGATTTCTGCAGCAGACCTTTCTGCTACTGCCAATCTTTTCTCAAACCATCCTTTGTACTTCAAAGGAAACAACGGATTCAAATCAGAGACAATGGTGTTTGAAGGATTGTACATCGCTTCTTTCCCATACCAAGAAACTCAAAAAGTGAGTCCTTTGGCTTTTGATTTGGCAACACAGACTTCCACTAATCTTGAAGCTACTTATGGCAAACGGGTTTATGTAAGTGACAAATTCGTAGAACTGACGGAAGAGACAGCCGGTTTGGGCAATGCGTCTACATTGAGCATGGTTCCGCTTACAAACCTTATGAAACTTAACATCAAGCTGGCTGCAGGGGCGACAGTTCCTGAAGATTTCAAAGTATTGGGTGTTAAGCTGAATGATACTGGGAGTAAGTTGGTGAATAAGCTGACTCTTGCTTCTAGTAATTCTGCTGTTGTCGCAGGTAATTCTGCTCTTGCATCTAGTTGCTGGACTCCAGCACAAGGTAACATTGCCGTGCAAGTTGGTACAGAGAATGAAGGCCTTGCCATTGATGCCACAAAGGGCTTGGATGTATACGTACAGTTGGGAGCTTTTGCTGCTGATGATGCTACCACACTGGCTATCGAGACAAATTACGGTGATGCAAGTATTGCTGCAGGAGCTGAAAGTGTGACTTGGAGCAGCACAGGCTTGGGACAAGCAGCTGTTGCAAAAGTTGCCTCATTTGCTGAAGCAGTGAAAGCAATGAATGGTAAGGCTGCAAGTAAACCTTACGGCCAAAATGTAAGCGTGAACGTGACACTTAATGCAGCAAGCATTCAAGTTCCGACTACTGTAACATGCCAGGAAGATTTGAATAAGATTGTGAACCTGATGGATAAATTGGGTATGTTTGCTGCCGATAATACTAGTACAGCCACAATTGAGTTCTCAAAGAGCACCTTGAAACAAGCAGATAAGGTTGTAGCTAACGATGGCGATGTTGTTATCACAGACATCTCCGGATTGAACAAGCTGGGTGGTGCAGTAACTTTCAAAATGGCTGCTAGTGATTATCCTACGAATGTATATATTGCAGGCGAGTTGGGATTGGCTACAACACCTACGATAACAAGCGTGGGCTTTTCCGTACTGGACGGCGAAACGCTGACTGTGACCAAAGATTTGGACCTTGGAAGCAATGGCCTTACCATCAATGCAGGCGGTAAACTGGTTAATAAAGCTACCATCACCATTGGAAGTGGTAAAGCAATCGTTATCTCCGGTGAAGATGCAACTACAAAAGCTCCTGCCGCAATTTATGAAAGCAACGCAAAAGATGCTGCCATTGCAGGCGATGGTGTTTTCACCAACAGTGGTGTAGCTCATTGGATTGCCGGTTCATTGGCTAAGGTTGGCGGTAAAATCTATGCAGATGTTACTACCGGTGTCGAACTGAACAATGCGAATATAGCATTCGAAGATGTTGCGAGCGGAGCAACTTGTGAAGTAAAAATCGCAACAGATATGACTGTTGCCGGACAGTTGCAATCCACTACATTTGGCAATATTACCAAGATGACTATCAACGGTGAGGTTACGTTCGGAGTAAACCAAGCTGAGGCTTTTACCTTTACTAAATTGACAGCGATTAATGTAGAAACCGGTTCATTCAATCTTACCGGTGGCGACACTGCTGAAGGAGAAAACGCATTCTACGCACTCACTGCTGCTAGTGCAGGTTGTACATTGACTTTGGAGGAAGGCACAGAGCTCAACATTCCGGCTGGCGCTAAACTTGATTTAGGATCAGCTGGTGTTGTAAACTATAAGTCTGCAACAGTCAATAATGCAGGTTATATTGAAGCAGGTTCTGCAACAGGTACAGGTACTTGGGAAGGAAATGCTATCAAAGAGAATCCTAAAGCAGAATAATGGGAGCCGACGCAGCATTGCGGATAATGCTGGAATGACATCTTCAGGCAGCAGGTCCTGAATTTGCCATTCGGCAATCCTACAAACCGAATCCTCATCCGGAAGCCATGTAAAATGGTACGGGTGGGGATTCGTGTTTAGTATCTCTTTACCTGTACCGGAGTCTGAGACTCTGTCAACGTGCAAAAGAGACTGCTTTCCTGCATCTATATACCATAAATGCATCCCCCTTCATCTCTCCCTTCCCCCTTTAAGTAAATGATAAAAATTAGTTTATATCGTAATAGTATCTCGATTCTCCTCCTCCGGGGAGGAGGGGAATTCAGATACTACTACAGTATAAACTGAATTTCAACATATACTTATCAGGCTTCCCGGATTCCCGGTTCCTCTCTTCATCCCCCTTTTTCTTTGTCAAAAAACAAAACCACATGAAGGAAGAATGAAAGGGGATGTACGAAGCGTGCATTCGGTCAGCTGTTTTTTTTGCACGATAAACGTGATGTGTAGACGGTGTTTTCATTTGCATACACCGCTTTTTAAAAAAAACGAAAAAAGACAGTTACTTAGGAAAGAATGAATTATCTTTGCAACCGGTGTAAATATGCAGTCAAACCCCTATACATTATTATATATAGATGAATAGCAATACTACAAACGAGGAAAATAAACTGCAGTCCGTGCAGGAGCAGGAGATTGATTTGCTGGAACTGGCAAAGAAGGTTTGGGATTCGCGGAAGCTGATACTGAAAGTGTGCGGCATCGGGGCTGTGATAGGTCTGGTGATAGCTTTCAGTACCCCTAAGGAGTATACGTCGAAAATTCTGATTGCTCCGGAGTCTACCACCAAAAGTTCGTCATCCGGCATGAGTGCATTGGCGGCAATGGCGGGTGTCAGTCTTGGCTCTTCATCGGGCAGGGATGCCATTTATCCGGACTTATATCCGGATATTGTGAGTTCCACTCCGTTCCTCACCGGTCTTTTCGACATAGAGGTGCACGAAAACAAAGATACCACGATGATGACCCTTGCCACTTACATGAAAGAGCATCAGAGGGTGCCGTGGTGGAGGTCGGTTACCGGTGCACCTTTTAAATTGATAGGTTGGGTGACGTCTCTGTTCAAGGAAAAAACGGAGGAAGAGGGAGGTGACGCCCGGAAAATAAATCCTTTCCAGATGACCCGTGAACAGGCAGGCATAGCCGGTGCCATCGGTTCCAAAATCATGGTTACGGTGGAGAAGAAAACATGGGTGACAACGTTGGCTGTTACTATGCAAGACCCGTTGATAGCTGCTACGGTGGCCGACTCCGTACGGGTGCGCCTGCAGGACTATGTGACGGATTATCGGACGAGCAAGGCACGCATGACCTTGGAATACACCGAAAAACTGGCTAAGGAAGCGCAGGCCGAATACTACGAGGCTCAGGAAAAATACGCCCGTTTTGCAGATGCCAATCAGGGTCTGGCTATGTTGAGCTCGCGTGCGGAACTGGAGAAACTGCAAAATGAAATGAATTTGGCTTACTCTGCCTACAACCAGATGAGCCAGCAATTGCGGCTTGCCAAGGCCAAAGTGGAAGAGATTACCCCGGTATATACCATTATCCAACCGGCATCGGTTCCGTTGCGACCTTCGAAGCCGAGCAAGATGATGATTCTTGTGGGCTGTGTTTTCCTTGCCGGCGTGGGAAGCGTGGGCTGGGTACTGTTTGTGAGAGACTTCTTGAGAAATAGAAAGAAACAGGTGGCCGGTGACGGGCAGAAGGCTGATGATTAAAAAAATATACGGACTGCTGTCCGAACAGCAGCGTAAACGGGGTATTTGGGCAGCTTTTGCCGTATTGCTGCGTGCCATACTCGATTTTGCGGGAGTAGCTGCACTGATTCCGATACTGCTGGTGGTAGTGAAACAAGAGGATGGCGGTCGGGGCATGATGCTGGCGTTGTGTGGGGCCGTGTTGCTGTTTGTCTTGTTTAAAAACACATTGGTGGTGCTCCTGGCACGTGTGCAGAGCCGTTACCAATTGGAGATATACCGTGAGTTCAGCCGCCGGATGTTTGCTAATTATTATCACCGTGGTCTGCTCTTTCTGAGGGGGAAAAGTAGTGTCCAGTTGGGGCACGAGGTGAATTACGTCTGTTATACGTTCAGTTTGTGTGTGTTGGCTCCGGTCTTTCGTATGGCGGGAGAGTTGATGCTGGTACTGTTGATGGTATCGGCACTTGTGGTTTGGGAGCCGCTTGCCGGTTTGCTGCTTTGTGCCTGTTTTTTCCCTTTGGCTGCTTTGTATGTGGGATTGGTACGGAAGCGTTTGCGCCGTTTCGGAATGGAAGAATTGGAGGCACGGCGAAAACAGAGCCGTACGGTGGTAGAGGCTTTTCGCGGGTATTCCGAATTGGAGATAGCCCAGGCTTTCCATACTTCGCTTGCGAGTTTCGACCAGGGAATGGATTTCATCGTCCGCAACCGTCTGCGCACGGAAATATATCAATTGTTTCCGTCATTCCTCTCGGAAGTGGCGATTGTGGCGGGGCTGGCTTTGCTGATTGGCACCGGAAGCGGTGATTTGGGATTGGTGAGCGGTGTATTTGCAGTGGCTGCCTTCCGGCTGATTCCGGCAGTGCGTAGTGTGCTGAACAGTTGGGTAATGCTTCAAAATGCCTCACACACCATTACCGTAGTGGAAGAGGGAATCAGTGATGAACCGCAGGAAGAGGTATCGGAAGGAACTCCTTTCACCTTTAAACATGCCATCGAGCTGTGCGGACTCGGCTTTGCCTTTCCGGACGGACATACGCTTTTCAGTGACTTGAACTTAAAAATCGTTTGCGGTGAGCGTATCGGTGTACGTGGAGCCAGTGGTTCGGGAAAGTCTACACTTTTCAATCTGATGCTTGGCTTTTTTGAGCCGACAGCGGGAGAGATTCGTATAGACGGGCAGAAGCTGACACCTGCCAATCGTAGCGGATGGCACGAACGGGTGGGCTATGTTCCGCAGGAGATATTCATCATAGAAGGTACGCTTGCCGATAATATAGCACTTGGCCAATCGCAGGCCGACCGGGCAAAAGTGATGCAGGTTTTGGAACAAGTACAGCTTAAGGAGTGGGCCGACGGGCTGCCGCAAGGTCTGGATACACCTTTAGGAGAATATGGCAGCCGTTTGTCAGGCGGACAGAAACAGCGTATCGGCATTGCACGTGCACTCTACAAGGATGCCGAGGTCTTGTTTTTTGATGAGGCCACGTCTGCGCTGGACAACAAGACGGAGCAGGAAATCAATCATGCTTTAGAGATGCTTTCTTTAAAGCATAGAGAACTGACGCTGGTGGTGATAGCCCATCGTGAAAGTTCGTTGGCTTTTTGCGACAGGATATTTGAGTTGGAATAGTGATTAATGATTAGTGATTAATTGTCAATTATCAATTGTCAATTGTCAATTAAATTAAGTATAATGATGGAACAAGATTATTTGATAGCCGGGCATCGCATCCGGGTGGAGGGTGACCGCTTGGTGAAGGCGATGGATGCGCTGGATGGCTTTGCGGTGTTTAAAGTGGAAACGGAAGGCGAGGCGGTATGCCGGTTTGTTGAGGCTGAGACCCGGATGCCGGAGTTTGAACAAGTACATTATCGCAGTGAAATAGACGGTATTGTGAGTCGTTTCGGGCGTAATGCCGAAGAGTATGTTTTTGACATGACGCCTTCGGATGCCGAGCCTTTGCAACTGTGGATGAATCCGGATGCGCATACTGCCAGTTTCAAAGGGAATTATGCTCCCCGGCTGCTTCGTTTTGCCTGCTGGATTGCTTACGGAGTGGCTACTGCACCTCTTCAGACCGTTGCCATCCATACCAGTACCATTCAGTATCGTGGCAAAGCCGTGTTCTTTTTGGGAGAAAGCGGAACCGGGAAGAGTACGCATACCCGTTTGTGGCGTGAAAATATAGAAGGTGCCGTGCTGCTGAATGATGACAGCCCCATTCTGCGCATTGTAGACGGGAAGCCGTGGGTATATGGCAGCCCGTGGAGTGGAAAGACACCTTGTTACAAAAAAGAAAGTTATCCGTTGGCAGCGTGCGTGCGTCTGTCGCAAGCACCTTATAATGAAATAAAGAAGTTGAGTGTGGTTCAGGGATATGGGTCGCTCCATCCTTCGTGTCCTCCTTGTTTTGCCTATGATGACGGACTGTATGATCACATCAGCAGTGTGTTGGGCAGCCTGCTCTCGAATGTACCCGTCTATCATTTGGCTTGTCTGCCTGATGCTGATGCTGCCCGTCTGTCTTGCAAAACAATATTCGGTGCATGAAGAAGTTGACTGTTTCCAATAGCTTTCTTAGCGAAGCGGCAGAGGCTTTGAAGCAGGGACATGCTGTGAAACTTCTGATTGGCGGGCAGAGCATGTATCCTTTTATCAAGGGAGGGGTCGACCTGGTGGAGGTAGTACCTTGCCCTCCTGAAGGGGAACTGCCGAAGTGGTGTTGTCCTTTTTATCAATGGGAGGGCCGCTATATGATTCACCGTTACATAGGTTGTGAAGGTGATGAATGCCTGATGCTGGGGGATGGAAATATAGCACGTATCGAGCGTGTGAAGCGGGAGGAGATTGTGGGTCTGTTGCAGACCATCTACCATCCGGACGGCACCGTGCAGGATTGCCGTGATGCACGTTGGCTGAAGAAGGCGGAATGGTGGTATAGACTCCGTTTCCTGCGCCGATGGCTGTTACCGGCCTTCAGGCTGTTGCATGTACGTTGATGCTTTTAACTAAAATTATTATGGAAAAATTTCCTTAATAACGAATGTCGTTGTACTTTTGTACCATCTTTAAAGAACACTTATAAACAAAAAACTTTAGAAATTATGTCAAAAGTAACCGTAGTAGGTGCAGGTAACGTAGGTGCTACATGCGCTAATGTGTTAGCCTTTAATGAAGTGGCTGACGAAGTGGTAATGCTGGACGTGAAAGAAGGCGTTTCAGAAGGTAAGGCAATGGATATGATGCAGACTGCTCAGCTGCTGGGCTTCGACACCACTGTTGTAGGTTGTACCAACGATTATGAGAAGACTGCCAACTCCGACGTTGTAGTGATTACTTCCGGTATTCCCCGTAAACCGGGCATGACTCGTGAAGAATTGATCGGTGTTAATGCAGGTATCGTTAAGTCGGTTGCACAGAACATCCTGAAATATTCTCCGAATGCTATCCTCGTGGTTATCTCCAACCCGATGGATACCATGACTTATCTGTCATTGAAGTCTTTGGGCTTGCCGAAGAACCGTATCATCGGTATGGGTGGTGCTTTGGACAGCTCTCGTTTCAAATATTTCTTGTCTCAGGCTTTGGGCTGCAACGCCAACGAAGTAGAAGGCATGGTTATCGGTGGTCACGGTGATACTACCATGATTCCGTTGGCTCGTCTGGCTACTTACAAAGGACAGCCGGTAAGCACACTGCTGAGCGAAGAAAAACTGAACGAAGTGGTAGCTTCTACTATGGTAGGTGGTGCTACACTGACTAAGTTGCTGGGTACTTCTGCATGGTATGCTCCGGGTGCGGCAGGCGCTTATGTCGTTGAGTCTATCATCCACAACCAGAAGAAGATGATTCCTTGTTCAGTATATCTGGAAGGAGAATACGGTGAATCAGACATCTGTATCGGTGTTCCCGTAATCCTTGGCAAGAACGGTATCGAGAAAATCGTTGAACTGGAACTGACTGCTGACGAAAAAGCTAAATTTGCTGCCAGCGCTGCTGCCGTTCACAAGACAAATGCTGCTTTGAAGGAAGTAGGTGCTCTCTAATTGAGGGTAACTTAAAATGATAAGCAAACCTCACGGTCTTTTTCCGAAAGGAAAAGTCGTGAGGTTTTTTTATTCTCCAAAAACAAGAATCATTATGAAAAAACTACTATTAGGTATTGCTGCCGCTTGCCTGGCAGGTTTTATTTTTGCGCAGGATGCTCCGCTGTGGATGCGTCATAGTGTCATCTCTCCCGATGGGACCACCATTGCTTTTACGTATAAGGGAGACATCTATACGGTGCCGGTTGCCGGTGGACGTGCCATGCAGATAACTACCAACCCGCATACGATACGGCTCCGGTATGGAGTCCGGACAGTAAGCAGATTGCTTTTGCTTCGGACCGTATGGGAAGCCTTGACGTCTACATCGTGTCCAAAGACGGGGGCGAACCACGACGGCTGACTACCCACTCGGGAAGCGAAACACCGCTTGCTTTTACAGATGCCGGGCATATCTTGTTCTCTGCGGGCATCATGCCGTCTGCCGAGGCTGTTGTCTTTCCTTCCAACGGGCAGTTCAACCAGGTATATCGAGTATCAGTGGAGGGAGGGCGCCCGACGATGATTTCGTCCATGCCTATGGAGTGCATCTCCATCAATAAGGAGGGAGCGATGTTGTATCAGGATAAGAAAGGTTACGAGGACTACTGGCGTAAACATCACGTATCGCCCATTGCCCGTGACATCTGGATGTATACTCCGGGAAAAGAACCGCAGTACCGCCAGCTGACCACTTTCGGAGGAGAAGACCGTGAACCGGTTTGGGCTCCTGATGGAGAAACATTCTACTATCTGAGTGAGGAAAACGGCTCTTTCAATATCTACCGACGTACTCCCGGAGATGCAAAGGCCGTGCAGTTGACGCACTATACCAAAAATCCGGTACGCTATCTCAGTGCCGCTACGGACGGAAGGTTGTGCTATGGATTTGATGGTGAGATTTACACCCTGCTCCCCGGTGGAGAAGCGCAAAAGGTGAACATCAGCATTGTTTCCGACAGAAACGACAAGGACATTATCCGCCAGATTAAGAGTAGCGGTGCCACGGAAATGGCAGTGTCTCCGGATGGTAAGGAAGTGGCTTTCGTTTTGCGCGGCGATGTCTACGTCACTTCAGTGGAATATAAGACTACGAAGCAGATAACGAATACTCCTTGTCAGGAACGTACCGTAGACTTTGCCCCCGATGGCCGGACACTGGTTTATGCTTCCGAACGTGGCGGGCTTTGGCAACTTTACACTTCGACGATTGTGCGTAAGGATGAAAAGCTGTTTACCTATGCCACAGAGCTGAAGGAAGAACGCTTGACAAATTCGGATGCCGCTTCTTTCCAACCCCAATACAGCCCTGACGGTAAAGAGATTGCCTTCCTTGAAAACCGCAGCACCATCCGTGTCATCAATTTGAAGACAAAGGATGTGCGTACCGTTATGGATGGCAAGTATCAATACTCTTATTCGGACGGTGACCAGTGGTTCCAGTGGAGTCCGGACAGCAAATGGATTCTTTCGGACTATATCGGTGTAGGTGGATGGAACAACAAAGATGTTGTGCTACTGAATGCCGATGGCAAGGGTGAAATGGTGAACCTGACCGAAAGCGGATACAACGATGGCAATGCCAAGTGGGTATTGGGTGGAAAAGCCATGATTTGGACCAGTGACCGTGCGGGGTATCGCAGCCACGGCAGTTGGGGAGCCGAAGACGATACTTATATCATGTTCTTTGATGCTGAAGCATACGACCGTTTCTTGATGAACAAGGAAGAATCCGCTTTGCTCGAGGAAGCGGAGAAGGCAGAGAAGGAGGAGAAGGAAAAAGCCGGGAAGAAAGACGGAAAGGATGCCAAGAAGAAAAAAGAGGATGCCGACAAAGATAAGGAGAAAAAGGTAGAGCCGTTGAAGTTCGACCTCGCAAACCGCTTTGACCGTATTGTACGCCTCACCGTCAACTCCTCGCATATGGCAGATGCCATGCTTTCTGCTAAAGGGGATAAACTCTATTATCTGTCTGTTTTCGAGGATGGGTACGATCTTTGGGAGCACAATCTGAAAGAGAATGTTACAAAGGTTCTTTTGAAGAAAGTAGGTGCAGGCGCTTTGCAGCCTGACAAGGAAGGAAGAATATCTTCCTTTGTGCCCGCGACGGAATGAAGAAGATAGAGATTGAAGGCAGCAAGATTTCTCCAATTGAATTTGAGGCTTTCTTCGATTACCGCCCTTATGGTGAGCGTGAATATATCTTCGACCATATCTGGCAGCAGGTAAATGATAAGTTCTATGTGGCAGACTTGCAAGGTACGGACTGGAATGGATACAAAGAAACCTATAAGCGCTTCTTGCCTTATATCAACAATAACTACGATTTTGCGGAAATGCTGAGTGAGATGCTGGGTGAATTGAACGGTTCTCATACGGGAGCGCGTTATTATGCTTCGGGCGCAGCACTTCCTACGGCTGCTTTGGGAGTGTTCTATGATGAAGCTTATGCGGGCGATGGACTGAAGATTAAAGAAATTATAGCTCAGAGTCCATTGACGAAGAAAAAGACGGATGTCAAGCCGGGCTGTATTATCGAGAAAGTGGATGGTGTTGTCATTAAGGCCGGTGCTGATTATTTCCCGTTACTCGAAGGTAAGGCAGGCCGAAAGGTGATTCTCTCGGTCTATGACCCTGCTACCGGAAAGCGGTTTGAAGAAACCTTGAAGCCTATATCTTACGGTGCCCAGAATGAGTTGTTGTATAAGCGCTGGGTGGAAAACTGCCGCAAGAAGGTGGATGAATATTCCGGCGGGCGCATTGCTTATATTCACATCAAAGGTATGGATAGTCCGAGCTTCCGTAAGATGTATTCCGACTTGCTGAGCGAGAGTAACCGCAAGAAAGAGGCAGTCGTGGTAGATACCCGCCACAATGGAGGCGGCTGGCTGCACGACGATGTGGTGACATTGCTGGGTGGCAAAGAGTATGAACGTTTTGTCCCGCGCGGCCAGTACATCGGTAGCGACCCCTTCAACAAGTGGCTGCAACCTTCGTGTATGCTGGTTTGCGAGGATAATTACAGCAATGCCCACGGTACTCCTTTCGTATATAAGACATTGGGAATAGGCAAGCTGGTAGGTGCTCCCGTGGCAGGAACCATGACTGCTGTCTGGTGGGAAAGCCAGATCGATCCAAGTATTGTATTCGGTATTCCGCAGGTAGGTTGTGTGGATATGCAGGGCAACTATCTGGAGAACCAGACTTTACAGCCGGACATCTTGGTTTATAATGAGCCGGAAGCTGTTTTGAAGGGAGAAGATGCACAGCTGAAAGCGGCGGTGGACCATTTGCTGAAGGGGTTGCAACAGAAGAGGTAGATGGCAAAATAAAACCTGTTTTCTTGATGTCACTCTCACTGCTGTCACTTTTTCCTTCTGTCCCTTTATTCATCGGTATTTGAATGGTGAGTGAGAACAAATAACAAGGGTGAGGACAAAATTTTGCCCTCACCCTTGTTATTTGCCGTTTTCCCGTCTATTTCTCTTCCCAAAAGCATCTTTGCAGTATAGGAAGTGGTAAACTGATGAATAGGTTTATGAGTTTATTATCAATGCATTACATTTACAACGTTGTTACATTCTTATGTAAAAGACGTTACACACCGGGGAAAGACTCTTTACACACCGGGGTAAAGGCCGTTACACACCGGGGTAAAGGTAGTTACATCCTGGGGTAAATGGAGTTCCCCGCTGAGGTAAATAGGTTATCCTGCTGGAGTGAATGAAGTGATATAGGCTTATCTGATGTCTGCCCCCCACATCATTTTATTGCGAAGGGTATCAAAGAAAATATGGTTGAACCGTTTCACTACCTTTATGCTATAGTCGGCACGTGAGATGTGCAACTGGGTCGTTTCTTTGCAGGACTCGCTACGGCCGTCGATGGCAACCAAGAAGTTGTGGCTGCGGCTTTCCACATCAAGTGTAATTTCCCAGTCGTCACAAATGACGATGGGACGGACGTTGAGGCTGTGTGGAGCCACCGGGGTGATGGCAATGGTTTTACTGTGGGGCACAATGACCGGACCGCCGACGCTGAGTGAGTAGGCGGTGGAACCGGTAGGTGTGGAGACAACCAGGCCGTCAGCTTGATAGGTGGTCAACGGAGCGCCATTGATGGCGGCGTGGATACTGATCATGGACGAACTGTCCCGCTTCAATACGGCTATCTCATTGAGGGCGTAAGGGGATTGCATCAAGCGTTCATCGTCGCACCTCAGTTGCAGTACACTACGCTCTTCCACCTTATAGTGGTTGTTGTAGATTTCATCGAAGGTCTCTTCCATCTCTTCCGGTGAGATGTCGGCAAGGAAACCCAGCCGGCCGGTATTGATGCCCAATATGGGGATATTCTTCTTTCCTACACGGCTGGCTGCTTTCAGGAAAGTGCCGTCGCCACCGATGCTGATAACCATGTCGGCACAGAAATCATCTCCGTCAAACAATTCGGCGTCAGGTATGTTTAAATGTAAATCGGTAGTCAGGAAGTGATGGAATTCCCGGCAGATGCAGAGCTGTGCATTATGCTGTCCGAGCAACCGGAAGAGGTTTTCTGCATGCGAGGATTTCTTTGCTTGGTAGGTATTTCCGAATATGGCAAATTTCATAATCAATTCTGTTGGATTGAAGTGCAAAGATGCTATTTTTTTCTCAGAATGCTGCCAATATATAACTATTATTTGTACTTTTGTCCCAAACTATAAACCGAATTATGACTAGATTAAGCGTTAATATAAATAAGGTGGCAACGCTGCGCAATGCCCGTGGAGGTGATGTCCCGAATGTTGTGAAGGTAGCGCTGGATTGTGAAGACTTTGGTGCTGATGGCATTACGGTGCATCCCCGTCCTGACGAGAGGCATATCCGCCGTAAGGATGTATATGATTTGCGGCCGTTGCTGCGGACAGAGTTCAATATCGAGGGTTATCCTACACCCGAATTTATGGATTTGGTCTTGAAGGTGAAACCGCATCAGGTAACTTTGGTGCCCGACAGCCCTACACAGCTGACTTCAAACGCAGGCTGGGATACCAAGACCCATTTTGACTTCTTGAACGAAGTGTTGGATGAGTTCAACAATGCTGGTATCCGTACTTCCGTATTTGTTTCCACCGATGCCGAAATGATAGAATATGCTGCCAAAGCCGGTGCCGACCGCGTGGAGCTATATACGGAACCTTATGCTACGGCTTATCCCAAAGGACGGGAAGCGGCTGTAGCTCCTTTTGTCGAGGCTGCCAAGGTGGCCCGCAGCTTAGGTCTGGGGCTGAATGCCGGACATGATCTGAGTCTGGTGAATCTGAATTATTTTTATCAAAACATTCCGTGGCTGGACGAGGTATCCATCGGGCATGCGCTGATTAGTGACGCGTTGTATCTGGGATTGGAGCGTACGGTCAAGGAATATAAAAACTGTCTTCGCTGATGAATGTAATGTTGTTATTGGCCCAAGTGGCTCCGGCACTGACTGACTCTATTGCAGGTGCCAATCCGGTACTGACACAAGTAAACGCTTCCGACGAAATGAATTTATGGAGCATGGCCATCAAAGGTGGCTGGATTATGATTGTCTTGGGTTTGATGTCCGTACTTTGTTTCTACATCTTGTTTGAACGTAATTATGTTATCCGGAAGGCGGGGAAAGAAGACCCTCAGTTCATGGATAAAATAAAGGATTATATTTTGGGTGGGGAATTGAAAGCTGCCATTGCTTATTGTCGCAGTGTGGATACTCCCTCGGCCCGTATGATTGAAAAGGTATCAGCCGTTTGGGACGCCCGGTGAACGATGTGCAGGCTGCCATCGAGAATGTGGGTAATATTGAGGTTGCCAAACTGGAGAAGGGAATGACGATTATGGCCACGATTTCCGGTGGCGCTCCTATGCTAGGCTTCCTTGGCACGGTGACGGGTATGGTACGTGCATTTTGGCAAATGGCAAATGCCGGAAATAATATTGATATAACGTTGCTTTCCGGTGGTATTTATGAGGCGATGATTACTACGGTGGGCGGTTTGATAGTCGGTATCATAGCTATGTTTGCCTACAATTACCTGGTGACATTGATAGATGGCGTGGTCAACAAGATGGAAGCCAAGACAATGGCATTCATGGATTTGTTGAACGAACCGGCGAAATGATTAATTAAAGAATTAAGAATTAAAACTTAAAGGCGTGTTAAAACGTAGAGCTAAAATATCACCCAATTTCAGTATGGCGTCCATGACGGACCTGATTTTCCTGCTGCTGATTTTCTTTATGATAACATCTACCATGGTATCGCCCAATGCTATCAAGGTACTGCTGCCGCAGGGAAAGCAACAGACTTCTGCAAAGCCTTTGACAAGAGTCATCATAGATAAGAATCTGAATTATTATGCTGCTTTTGGCAATGACAAGGAACTGTCTCTGACGCTTGAAGAATTGACTCCTTTCCTACAATCGTGTGCGGAGAGGGAGCCTGAAATGTATATAGCTTTGTATGCTGACGAAACAGTGCCTTACCGGGAAATCGTGAAGGTGCTGAACATTGCAAACGAGAATAAATTCAAGATGGTGCTGGCTACACGACCACCGGAAAACTAAATCGTACATTGTACATGGCTAAATTGTAAATGCAATGGTGAATCGGAAGAAGAAAGGAAAATATATAGGTATGGCAGGTGCACTTGTGGTGCATGTTGCCATTATTGCCCTTCTGATACTGGTAGGATTCACACCGCCGGAACCCTCGGAAGAAGGCGGTGTACCCGTTATGCTGGGAGAGGTGCCCGATGCACTGGGCGCTGCCGACCCTTCTTTGGTAAAGGTGGATGTCATGCCGGAGGAAACCGCTCCTCAGGTGCAGGAAACGGTGGAGCAGGACATCATTACGCAGGAAACTGAAGAAACCGTTGCCATAAAGCCCAAAGCCGAACCCAAGAAAAAGGAGGAGGTGAAGAAACCGGAAAAGACGGAAGCCGAAAAAGCGGAAGAGGCCCGCAAACTGGCAGCGGCAAAAGCCGAACGGGAACGTAAGGAAGCCGAGGAAGCTGCCCGTAAACGGGTAGCTGGCGCTTTTGGCAAAGGTGCCCAAATGGGTAGTAAAGGCGATACGGAAGGCGAAGGTATTCAAGGAAGTCCTACGGGAAATGCTCCGTCCGGAGCCACTTCGGGTACGGGAGGCTACGGCTCGTTTAATTTGGGCGGACGTTCTCTTGGTGAGGGCGGATTGCCGCGGCCGGTATATAATGTGCAGGATGAAGGTAGGGTTGTGGTGACCATCACAGTGAACCCTGCCGGACATGTGATAGCAACCAGCATCAACCGCCAGACCAATACCGTCAATCCCGCATTACGGAAAGCGGCGGAGGATGCTGCCAAGAAAGCCCGTTTCAACGTGGTAAGCGGCTTGAACAATCAGACGGGAACAATAACGTATTATTTTAATCTAAAATAAGAGGAGGAACAATTATGGGTACAGTTTATGTTTTTTTTGCCGACGGATTTGAAGAAATAGAAGCTTTTACTTCTGTGGATGTGATGAGACGCGCCGGACTGAACGTAGAAATGGTGACGGTAACCCCTGATGAAATAGTGACGGGAGCACACGATGTTCCGGTCTTGTGCGATAAGAATGTAGTGAACTGCGACTTCTTTGATGCAGAGCTTGTATTATTGCCTGGCGGTATGCCGGGTGCGTCCACTTTGGAGAAGTGTGGCGAACTGCGTAATCTGGTACTGCGTTTTGCCCAAGAGCAGAAACCGATTGCTGCTATTTGTGCGGCTCCTATGGTATTGGGTAAGCTGGGATTGCTGAAAGGCAAGAAGGCTACTTGCTATCCCGGCTTTGAACAATATCTGGAAGGTGCCGAATGTACGGGTGCTCCGGTAGAAAGAGACGGCAATATCATCACTGGCAAAGGACCGGGCGCTGCCATGGAGTTTGCATTGGCCGTAGTGGAGCTGTTGCAAGGCAAAGAGAAGGTGCAGGAACTGAAAGAAGCTATGTGCGTAACAGATTTATGATTTTAAATCATAAATCATAAATCATAAATCATAAATGCTTCAGTATGCTCTGATTGTTGCCGGTGGTAAGGGTTTGCGCATGGGGACCGAACTCCCCAAACAGTTTCTCCCGATAGGGGGAAACCTGTTTTGATGCGCACTCTGGAGGCGTTTTATGACTACAATGCTGAGATACGGATAATATTGGTGCTTCCCCACAGCCAGCAGGATTACTGGAAGCAGCTGTGCAGGGAGTACCGTTTTTCATTGCCGCATGCCATTGCAGATGGGGGGGAGACGCGGTTCCACTCCGTAAAGAACGGTTTGGCTTTGGTCAAGACACCAGCTTTGGTCGGTGTGCACGATGGGGTGCGCCCGTTCGTGGCCCGGGAAGTGATTGCACGCTGTTATGACTTGGCGGCCGAGAAAAAGGCCGTAATTCCGGTAATCGGTGTGGTGGAGACCGTTCGCCGTATGGAAGGGGAAGGCAGTGTGACTGTCGGCAGGGATGATTATAGATTGGTGCAGACTCCCCAGGTTTTTGATGCGGAACTGCTGAAAGCGGCATACGAGCAGCCTTATACACCCCATTTTACCGATGATGCTTCTGTGGTGGAGGCATTGGGCGTATCTGTCTTTTTGACGCCGGGAAATCGGGAAAACATTAAAATAACCACTCCTTTTGATTTAAAAATAGCCACAGCTCTGATAGGTTCATGTTCGATTTAGCCACGCGTGACATAAAATATTTGTCGGGCGTCGGGCCGCAGCGTGCTTCGGTGCTCAATAAGGAATTGGGCATTTACTCCTTGCACGATTTGCTATATTACTTTCCATATAAATATGTAGACCGCAGTCGGATTTATTATATTCAGGAGATCGATGGGACGATGCCCTATATTCAGCTGAAAGGTGAAATACTAAGTTTTGAGACGGCTGGAGAAGGGCGCCAGCGCAGGTTGATTGCCCATTTCTCGGACGGTACGGGGGTGGTGGACCTGGTTTGGTTTCAGGGCATCAAATATTTGGTAGGGAAGTATAAAGTGCATCAGGAATATATTGTGTTCGGAAAACCGACCTTCTTCAATGGTAGAATCAATATGGCTCATCCGGATATAGACTCTGCTTCGGATTTGAAATTGTCGTCCATGGGGTTACAACCTTATTATAATACGACTGAAAAGATGAAACGGAGTTCTCTCAATTCGCATGCCATCGAGAAGATGATGAATACGGTGGTGCAGCAGTTGCGTGAGCCGTTGCCCGAGACTCTTTCTCCTGCTATACTTGCCGAGCATCATCTGATGCCGTTGACGGAAGCTTTGGTCAATATACACTTTCCCGCTAATCCGGATTTATTGCGTAAGGCACAGTATCGGCTGAAGTTTGAGGAGCTCTTTTACGTACAGTTGAATATCCTGAGGTATGCAAAAGACCGTCAGCGGAAATATCGCGGTTATGTTTTTGAACGGGTGGGGGAAGTGTTCAATACCTTCTACTCCCGTAATCTTCCTTTTGAACTGACCAATGCACAGAAGCGGGTATTGAAGGAAATCCGTAAGGATGTAGGCTCAGGAAAGCAGATGAACCGCTTGTTGCAGGGGGATGTGGGAAGTGGAAAGACGCTTGTCGCACTGATGAGTATGTTGATGGCGCTCGATAATGGTTTTCAGGCATGCATGATGGCACCTACCGAGATTTTGGCAAACCAGCACTATGAAACCATCCGTGAGCTGCTGTATGGAATGGAGGTACGTGTGGAGCTGTTGACCGGTTCTGTCAAGGGCAAGCGGCGCGAAGCTATCCTTGCCGGTTTGTTGACGGGAGACATACATATATTAATAGGTACCCATGCCGTTATTGAAGATACGGTGAATTTTGCTTCGCTCGGTTTGGTTGTGATTGACGAGCAGCATCGTTTCGGTGTGGCCCAACGGGCACGCCTGTGGACAAAGAATGTACAACCTCCCCATGTATTGGTGATGACGGCAACCCCGATTCCCCGTACATTGGCAATGACGCTTTATGGCGACCTGGATGTGTCTGTTATCGATGAATTGCCTCCCGGACGTAAACCGATTGTCACTCTTCATCAGTTTGATAGCCGTCGGATAAGTTTATATCAGTCCATGCACAAACAGATTGCCGAAGGCCGGCAGGTCTATATTGTCTACCCGCTGATTAAGGAAAGCGAAAAGATTGACTTAAAAAACCTTGAAGAAGGGTATCTGCATGTTTGTGAAGAGTTTCCCGAGTGTAGGGTTTGCAAGGTGCATGGAAAGATGAAACCTACTGAAAAGGATGCTCAAATGCAGTTGTTCGTATCCGGCGAGGCACAGATAATGGTGGCTACCACCGTGATTGAGGTAGGTGTAAATGTACCCAACGCTTCGGTGATGGTGATTGAGAACGCCGAGCGTTTCGGGCTGTCCCAGCTTCATCAGCTTCGGGGACGTGTAGGACGTGGAGCCGACCAGTCCTATTGTATCCTGGTTACCGGCTACAAGTTGGCGGAGGATACAAGGAAGCGTTTGGAGATAATGGTGCGGACTAATGACGGCTTTGAAATAGCGGAAGCAGACTTGAAACTGCGTGGTCCTGGAGATTTGGAAGGGACACAGCAGAGCGGCATTGCTTTCGACCTGAAGATTGCCGATATAGCCCGTGACGGACAATTGCTGCAATATGTCCGTGAAGTAGCGCAAACGGTGGTGGATGCAGACCCGCATGGCATGTTGCCTGAGAACGAGGTCTTGTGGCGGCAACTGAAAGCGTTGAGAAAAACGAACGTTAATTGGGCTGCCATTAGCTGAAAAAACGGTTAAACATGCACTTTTGTTGCATTTTATGTTGTAAAACATGTTTGCTTGTAAATCTCCTATCCATAGGGCATTAAGGCATCTTTGCGGGCTTTACAGTACCCTCCTCTTCGAAAAAATAGTTAATGACTGATGTCGTTTTTCAGAGAGAAATGTTACCTTTGGGAGAATTTTTGAAAATCAATCTGGATATTCGCGTAGAACAGGTGGTGTTTGATTTGCCGAGATGCTTGCAACGGATATCAAAATGAATGACGAAACGGATGAATTTTAATTGGATAAAAACTGCTTTATTGGCTGCGACGGCAATGGTTGGCTTGAATTCTTTCTCGCAGGACTTGATTGCCCGCCAAGCTCCCGTCGACAGAAAACTTAAGAGTGTAGATTCTCTGGCTTTGCAAAAACAGATACGTGCGGAACAATCATTGTATCCGGGTTTGGATTTGTATCCCAACTGGAACAACGAATTCGTACAAGCCTATGGCAATGCGATTGTGCCTGAGAGCTATACATTTGATTTGACCGGTTTCTGTATGCCTACTCCCAATACCCGTATCACAGATGTATTCGGTTACCGTCCCCGGAGAAGAAGGGCTCATTACGGTTTGGATATCAAGGTGTATGTAGGCGATACAATCCGTGCGGCTTTTGATGGAAAAGTACGCGTTGTCAAGAATCAAGGGCGTCGTGGATACGGTAAATACGTCGTTATTCGTCACGACAATGGTTTGGAAACCGTTTACGGACACTTGTCTAAACAATTGGTTGATACAAACCAGTTGGTAAAAGCCGGCGAACCGATTGCATTGGGAGGAAATACCGGACGTTCTACCGGTTCACACCTTCACTTTGAAACCCGTTTCTTGGGTATTCCCATCAATCCTGCGCTTATGTTTGATTTTGAAAAGCAGGATATCGTAGCTGATTCCTATACTTTCCATAAGACAAAAGGCTCTTCCGGTACGCGCGTAGCATGGCATCGGGTGAAGGTCTGTTCTATAAGGTAAAGAAGGGAGACACATTGGGACGGATTGCAGCACGTCAGGGAACCTCCATCGACAAGCTTTGCAAACTGAACAGAATTACGCGTAAAACAATCCTGAGACCGGGACAAGTATTGCGCTGCTCATAAAAACGTAAACAATCTCTATAGAAGAGGGTACTTTAATAGATTTTAGAGTGCCCTCTTTTTCTTTTTCTTTAATTATTCCTATCTTTGCAGCGCACTGTGAAAAAAGGAAATGAAAGATACCAAGCAACAATTTGAACATGTCATTGCGGTTTGCCGTGACTTGTTCTCTAAGAAACTTCATGATTACGGTCCGGCGTGGCGCATTCTTCGTCCGTCTTCCGTAACAGATCAGATATTCATCAAAGCCAACCGTATCAGAAGTATTGAAACGAAAGGGGTGACTTTGGTAGACGAAGGCATCCGTTCTGAATTCATAGCTATTGTCAACTATGGAATTGTAGGATTGATACAGTTGGAGCTTGGTTATGCCGAAGCTGCCGATATGACCAATGAAGAGGCGTTGGTGCTGTATGATAAATATGCCAAAACCTCTTTGGAGTTGATGCTTGCCAAAAATCATGATTATGATGAGGCTTGGCGTAGTATGCGTATCAGTTCGTATACGGATTTGATATTGATGAAGATTTATCGGACAAAGCAGATTGAAAGCTTGTCCGGAGCGACTTTGGTTTCGGAAGGTATTGATGCCAACTATATGGATATGATTAACTATTCTGTATTCGGCTTAATTAAGATTGAATTTGGAGATTGACAAGAAACATATTGTCGGGAAAGTTTGGGTGAACCTCTGCCGTTTTCTGTTGGGGGCTTTGTTCATATTTTCCGGATTTGTGAAAGCTGTTGATCCGTTGGGTTTCTTTTATAAAATTCAAGATTACCTGACGGCTTTCGGCATGATTTCCTGGTTTCCTTCTTATGCGCCCTTGCTGGTAGGGATAGCGTTGTCTGCCATAGAGTTCAGTGTAGGTGTTTTCTTGTTTTTGGGTATACGCCGGAAGGTGGCATCTGCATTGGCATTATTGCTGATGGTTGTAATGACTCCGCTGACACTTTATCTGGCTTTGGCTAATCCGGTATCCGACTGCGGATGCTTCGGTGATGCGTGGATATTGACCAATTGGCAGACTTTCGGCAAGAACGTAGTCTTGTTGGCGGCGGCAGTATCTGTATTCAAGTGGCAGGATTTACTGGTGCGTTTCATTACTCCGAAGATGGAGTGGATGATTTCCATGTATACGTTTCTATTTGTGTTTGCGTTGTCCTTCTATTGCCTGGAGAATTTGCCGATACTTGATTTCCGACCTTACAGAATTGGAGCGAATATCAAGGCGGGCATGGAAATTCCGGAAGGTGCCAAACCAAGCGTGTTTGAAAGCCGGTTCATTTTGGAAAAAGGAGGAAAGCGTCAGGAATTTACATTGGATAACTATCCGGACAGTACATGGACGTTTGTAGAATCGCGTACGATACTGAAGGAAAAAGGTTATGAACCTCCCATTCATGATTTTTCATGATGAGTCTGGATACATGGGAAGATATAACGGACAGCGTACTGTCGGATAAAGGATATACGTTTCTGCTGGTTGCCCATCGGATAGAAGGAGCGGACGACAGTAACATCGACCTTATCAATGAAATATACGATTACAGTGTGGAGCATGGTTATGGCTTTTATGCCTTGACTTCATCTCCGGAAGACGAGATAGAATTGTGGCGTGACAAGACTGGAGCGGAATACCCTTTCTGCCAGACAGATGATATTACGCTGAAGACCATTATCCGTTCAAATCCCGGTCTGTTGTTGGTAAAGGACGGAACAATTTTGAATAAGTGGAGTGACAACCGGCTGCCTGATGAATATGTGCTGACCGATAGCCTGGACAAGTTGGAATTGGGCAGGCAGAAGCAGGAAAGTGACTTACAGACAATAGGCTATGTGTTGCTGTGGTTCATCATTCCTCTGATGATGGTGCTTTGTGTCGATATTTTAGTCGTAAGGCGCCGGGAGAAACAACGCCTCAGACAACAATAGTATCAAATAGTAAATAGTAAATTGTCAAATAGTAAATACATTAACCCTTTTAATAATAAAACAAAATGAGAAAAAACATTGTTGCAGGAAACTGGAAAATGAACAAAACCCTCCAAGAGGGTATTGCTCTTGCAAAAGAACTGAATGAAACATTGGCTAACGAAAAGCCTAACTGTGATGTAATCATCTGTACTCCGTTTATCCACCTGGCATCTGTTACTCCTTTGGTAGACGCTGCAAGATTGGTGTAGGTGCAGAAAACTGTGCAGACAAGGAATCAGGCGCATATACCGGCGAAGTATCAGCTGCTATGGTTGCTTCTACCGGTGCAAAATATGTCATTCTGGGTCACTCTGAACGTCGTGCTTACTATGGTGAAACAGTTGCTATTCTGGAAGAAAAAGTAAAATTGGCTTTGGCTAACGGTCTGACTCCGATTTTCTGTATCGGTGAGGTATTGGAAGAACGTGAAGCAAACAAGCAGAATGAAGTGGTAGCCGCTCAGCTGGCTTCTGTATTCTCTTTGTCTGCCGAAGATTTCTCTAAGATTATCTTGGCTTACGAGCCGGTTTGGGCTATCGGTACCGGTAAGACTGCTACTGCAGAACAAGCACAGGAAATCCACGCTTTCATCCGTTCATTGATTGCTGAAAAGTATGGTAAGGAAATCGCTGACAACTGCTCTATCCTTTATGGTGGCAGCTGCAAGCCTTCTAATGCAAAGGAACTGTTTGCCAACCCGGATGTTGACGGCGGTCTGATTGGTGGTGCTGCCTTGAAGGTTTCTGACTTCAAGGGTATCATCGATGCCTTTAATTAAATAGTTGAAAGCTGAAAGTTGAAAATTGAAAATGGATTGCATGACTGTTTTTCATTTTCTGTTTTCCATTTTCAGCTTTCCAATTTCCGTTATATAAAGATATTGACTCATGAAAAAGCTTGGTTTACTTTTAGTTGCATGTTTCGCTTTTGCAACGATTTCTGTAGCGCAGAACAATATTGTGAAAAGCCTGGAACGTAATGTGCCGGGACAAGGCAAGGTGACTATCCATCAAGATGCGCGCATTGCGGCATTGATAGGTTCGGAGTATGTTCCTGCCGGTTCGGATGAGCGGAAAGTGATTAAAAGTTCGGGTTACCGCATACAAGCTTATGCAGGGAATAATACCCGTCAGGCCAAGAACGAAGCTTATGCGGTAGCTACCCGCATCAAGGAATATTTTCCCGAACTTACAGTTTATACCTCTTTCAATCCTCCCCGTTGGCTGTGCCGTGCAGGAGATTTCCGCAGTATCGAAGAAGCGGATGCCATGATGCGTCAGTTGCGGGCTACCGGTGTATTCAAGGAAGTCTCTATCGTGAAAGAGCAGATAAACATCCCCTTATAAAGAATTATCATGTTAGGAAAAGAAGAAATTGTATCTCCTTCATTAGATGAACTGAAGGAACATTATTACCGCATCCTTACTCTGCTGGGTGAAGATGCCGGACGTGAAGGTTTGCAGAAGACACCTGAACGGGTGGCGAAGGCCATGTTGTCGTTGACGAAAGGGTATCATATGGACCCGCACGAGGTGCTCCGTTCGGCCAAATTCCAGGAAGAATACAGCCAGATGGTGATTGTGAAAGACATCGACTTCTTCTCACTTTGCGAACATCACATGCTTCCCTTCTACGGAAAGGCACATGTGGCATATATTCCTAACGGCTACATTACCGGACTGAGCAAGATAGCCCGCGTAGTGGATATTTTCTCTCATCGCCTGCAAGTGCAGGAACGTATGACTCTCCAAATAAAAGAGTGTATTCAGGAGACGCTGAATCCGCTGGGGGTTATGGTTGTTGTGGAAGCCAAACACATGTGCATGCAGATGCGCGGAGTAGAGAAACAGAACTCCATTACCACTACATCCGATTTTACCGGAGCATTCAACCAAGCGAAGACCCGCGAGGAATTTATGAATTTAATCAGGCATAATTCTTGATGGAGAACTCCCCGAATTGAATTTAAAAATTTAGGATGACTCTGTCTCCCAGCCGCTTTGCCATGATGCTTTTTACTTTGTTCAATTCGCTGTAGCGCTCCATGATGCTGTTACACTGGGTTTCATCATTGGCTATGGCAGGGTTCTGTAACGCAAATAGGGTATGCTTCAATTCTTCGCAGACGATGGCATATTTGAAGTTTATCATTAACCGTGGAATTAGCTCATAGAGGCGTTCTTCGTCCGTCACCATTTGTTCTATCTGTGATTTCCTTAACTGATAGCGGTTGCTGATAAGCTCCACGCTCAGCTTGCTGATGACGGGGTCGGGATGCGCCACAAAATACCGTTCGGCGGTAAAACCCTCATTGTGGATACGTTCGGCAGCTTCTGTCAGGATTTGCCGGTGAAGCGGATTGTGGAAGGCAAGTTCGTCTTCTTTTAAATCATTGACTATATATTCAGTTACAGTGATAGGGGTTTCCTGCCCCTCTCCATTGGTGACATTGCACATCACCCGCTCACCATAGAGCACTACCATCTTCAGAATAAGTCGTTCGTATTTATAGAACTCCTGGCCCTCCTTGCCTCTTGCGGGATGAAGGATACATATTCTTCCTCGGGTGGAAAAGGTGGAGGTGTTTCGGAAGGGAGACCGGCAGGCAGTGATTCGGGCGGATAGCCAGCTTGTTGTGCGTCGGGGCTGGTAGCTGTAGCTGCAGTATGACTGCCATTGACACCTGCTTCTGCATTGGCTCTTGCGGCATTGGCCGACCGACGCTCACGTTCTGCCCGCTCAGCTTGTTGCTCGGCTTGCTTTTCGCGACGCTTGGCAACCTCAGAAACCAGCAGTTTGTCTTCTACGTGCAATAATTGGGCGCACTCCTTGATATAGACATCGCGCACAATGGCTTCGGGAATGATGGAAATGCTCTGCACAAGGTTTCCGATAAGTTCGGCACGCTTGATGGGGTCTTTTCCAGCATCTTCCAGCAACAGATTGGTTTTGAAGCGGATAAAGTCCGTTTCATTCTCTTGTATGAAGGCCTGAAATTCCGTCGCATTGTGTTTGCGGGCAAAGGAGTCCGGGTCGTCACCGTCGGGCAGGAGGCAGACTTTGATATTCATGCCCTCTTCCAGCAACATGTCGATGCCTCGGATAGAAGCCTTTATACCGGCAGCATCACCGTCGTAGAGCACTGTCATATTGTTGGTGAAACGATGAATCATCCGGATTTGTCCGGGTGTCAATGCCGTGCCCGAAGAGGCAACCACGTTCTCTATGCCCGATTGGTGCATGGAAATGACATCCGTATAACCTTCGACCAGAAAGCAACGGTCTTGTTTCACAATGGCTTGTTTGGCAAAATATATGCCGTACAGTTCATTGCTTTTATGGTAAATCTCCGATTCAGGCGAGTTGACGTACTTCACCTTGACGCCTTTGGTGGCGCCGGCAAGCACGCGTCCCCCGAAAGCCACCACCTTGCCGGAGAGAGTGTGTACCGGAAAGATGACCCGCCCCCAGAAGCGGTCGCGCAGTCGGTGGTCGTCCGTCTCGTAGCAGAGGCCGGTCTTGACAAGATAATCCTTTTTATAGCCTTTCTTCAAAGCTTCCTGGGCAAGGGCATCGTGGCTCTCGGTACAATAGCCCAACTGGAACTTCTCGATGATGTCATCCCGAAAGCCGCGGCTGCGGAAATAGGCCATGCCGATACTCCGTCCGTCTACGTGGTTCTTTAGGATATTCTGGAAGTAGTCGCGGGCAAAGTTGTTCACGATGAAGAGGCTTTCCCGTTCACTCTGTGCTATCTTCTCTTCACTGGATAGTTCGCGCTCCTTGATTTCAATACCGTATTTTTTGGCGAGATACTTCAGTGCCTCAGGATAAGACATCTGCTCGTGCTCCATGATGAAATGCACTGCATTTCCTCCTTTTCCGCAGGCAAAGCACTTACAGAGCCCTTTGGCGGGGGATACATAGAAAGAAGGGGTTTTGTCATCGTGGAAAGGACACAGACCCACATAGTTCACACCGCGTTTGCGCAGGGTAACGAAATCGGATACGACATCGTATATTTGTGCGGCATCAAGTATGCGGTCTATGGTGGGTTGGTCTATCATTGTCTCTTTTCTAATTTCTAACTTGTGCAAAAGTACATGATATTTCTTGGATAATCAAAAAATATCATATAGGAAAGAGCTGACTGGAGTCCTACATCATCATAAACTTCCCGTGGATTGTATAGTCGAGTTTTTCTTTTAATCTTTGTATATCAACCGGCTTGGACATATATCCGTTAAAGCCATTCTGCATAATCTTTTCTTTGTCTGAAGCAAAGGAGTATGCCGTTACTGCAATAATGGGTACCGTTTTGGAGATTTTACGTATTTCGCGAGTTGCTTCATATCCATCCATTTTTGGCATATTGATGTCCATGATAACCACATGCGGATGAAACTTTTGATGGAGTTCCACGGCTTCCTCTCCATTCCAAGCGTGAACCAACTCATAATCTTTTGTAGGATAGACTCAAACAACATATAGTTGCTTTCGTTGTCCTCAGCTATCAGGATTGTTGGCTTTTCCTTAATTTTCTCGTTCAAAAGAGGCATTACTGTTAGATTAGTTTCCTTTTGAACCTCTTTCGGTTTATAGGGTATTGTAAACCAGAAAGTACTTCCTTTACCTTCTCCTTCGGAATCTACTCCGATGCGTCCTTTCATTCTTGTGACAATGTTTTTGCATATTGAGAGTCCTAATCCCGTTCCTTGTATAAAGGTGTTTACTTTGGTAAACCGTTCAAATATTTTCTTCTGGTTCTCTAGTGAGATACCTATTCCCGTATCTTTTACGTAGAAATAGATTTCTTCTCCACGGATTTTGTATCCAAACATAATCTCACCTTTTTCTGTGAATTTTGCAGCGTTGACTAGCAGGTTGATGAGGACTTGAGAGAGACGGTTATGTTCTGTCTGTACATAACAAACAGGTTCCCCTGGAACGAATCGTAGGACAACACCTGGTTGCAGTCTGTCTCGTACTGTGTTTTCCACATCTTTTGCCAACTGATTTAAATCAACATTCTGATATTTGAATTCCAGTGTATTTGCTTCTATTTTTGAAAGATCGAGAATGTCACTTATCAGTTGCAATAGCAACTGGTTGTTGGTTTCTATAATGCTGATGAACTCTTTACGTTCGGTTTCGTTTTCGGTTGCAGTCAGTAAGCTGGAGAATCCTACGATGGCATTCAAGGGAGTACGTATTTCATGACTCATATTGGCCAGAAATGCAGATTTCAACCGTTCGGACTCTTGGGCTTTTTCTCGTGCCCGGATAAGCGCTTCTTCTTGTCTTTTACGTTCTGTTATCAGTAAAAGGGAACCGACAAGCGATATCGGACAGCCATTTTTGTCGCGCTGATCAACTACTGCATTGGTTTCCATCCAGTCTATTATTTTTCGTCCTTCTATTTCGGTGATAATGCGATACTCTTCTCTGGCATGTTGCAACTTTCCTAAAATGAGATTTTTATGTACTTGGTGCATACGTTCGAAGTCTTCCGGATGTATCTTTCGGAAATATTCTGACGCCTTGATAATATCTACTTGGTCTGTGGAACTTTTCTCTTTTGTAAAGTTCATATGGTCTAATATCTTTTGTGCTTCGCAATAGATTAATTCTTTTTTTAAATCCCAGCGCCATGGTATGATGCGCGCTATGCTCAGTGTCATTTCCAGCTTTTTGTTAGTTTCTCGTAATGTGTTTTCGGCATCTTTACGAGCTGTAATGTTTACAGCGAAGACATCCAAAGTGTGTTTTTGGGATGCCGGGCAGAGAATGAATTCGTAAAAGCTGTTTGTTTGTTTGAAGTAATGAGTAAATGTTACTGTTTGTTTTTCTTGGAATACCATTTCCATGAAATGTGTCAGGTGCTCTATTTGGGAAAAGGCATTTTTTTGTGAACCATCAGCGGTTGGCGTAAACTGGTTGTTGAAGATGATGTTGCCGCACCGATAGCTCATATCTGCTATTTGTCCTGTTTTGTCGAAGAAAACCTCTATCTGGGTATAAGATATCGGCATGTTGCGTAAAAGGGTATCATGGGCACTTAGCAAGGCGATCTTCTTTCGTTGGAACCAATAAATGACTAAAGCTATGATAAGTAGTGAGAGTATCAGCACTACTCCACAAATAATCCACCATTGATATTTCTGCCAGAATGTAAGCGGTTTATGTATAAATACCGTGTTCATCGGACAAAGGGTGGCGTCAAGACCGTCTATCTGTAGCTGTGAATAGTTGATGAGGGGATATGATTGTTTGCTGTATTCAAACGGGATATTCCGTGCGTCTTCTCCTTCGAATATCTGCTTGAGTGCCGAAGAAAGTGACTTCTGCACTTCCATGCGGTCATAGAAATATCCTCCCACAAATCCCTCTTTGCCCACATAGGCACTTCTTAGTGCAAATACGGGCTGGGGCGACGATGCAACCAGCTGGAAGTCTCCGCTGATGAGTGTAGGAAAACCGAGCAGGTTCTTACGTTCGTAAAACCATGTGGAAAAAAGCATACCTATCTCCGGTTCATCATTTAGCAGATAGGCTTGTAATTCGTTTTGGTTTCTTTCATTACCTATTAAACGTTTATAGCGGAGGTTTGGATACTGTGACGTTATATAGCATGAATAAGCCGGTCCAGGTCTTGGTTATGATAGAGTTCATCTGCTGCAAATACAATAATTTTCATTTTGGGCTGCATCTGTACCATCATGTCGATGGTCTCTTTGTACATATACGGCGTTTCAATGAAGGTAAAGTTGTATTGTTGCCGTAGGTCGGCCAAAGGAGCTGTGGCGTTATCGGGCATGTGTATAGGACGTCCGGTGAAATAATATTCCCGGGTGGCATACGTGTCTTCATTGCCTATCAATACCATCGGGATATTTCCCCACTCGCTCAAAATACGTTCCCTTAAAGTAAAAGCCATGTTGCCGATAAGTACGAGATAATCAGGCTTCTTTTTCCGGAAACGTTGGAAAATGCCATTCTCCATCCGGATATATGATGAGTCATTACGGATAAACGTCCCGTTCATGTGTACTACATCGGCTGTGATATCCTCTATGGAAGATGTTTGCAGTAGGATAGGGGTTATAAGCTCCTGGCTCCAGGGTGCGCTTTCATTGTACGAGTTTATAATAAGTAATCTGCGGTGTTTACCGACAATGGTTTCATTGGCAAAAGCCAAGTTTAAATATAGAAAAATGAAGCATAAGCTAATTGTACATCTTTTAAATAAAAATACTTTCATAACTTAACTTTTTAAGTAATATGTTGTCTAATAACAATTTGATTGCCATATGCATTATTTATACAAAAATAATACATATGCATTTTAATCTTAAAATATAATCGTTGAAATTTAAAATAATTAACAATATGTTTTGTTGTATATGCTTAATCTTAATGTAATTATTGTTCTATATTATCTGGCAGGTGCGTACAAGAGTGAGAGGGAGTTTATGCGGAACATTATTTTGGAACGTTTGCTCAAATGATGCACCGTCCGGAGAAGACGGTACTTTCATGTTCGCCTCCGAAGAGTTCGACATGGAGGTGAATGCGTGTGAGAGCAGGCTGAAGGACAATGGCAGAAAACCGATAAACCTGGATGCTTTGCGGCAAAGGAACCACAATCACAGCGGTCTTGTATTGGGCCGTGTGGTTGGAGTGGGTGGCCTGGGTGGAGGCAGCACTTCAAAAGAGGTGGCGGCCTATTTGCCTATGTGATTTTTTTGTTATTTCCATGTCAGTTGTTAGGAATCCAGGTGGTTAATGCACCTCTCCAGGGGATTACGTCAACGGATAGCGTAAGGTAGTGCCTGTTGTTTTCATTTGGGGTGTTCGGAGTTATGGGAACGGGGTCGTTTTCCGAAATACGCGGATGTCCCAGACGGTTAATTCCGGTTACGGAAAGTCTGTAAATGTTGTTGCGCACTATGGCGAACTCCATCGGTCCCATCACGGTGTCATCGTTGTTGTCATTGTGTCGGTTCCAGCAGAAGTAGTAACAGTAATAGCCTGCTGCGTCGTAGTTGTCCGTGCTCGATTGATAAAGGGTGAACTGCGCTTTTTTGGCGGCTTTCCTGAAATCTGCCTGGAATGCTTCGTTGTTAATGTTCTGTTCATGCCACTTTTGCCACAAATGGTCTGGGCTTGTTTGGTCTGCGCTGTAGACGGCTGCCTGCCCATTGCCTTTTATGGTGAGATTCTTCTTTTTTTCATTTCCGAATACGGCTTTATAGAACCTGCTGTTCTCTTCTGCCTGGAATGCTTTTTCGCGCACTTCCTCCCATGTCACGTAGAGTGTATTGGCGTAGGAATAAAGGATAGGGTCTTTGGTCGGATTTCCCTTGGCGTTTGCAATGGCATCCTTCAATTTCCGGGAGCTTTGTCGGTCGCCATGATTTGTCCTTTGAGTACGATGCCGGTAGTGATTCCGTTTTGTTGCATTTCTATGCCGGGAATGGTGTTTTCGGTTACATAGCGCCATGTGTGGTAGTCTTTTCCCTTATTTTTGATGACTTTTGAAATCAGTGAGGTGTACCATTGGCTGCGTGCAGTGGCATCAATGTGCCAGTTACCTCCTTCGTAGTTGCCGAGGCAGAAGTTGAAGTAATCCTTGAAGGGATAACCTTTGTCAATGTTTTTGTCAATTCCGTTTTTTATGGTAGCATCTGTGTCTACCACGTAGTTGGTTTGGGGACCATGGCGGTATTCTGCTCCGCAAATCAGTGCGCCGGTATTGCTGCCGTCGGTCGACACGCGTCGCAGGTAGTAGAAGTCGCGGCTCATGTTCACCAGTGCCATTTTGGTCAGTTTCACCTTCAGGGTGGCGTTGTTTTCATCATCTCCCAGCACGTAGGTTTGGTCTTCGTTTTTACTTCCGTCTTTGAAGTCGATACGTGCTACGGCACGTTCCACCAGGATGTTGCCTTCGTTGTTTATCTCTTTTTCTTTAGCGCCTTGCCGGTTCATGCCGGAGAAGTTGAAGGGAGTATTCTTTTGGGTGTACTTTTCCCAATATTCCATTTTTGGGGGAATATTCTTTTCAATGCACGCTCTGTCTGCGGTAGACATCAGGAATCCATGTTGATGGTCTTTTCCTCCCCACACAGCTTCTCCTCTTATTATGTTGCCATTGGCATCTTCAGTAATGTTTTCGGTTTTGTGTATCCATTCTTCCAACATGAAATCTTTCAGCATGAAATGCTCTTTGAAGAGGTCTTTTAGTTCATTCGTAGGGTTACAAAAGGCGTAGATATGAATTTTGTCTTTTTCTTTCGTACTGTCAGCCTTATAATAGGCAGCCAGTGCGGCTTTGTCTATTTTCTGGACGGTGCCGACAGTGCCTTTTGCTTTGTTGAGGACTGCCAACGATGCTTGTTCGCCGCAGGCAATGAATTTGTCATCTTTGTCGGCCAGCACAAGCAGGATGTTGTTCACCCGGTTCTCGAACTCTCTTGTTGCGGCATTGTTTGTATTGCCAATGCTGTCGGGCTTATTATTTTCATTATCCGCATTTGTATTCACTGTAGGCAGTTGCACTTGTACATTTACGTACACCACATCTTCAGACTTGTCCGGCTTTACATCTGTTTTTACGCCTGCTTTTTTGTCAGCGGGGTTGCCGCAACCTGCCATGGTGCATATTGCCAGTATGCTGATAAAAAAAATGTTCCGGTTTCTCTTTTTCATAGCGTAAATTTATTAAGAATTTCGGCGTACAAAAATAAAACAAATTGGTAATAGTTCCCAATTTTTTACTATTATATTTCTGTTTTTTCATGAATAAACATTGGTTTAACATGATTTGTAAAGCAACATAGTACCATACTGATGTTGATAAAAAGTGAGGGAAATACCGTTTTCTCTTTTTCACGAAAGTCTGAGAAAACTTGCGGAAGTAGCAAGAGGGAAGTAGCAAAAAACTGAAAATCAATTGTCTGTGGATTGCCAATGAATAGGGAGAAAGCCATAAAAGGTAAAGGCTGTGCAGGATTGAAATCACTTTTTGTGCCGGAGTTGATTCCGGCTTTCTTCTGCAAGGCGCGCAAGAACTTGTTCCGGCAGTGCCTCTTTCAAGAGGACGTGTTTTTCTTTGTCCAGCAGGTAAAGGGTGGGCATGGTGGGGAATACATACGGTTCGTTGTCGGTGGAGGTGGCGGTTCCGGCTATCCAGCCGTCGGGCAGTTCGTTTCCGTTGTGGGGATGTGCTTCGGGACGGGGCGGGGTTTCATGGTCGCTTTCGGTATTGATGGCAAGCACGGTGAGCCGGTCGTCGTGCAGCATCTGCCTGAAGAGGCTGTCGGCGTGCAGCTGGGCGATGGCCTGACGGCAGTGGGTGCAGTCGGGGTTGTAGAACATTAGGAGCAGGTGCGGGGCGGAGGGGTGGCGTGTAGCGTCTGTAGTTTTCCTTCCGCAGTGTGGTAGGCGAAGTCGGTGGCTGTGGTGCCGGGGCGGTTCTTCCGGGCGGCAGAGAGCAGGAAGCGGGGGCGCGACTTTTCGGTATCGTCCAGGATAGGGGTGCGGGCCAGCTCTTCCAGAAAGGGGATGAAGTGCTCTTCGCTCTGCATGGGCGAGCCGGGGGTGTAGAGGTACTTCTCAGAGAGTTCCGCCAGCAGCAGGTAGGCGGGCTTGTCGGCTTCGGCGCGCTGCATCAGCCGGCGGACGGCGGCGGTGCGGGCTTCCTCTTGGGCATGGGGGAAGAGGGAAAGGAAGTTGGCAAGATTCTGCTCCACGAAGTCGGGGCGGCGGCTGCGCAGGGTGTCGGCGAAATCCAGACCGTCCCAGAAGTGTGCCAGGATGTAGGCGGCACGCTCGTGGGGGGTGCGCAGGGTGGTGGGCACGGAGGGCAGGGGCAGCTCTTGGGATAGGGGCTGCTGGGCGCTGATGCTGCCCCAGAAGCCGGCAAGCAGCAGGAGGCAGTGTAGCAGGAGAAGCCGCGTCAATGATGCGGAAGACAGGTGGCCGTTCATGGTCTTCATAGCCTTTCCAGTTCCTGCTGGCTGAAAGATGCCACGCTGGCTATCTGCTCCAGCTTGTCGAAGACGAAATTCATGAAGAACACGCCATACACTGCCTTGATGTCGGACTGCCACTCGCTGCCTTTCTTGCCCTGGGTGGTCTCCAGCTCGGGAATCTGCGCGGTGTTCAGGAAGGTGAGGTCGGTGATGAATCGCTCTCCCTCCAGCAGGTCGTTGAGGAAGTCGATGAGCAGGTCTTTGGTAATCTCCTGTCCGAAGATTTTCTTGAAACCGCAGTCGGTGAACGGATTGATGAATTTTCCCATGATGCCGGATTTTTAGTTGTACCGACAAATATAGGGATAAAAAATTCATTCTTCAAAGCCGCTTTGTGCTTATTTGTGTGTGCGCAGCACTAAAAAGTCATCACGGGGATGGATAGTAACTAACCTCTGTTTGTCAATGGTAAGTTTATAAGAAGAACGGACATGAAAAAGCCCGGGAGGGTTTCATGGATTATATATATATCTGATACGGGATTGTGGATAATGTAGGCCGTCTGTCAGGTACCGGATTCTGACGGCTCAGACTCCGGTACCTGACAGCTTGGACACCGGTGTCTGACGGCTCAAACACCGGAGTCTGTCAAAGTGCGGTCGCTGCCCCTGAAACGGCATGGCCGGGGCATTCAGGTGTCCGGGTTGTAGAAATGACTTGCGAAGAAAAGAGGTGAAATGCGGAGTAACTTAATTCTGTTCTACTATAAAAGCCCGGGAGGGATGTCCCGGGCTATAAGATTCAAGGTGCTTCGGCCTGAAATATTATCACTATTAGTCTTCTACACAGCGGATGAAGCAGGCGTCATTGTGCCAAATATTACTGCTTACTTTCATTTTTGAAATATAGTTAAAGTCAAAAGTAAAATAGTTGATATCCCAGCCGAGGGATTTACCGCCTTTTACTGTCGCTTGTTTATCAAACCAATAAATGGCGCCGGGGCGCATATACAAGTCATAAAATAGTGGCTTTTCTTTTAACGTTTCACCTGGTTGGCTCCCATTTTCAGGATATTTATCATATCGGTCGGATGAATAGCGAAGTATTCCCATACTAGTTGCGTCGCTTGGATTAAGCGCATCATATCGTTTGCGATGTCCATAGCCGGAAGCCCCTATGGGGAAAAACAGATTCTTACATGTCTCTTTGTTATATACAAAACACCCTCGCATACCAGCAGTTTTAGAACCAGCACCATATTGGTATGCGCCCGATATGGTAGTTGCGGTTTCTGTTGCATCATTGCCATATAGTACACCATATCCTTGTTCTATTTTGTCAGATAGAAATAAAGCGCGAAAGTCTTCATATTCGGCTATTCGTGCTCCTTTTAAGCTGAACTTGCCTACCTCTTTCGGAGTAGATTGGGTATTTTTCTCGTATTGCCACATCGTTTTGCCGTCTTCTAGTATGTCAGGAGCAATTGTGGGAATTGCGCTCCACTGCATTTCAGAATCAGTTCCTGCGATTTTTAATGAGGGGTTATATGTTGCAGTGTGTGATGGGAAAAATGATGGTTCTACATTAATCCATTCCTTTTCGTATTTTTGGTTACTTGCCGCAATCGGGTTTGCCATGTTTCCCAATTTGAACAACGAGCCTTCGTCCAGTGGTGAAGTGGCTTCACTTGAAGCTGTTACCAAGTTATGGGCATGCCATTTGGCGCCACCATCCAGCAATGCGTCGGGAGCATCTCCTTGCCGTACAAATATCAAGTGCTGGCAAGTATAGTTGTGGTAGTTTACTCTAATTACGGCATAACGATTTTCGTTTTCCCCGCACCCCCCACTAAAATTCACCATAAAGTCAATGGGGGTTCCCGTATTGCCCTCTACCTGTTGTTGTCCGTTTAGGTTGATAAAATTTGAGGTGCTTCCTTCTACAACTTCTGCTCTCCACGGCCCTTCGGATGTGAATTCTACAAAATTTGTCGCATTCTCCCGAGGCAACCTGAGGAGTTTTACATGGAAAGGTGTGTTGTTATCGTGTTTTCTGTAGATTCCTTTGGGATTGACAAGGCGTCTTACTTGCAATATTTCTACATTTTCTGTCAACTCTCTAGACTCGCCTCCCGGCATCTGCAATATGGCTGTGAGTTTTACTGTAGCCCGACGCTGGTAAGCCACATAAGGGTTATTCCCTGTGTATCCGGTTGTGATAATCATCTGTTTGGCGCGCGTATAAAAAGGAATGGTTACATTTACAGTGTGTTCATTTTCGTTGGAGGTAATTGTAAATTTTCCATCCTCTTCCTCATTTTCAAACTCTTTTTTGTCCTGCAAATAGGTTCGGGTACCGATTTGTTTTGTATCATAATAATTCTGATTATTAACTATATAGTGCACCCCCTCACTACTCTCTTCCAAAATATTTGTCAATATCTTGTATTTGGTCTTGCGCAATGAAAGGAAGCCATTCCAAGGCTGATTGGCATTATTCTCATTTATTCCGCTGTAATCTTTTCTTGACGTCACATCATAATCATACCAATACGCATAGTCCAGCTGGTCTGCATTACCGGTATAAGCATCTTTGGGTGCCCAGTTGTTTGTAATAATCTCGGCTTTTAAGTCAGTAAGCGTTCCGCCTCCCGTATTAATCTTTATAGGCAGGTTCATGGTTCGGTTATACAGATAAGAGATATAATAGGGGTTGGGCGCTTCGATACCCGGTTTCTCTTCTTTGTATTCGATGTGCCAATCCACATCATTGGCATATTTGTTGAATTTCAGTGTCAGTTTGTAGTGGTGGTTGCGTTCGGCGTTGTAGTCGGTAGTGATATTCTTGCCCAGCATGAAGCGGTAAGTGATGTCACCGTTGCCCACCCGCCTTCGGCATTGGAGACGTAGTAGGCTTTTACTTCGATGTAGGTGCCGTAGGGCTTATTGTCTTTGGCTATATAGGTTTCGTTTCCAGGAAGTCCCGGAGCATCCAGTGCTCCGTCTGGTTCTCCTGTTCCGTCAGGTCCGGTAGCATCTTGTCGTTTGTCTTTTCCCGTTCCCTGCATGTTTTCGTAGAAGAAGAGTGCTTCATTGGTCTCTCCATGTGCCAGTTTGGCATACTCCTGCTCTTTGTCTTTGTAGTCTTTGCTCAATACAGAGACTCCTTTATACTCTTTATTGATGTAATAATAATACGGTTTACCTTTCGTGATGCGTGCCGGCCAGTGTTCATCGTAGTTTTTTCCTGTGGCATACGTGATGCTTTCGCCTTCTTTTATAAGGCCTCCATAATTTTCAATGTCATCATTAGAATCCATATTGATGGTGCTTTCCTTGCCTAAATAGCATTCCGTAGGTATATCCTTGATGGTAACCGATTTCAGGTAGATATATACATTCTCGTGAAGGTAGAACCATCGTAAGCAATCGTCACCTTGGAAGCCGCACGGCGTATCCAGGCGTGTAGTTTGGTGGTTGCCTGGTTTATCACTGCCACTTCGTCGTTCTGTGCGCTTCCCGTAACGGTGAAATGGCCGAACATCTGGTTGTTGGCTATTATCTCCTTATTCCATTGGAGGGAAATGCTTTTCAGACCGTCGGCAGTTTTTATGTCTTCGGCATAATTGGTTTCAAGGTCTTCCATATTCGCCACCGCATAAATCATATAGCGCCCGTAAGGGATTCTCAGCTTAAAGTCGGCATGGGGTGTCTGTGTTTCGGCAGAAGGAAGGCCTTGCTTCTCACCGCCTATAGTTTCAGTGTTTTTTTCATTTGTTCTATCGGTTTCCGTAAGTGTATATTCTCCCTCTCCCGGTGTGCCCTCTTCTGCTTCTTTCAGCCTGTATATCTTCTGCAACTCCCCTTTGTCATTATACACCACCACGTGCAGGCTCTGAATCAGCTTGATGGCATCTCCTGCCGTTCGTGTGTCGGCCTCCAGCGCAGGTGTCAGGTTTTTGAACTTCACGGTGGCGCTGACAAGGCTTTCGCCTTCGCCTATCTCGCCGCCGTTGTAGAGCAAATCGTCTTGGCAGGCGGTGTTGCCGAGGCACAATATGCACAAAAGTATGTAGGCTAAAAAGTTACGTTTCATATCGGTTGCTTTCTTTTTGTTTATTATTTAGAAGACGCAGATGACACGGATGACGCGGATTTTTAATATTCTTATCCGCTTAATCCGCTTCATTCCGCGTCAAAGCGATAGCAGATTTCAGTTCTCGGACTGCCTGGGGGGGAGGCTCCTTCGGTGTTTAGCGTTTCTTCGGGTCGGCTTTCTCGTCCAGTCCGAATACCGGGTCGAGCACTACAGACCAATAAGGCTCCACGTCCACTTCCCAATCCAATTTGTAATCGGAATCATCTTTAAATGTCACCCGTACCTTGACATGCGTGTTGCGGAAGAGGGAAGCCAGATGCAGCAATACGCTGTGATACTCTCTTGTCACTGAAGAGTAATCGTTTTCGTTCCATCCATCATCTTTCGGCTTGAGGTTCTCTTTGGTATGGATGGTCACTTCGTATTCCTGCAACAGTAGGTCGTCTGCCGTTTCTGCCGCTTTTACTGTTTTGCTTTCGGGCAGGTAGAAGGCAAGAGCAGGGGTAGTAGGATACTCGCTTTGCTTCGGTACCTTTATTTCTGTGTCTCCATCCGGTTGATAAGAGAATTCCACAGTTTCCTCTTTTCCTTCTTCTGCATTCGGCACCTTGTAGCGGTCAGCCACTCGTATTTTTGGGCATCGCCGGAGGGGGCTTCTTTCTTCGCTTCCTCCACCATCCAGTCTATCCAGTCTACACCGGTGCCTGCACTTGCCGTTCCGGTCTCTTTCGGCAGGTGTGTGTGTTGCTCTCTGGCTGCATCCACCACCCAATATTTTCCATCAGTGCCCGTTTGGACATGCGGCATCAGATACATGCGGTCTTCGATGACTTTCTTCAGGCTGATTCCGGTTACTGCGATTTCTCTCTCTTCATTCCCCTCCTTAGGTTGATACCTGAAGCTGAAAGTAAACTTGGTTGCCGCACGTACCACGTACAATGTCTGGGGAATTCCTGTATAGAAGTCATCCTCAATGTAATTTTCCGGTATAGCGCTTCGTTCCGGTATATCGACTTCATACATGGCGGTCATCGGTATGCCGTTTCCCTCATTGAGGGCTGTGGCATATTGGTAACTGCCGGTCTCCGTTCCCAGGGCGAATACATAGCTGTCTATGGCGGCGGTGCCGTTTGACTCGTCGGGCAGAAAAGCCTCGTTGGCAAAGCTTAGCGGTGCGCCTTTGGCATCTTTCAGCCCGTTGCAGTTGGCCAGCAGGTAGATGCGTTTCCGGCAGCCGGCTTCCACCTTGAAAGTATGTTCGTCTGAAAGAAGTATGCCGTAGGAGCTGCCGGAGCTGATAACCCGGTTTTCTTCTACTGTCCATCCGCTTGTAGTTCCCGTGGAGCCTTCTGCGCCATCACCCGTTTTTTGCGACACGATGACGATTTGCAGCCGTTTTATCACTTCATCGGGTTCCTCCGTCCCATCGGCACGTGTGGAAGCACCTGCCACGGCAGCGCGAAAGGCAAGATATACGGCATTCTCCTTCTCCGCCGGTGGCGCTACGGGCGATTCGTCGGTGCACGACGTAAGTCCCGCCGCACAGCAGAGCAGGCAGAATGCAATGATATATAGATACTTCCGTCTCATGTTCTTTTCTGTTACATTTCGATGTCGTTTATTCTTACCACCCAGTCGTTCACCACGATGCGCGTGTTCAGCCATGTGCCTCCTTGCAGGAAGAAGAAGAGGGTCCAGCGGCTTTCACGGTCCAGGTACTCCTGGTCGGCCATCTTGTGGTAGCGGTCGCTCTTCATCAGCAGCAGGTACTTGTTTAGCGGGAGGTCTATCACGGTATTGCCGTCGGCATGCCGTTTCACGGTCAGGCGCGGTGCGTTCTTCGTCATCAGGCGCGACGTGCTCAGTTCGGCGTAGGCCACCTCTACAGGAATCGGCTCCACTTGGCTTTGCCCCACGATGCTTACGCCCGTCTGTGCCTGTCCTTGTGCCCAAGGGGTGTAGGTGGCGGTGCCGTTTGCCACGAGGTCGTTCGTGTGGTCGAAGAGGGTGTTGTCGTCCGTAATCTCGAAGTCAAAGTCGTCGGCGTTCACTGTTCCTCCGTCCGCTTGCTGAAGCACGATTCGTATGCCGTTGGTGTCCTTCATCATCTTCACGGTGCCTTCGCTGTAGAGGTCGGCAGTGGCGAGGGTCAGTTCGCCCCAGAAGAGGTCGTGCAGTGGCTTGCCTACGGGTTGCACCAGGCATTCGTCGTTCATCTCCACGGTCAGCTCCTGCTTCCGGCTTCCCTCGGCGGGGATGTTGCCGAAGCCGAACGAGCTTTCCCGACAAGCCATTCCGCCGTAGGCGACAAAGTGGTATTCGCCCTCCTCCAAGTCCAGCTTCATGCGGTAGTCCTCGTCTTGCAGTTCCGCGCCTGTCACGGTTTTGGTATCCACGTAGTTGTCTTCGTCATCGTAGATAAGAAGTGTCAGGCAGTCCACCTGTGCAGGGAACGCATTGGCGAACTCCATGTTATAGTCGTAAACGAAGCGCAGCGATACACCGTGGGGGCACGGGTCGAGGTCTTCGAAGATGCGCTCGCACGAGGCGAGGGCAACAGCCGCCGTGAGGGCGGCAGCTGTTGCCAGGGCGACGAGCGCACTGCTTGCGAATCTTGAAAGTCTATGTCGCTTGTTGCTTTGCATGCTTGTCTTGTTTTTAGAATTCAATGTCGTTTACGCGAACTACCCAGGGGAGTACTTCGACGGAAAGTTTGAGGTAGACGTCTTCTTTTTCATCGGGCTTTCCCGGGTCTACGGGGTCGGGGTCATTTTCGGTGATGCGTGGATGTCCCAGACGTTTGATTTCAGTTACCGACAGTTTGTAAACGTTGTTGCGTACCACGGCAAATTCCATCGGACCCATCACACCGTTGTTGCCATTATCGTTGTGGCGGTTCCAATAAAAGTAATAGCAGTAGTAGCCTGCCTCTTCATCATTCCCTTCTTTGCTTGCCTGGTAAAGGGTGATGCCGGCGTCAGTGGCGGCTTTTTTGAAAGCTTTCAGAGCAGCTTCTTTGCCGGTGCTTGTTGTCTGCCATGCCCGCCATAAATAATCCGGGCTGTTCTGGTCATTACTGTATTTTTCTTTACTTGTATCATTCACGCCAGTTGTCTCTTGAACATTATTCTCCGGTTTTCCAAAGGCAGCATTATAAAGGTCGGAACCTTTTCCTGCTTCTATGGCTGCATTGTGCACTTCATTCCATCTGACATAAAGCTTATTGGCATAATAATATAAAATCGGGTCATTGGGGGATTCGTTCCCTTCTAAATTTTGGCTATTCAAAACTTTTGCCAAATTCTCAGGTGTTTTGTCGGTAACCGGTTTTATCTTTCCTTTGAACACAATACCTGTAGTTATACCGTTGTTTTGATTGTTAATTCCGGGGATTGTGTTTTCTGTCACATAACGCCAGATTTTATAATCCTCTTTCCGCTTATCCGCCGGAGTCCACCCCTCAGAATTATCATCTTCTCCCTTTAGTACGTTGCTGATTGTTTCAGTAAACCACTGTTTTCTTGCTGCAGGGTCAATACTCCAAACGTTTCCCGTTTGGTGTCCTAAACAGAAATTGAAGGCGTCTGAGAATTTGTATGTATGGTCATGCTTTTTTGTATTTTTGTCGTTGGCATCCGTATCTACTACATAGTTTGCCCTAACTCCGTTATCATATTCTGTTCCGCCAATTCTTAAATTGTCGCCATCGGGCAAACCATCATCTGACACACGACGAAGGTAATAGAAGTTTTTACTCATATTTACTAATGCCATCTTTGTCAACTCTATTTTCAATGTTGCTTGCTTTTCATTGTTTTCGCCAAAGATATAGGTATTAGGTTCCTCTTCCTGACTTCCATCTTTGAAATCGAAACGCGCGACTGTACGTTCAACTTGGATATTACCCCTGTTGTCTACCGGGCTGCTGCCAGCTTGATTGTCACCGGAAAAATCAAAAGCATCGGATTCGTTGGCATAATTCTCCCAGTCCTTGAATTCTTTTGGAATAAATTTTTCTATGCTTTTGTATGTTGCAGAAGTCATAAGAAAGCCCTCCTTGTGTTCCTTTCCTCCCCAAATGGCACCTCCTTCGGTTACGGTCCCATTAGGTTGTTCAGTTATTGTACCTGCCCACTTAGTCCACGCTGTATTACCTGGCTGTAGCGCTTTAAATTTCTCGGTCAATTCCTGTGTCGGATTGCAAAATACGTAAATATGAATCTTATCCTTACCGGTATTCAGGATTTCACCGCCATTTGCCTGATAGTACTCATGTAGTGTAGATTTGTTTATACTTTGTGTAGTCCTGACTATGCCTTCTTGTGGATTCAATGACTTACGCGTTGTTACAGCAATAAATTTGTTCTCTGTATCAGCCAATACAAGAAGAACTTCGTTTACTTTGTTTTCGTACTCTTTTCCTACTTCGGTACCGTCTGTACTGGTGCCATAATCATCGTCATTGTCAGAATCTGTTTCACTCCTTGTGTTTCCGCCTGCCACGGGCAGTTGCACGGTCACATTCATATACACGGCATCATCCGGGTGTCCGGGATTTATTCCCTTGTTGCCGTTCAGTTCGTCGTCGCTGCATCCCGCAATGGCACACATTGCCAGCATGCCAATGAAAAAAAGGCTCCAATTTTTTCGTTTCATAGTGTATAATTGTTAAAGTTTTTTATTTGTATTCAGCTATATTGCTATTTCTTTTTCTTCTTATTATTCCGCGTCTTCCGCCATCTCCTGCTTTATGCGTTCTATCTGCTGTAACGCGTCTTCCGCTTGTGCCACTCCCTTTTGCCGGGCTTCCCGCAGCAGCGGTTCGGCGGTATCGTAGTCTTTCAGCAGGGTGGCGCGTATGCCGCGGGCATAGATGGCTTCGGGTGCATTGCCGGCTTTGTCCAGATAAGCCTCGGCACCCTTCAGGTCGCCAAGGCGCAAGGCCGTGTTGGCTGCATTGAGGTTTGCCACCGGGTCGTCGGGAAACATGCGCACGGCGGTCTCGAAAGTGGCGTTATACTCGTCGCTGCCTGGTTCCATCTCTTGTGCGGCGAGGTACATCTCATTCAGGCTCAGCTTCTGGGGCTGCGTCTTGATGAGCCGCCTGATTTCTTCGAGGTCGGTGTAGGCACGCACCTCGTACTGCACGGCATAGTCCGAATGGCGCAGGCCGGGATAGACCTCGCGCAGCAGGTAGGCATAGTCGGCAGGGTAGGTCGATTTTATTTTCCACTCTTTCGGGTCGGGTGCCAGGTCGCTGTGTATCAAGGCTAGTATGCCGTCGCGGCTCTTCAGTTGCGAAGAGGCGACGAAGCGCTCCAGTCCCTCCCAGTCTTCCGGCTCGGAGTCGGTGGTGAAGAGCGATTGGGGGAAGGCATACTGCTTGCGTACATATTCCTTCAGGGTCTCCGTACGCCCCTTGGCCAGGCGCGTGTTGTTGCTGTACGAGCCTTCGGGCGAGGCGTATCCCTTGATGCTGATACCGATAATCTTGCTGTCGGCGTCGTTCTTCACGGCATCGATGGTGGCGAGAATCTTCTTCAGCTCCTCCGGATTGCGGCGGTAGTCGGGGTATATCTCGGTGCGGTTCACCGGGAAGTCGATGTAGGCCGAGCCTTCGATGCGGTTGATTTTCTGTTCCGCCTTGGGGCGTATGTAGGCATAGGCGGGCAGGAAAGGCGTAGGCACGCGCTTCTCCAGCCGCAACTTGGTCAGGGGCGTAGTGGAACCGGTCAGGGGGGCATCGCAGCATCCGCAGGTGGTTTCGGTGGTGCTGAGCCGGGCTCTGCCCATCCACTTCTCGTAGGGCACCGTCACGCGGTATTCTATCAGGCTGCGTTCGCCGTTGCGATAGAGACGGTCGGTGTGCGGGGCATTGCGCAGGTGGTGATAGTAACGGTTGCGCCCCGCAATACGTACGGGCGGCAGGCCGAGGCTGTCGTCGTCCAGGGTGAGCGAAGGGGTGAGCAGTACTTCACGGTTGCTCCCTTGCTTGAGTGCGGATATGTCGAGGTCCATTGCCACGAATAGTTTGTCTTCTTGCTTGGCGACAGCAAGATTTTCTATCTTAATCTGTCCGTCCATCAGTGTCTGGCCGTCGGCTCCCAATGTGCAACATAGGGACAACAAGCCAAAAATCAATTTTTTAGCTATTTTGTTCATAACCACCGAATGAGTTTAGAATGTATATACAAGGTTTACCGCGGCCTTGGTGGGGCCGACGTAGTGGTGCGGCTTGTCCTTCTCGAGTTTGGTTCCGCAGTTGGCGCAGGGGTAGGCATCGAATCGTGTATAGACATATCCGAAGCCTATCTCGGCCTCCAGGTTCCAGTGCTTGTCCAGAATCCAGGAATAGCCGTAGGCCGCGCCTACGCCAAGGAACCATCCTTGGTAGCGCCGGTTGGAAAGTTTGGAGAAGTCGCTTCCCAGGAAGGAGAGGTCGTTTTTCAATCCGCCAAAGTTGTATTGGCCTCCGAGGAGGTGTGCTCCTACAAAGTGTCCTGCCCAGCGGTCGCAGAACCAGTAGCGTGCTTCGGGCTGCAGAAGCCAGTGCTTCCACTTCCGCTCGTGCGAGAGTGTCCATCCGTTGTAATTGGCAGACACGTCGAGTGTCCATCTTGCTGCCAATCCTGTTTCCACGCCTGCGTTCACTGTGGCGAAGGCGTCGTATAGCAAATTACTTTTCAGAGCCACTTCCTGACATCGGGCTCCCATACTGAAAAGACCTAAAAACAAAATCGCATAAAGTTTTAAAGTCATCTTTTCCATTATTTAAGATTTGTTAGTGTCATTAATATTTTATTCTCCAATTTGTAGAGAAAGATTTATCAAATTACCAATAAACTCCTAAAAGGAATCAAACAAAATTCCGTATGCCCGGCCTATATACCGCCGGTAGTAAACAATGAAGAGTATTCAGCAAAAACATAGATACTGCTGGAATTACTATTCATTGCTTTTTTGTTGTATAATTACAATGTGTAATAGTATCTCAACTTTCTATATTCTTTACAGTCTGCGCTATCAGACTGCCGTTTCAGGATTCATCTCTTACCAAGAGATGGATAGTAGGATAATCAATAAAAACATGGAGAAAAACGTCCTGCTGCAAAGTCATCTTCCAATATACATTTTGATATACAATACTGTAATTTCACGAATGAGAGATAATAAGTAAAATAATTATTTGGATATTATCACTGCTAATCATAGCTTTGCAGTCCAAATCCATCTCTTGGTAAGAGATGAACTTATTTTTATTTGTTCAAAGTAGGCTTAATATGAGCTTGTTGGCCTTGTCTATGATGGTTGTGTCAAGCGAAGCCAGGTAAATCAATGTCGTGTTTTCAGAGTCATGCCCCATTCCCTCACTGATGACAGAAAGGGGGATGTTTTTGTTTTTGGCCACTGTGCCCATGAATGGCGCGCCACGTACATGGTGAGCGGAATGGAAATTTGTAACTTGTTACCAATAAATTTTAACTTTTTGTTGACTAAATGCAGCGCGTTATTATATTGTTTTCTCTCTTCTTTTCCTTTTTTGCAAATGATGGGGAGCAGATAAGGAGATTCTTGTGATATGGGGTATTTTTCAAGTATGTCTTGCATGTGTTGTTCCCATCGTATGCTAAGTTGTTGTCCTGTTTTCTTACGTCGATAGGTAAGGATCCCGTTTTTCAGGTCGCTCTTTTTTAGATAAGCCATGTCTACAAATGACATGCCTCGGGTGTAGAAACTGAATAAAAACATGTCGCGTGCATAATCCAGTGACGGGTAGTGTGACAAGTCCATATTTCGGATGCTGCGGATGTTTTTTACGGGCAGTCCTCGTCGGATGGTTTTCTCTACTCCCGTATAGACATTTTTGAAGGGGAATACTTGTTTCGTAAATCCTTTTTCTACTGCCCGGTTGTACACGGCACGCAGAATCCGATTGTAGAAGGAGATGGTGTTCATGCCCACTCCGGTCGATTTGAGATAAGCCTCGTAGGAAGCCATTAGGTCTGCATCAAAATCTTTCCAGAATACATCCTTTCCTTGACGGAAACGCATGAAGCTGTTGAGTGTACAAGTGTAGGTTTCGCCGGTGCGCACTTTGCCCAGTCGGTGCATGCGGTCGATGTTTTCTTGCATGAATAGTTGTAAGGTTACTTTGGGCGAAGCATTGTTCTTTGCCTGCTTGCTTTGCGTGGCGGCAAGCTTTGATTTGTTCTTGATAGATGCCATGAATAAAAAAAATTAAAGTGGATAAAATATTGCTGTTATTCTAATACAGCTTTTCAAGGGGCAAAGATGTGGTTTTATCGGCTGGAAAACAAGCGTGTGCCTTGGCATCGAGCACACACTTGCCGGTTGCTTATTTTATCTTTTCCCGGATTTTGGTCAGGTACTTCTTCATGCCTTCGGCATCCTTATTGTTGATAATCTCCAGCAGGCTCTTCAGTTCCAGGCGGATGTTCTCCACTTGTGAGGGGGTGCGCGGATTGAACAGGATTTCCTGGAGCAGGTAGTCGTCTTCACTCAGCAGGCCTTTGGCAATGGCCATGTGCTTCTTGAAGGTGGTGCCCGGAGCTTCCTGGTGTTTCATTACCGCTGCAAACACGAAGGTGGATACAAACGGAATGGACAGCGAATAGGCTACAGTCTCATCATGCTCGTCGAATGTATATTCGAAGATGTTTAGCTTCATTGTCTGGTAAAGGTCTTTGAAGAAGATTTTTCCCAAGTGGTCGCCTTCGCTGATGATGATGGCATTCTCTGTATTCAGATTGCTGAGACTGGCAAAAGTAGGCCGAACATGGGATGCGTGGATACATATCGGAAACCGCTTTCTTCGTAAAATTTCTTCAATCCGGTCTTTACCGAAGCAATGTCGCTGATGATGCAGTCCTTAGGCAGTACGGGCAGCACTTGGCGGAAGGCTTCCAAGGTGTATTTCACCGTAGCGGCGTTGATGACCAGTTCCGGCTCGAACTCCTTGATTTCCTCCAATGTAGTGAAGCGGTAGGTGTTGTAGACAAAACGCAGTTGGTGCGGGTTGACATCGAACACAGCCGTCTCGTGCTGGAAACTCAATATATCTGTAAAGAAAGAGCCCATTTTCCCGGCTCCAAGTATAAGTATTCTCATGATGGTTGGTTGGTAAAGCCTCTCCCCCGGGAGGGGCTGTTCAATGATTAATAATTTCCATTTGTTGTCTCACACTCTCTTCGTGTATCGCCTCAAATACCTTTTTGATGAACTCGGCATCCATGCCGCACAATGCGCCTTGCGAGCCGCGCTTCTCGAGGATTTCGTTGTAGCGTCCGGTTTGCAGGATGGTCATGTCATGTTCCTTTTTGTAAGTGCCGATTTCTCGTGCCACACGCATTCGCTTGGCCAGCTCCTGGATAAGATTGTTGTCACATTCGTCAATCTGCTTACGCAATTCGCTGAGGTTCTCGGTGCTTTGCGTTTCCTTGCGGATGACGAGCAGGTTGAGGATGTAGTCCAGCACATCCGGAGTGACTTGCTGGGAGGCGTCGCTCCAGGCACAGTCGGGGTTGCAGTGGCTCTCTACAATCAGTCCGTTGAAGCCCAAGTCCATAGCTTGCTGGCAGAGCGGGGCAACGAGTTCGCGCTTTCCACCTATGTGGCTGGGGTCGCAGAGGATGGGCAGGTTGGGGATGCGGCGGCGTAGCTCGATGGGGATGTGCCATTGCGGCAGGTTGCGGTACAGCTTCTTGTCGTAGCTGCTGAAACCGCGGTGAATGGCACCGAGGCGTTTCAAGCCAGCGTTGTTGATGCGCTCCAAGGCTCCAATCCACAGTTCCAGGTCGGGGTTTACCGGATTCTTCACCAGTACCGGGATATCGACGCCTTTCAGTGCATCGGCAATTTCTTGTACGGCGAAAGGGTTGGCGGTGGTGCGTGCACCTATCCAAAGAAGGTCGACTCCGGCCTTCAGACATTCGTATACATGTTTGGCGGTGGCTACTTCGGTAGAAACATACATGCCGGTTTCTTTCTTTACCTCTTTCAGCCATGCAAGGCCGTCTACGCCGATGCCTTCGAAGCCGCCCGGTTTGGTACGCGGTTTCCAGATGCCGGCACGGAATAGTTTGATGCCTTTGTCTGCCAGTTGTTTGGCAGTGCTCATTACTTGTTCTTCGGTTTCGGCACTGCAGGGGCCGGCTATTACCATAGGGCGTTTGTTTTCAACACCAGACAATGTGATAGGTTCTAATTCTAGTTCCATATTCTTTATTTGTTTAATAATATTCTTTTGTTATACTCCTTTTTTCTTGTAACTTTCACCCTCTCAGGAGACCTTTCTGAACGTGGTTCCCAAGATTTACTAAAACGTCGGAGAAGATTTACTAAATCGTTCCTCCCGTTTTACTAAATCTCCGGTGGAGTTTTAGTAAACGAGATTCCGGCTTTAGAGTGTTCATTTCCTACTTGTAAGTATTTATTCTATCTCCTTGATACGCTCCAATGCTTCTGCCAGTTTGTTGTCCTTGCAGCAGAGGGAGATGCGGATGTACCGTTTCCCGTTGCTTCCGAAGATGAATCCCGGAGTGATGAACACCCGTGCCTCGTGCAGCACGCGTTCGGTCAGTTCTTCCACGTCTGTACAACTGTCGGGGATTTTGCCCCAGAGGAACATGCCTACCTGGTTCTCGTCGTAGGTGCACCCCAGGGTATGCATGATTTCTCCTGCCAACTGACGGCGGTTGCGGTAATTCGCGTTGTTGCCGTCATACCAGTCGCGCTCGGCTTCCAGTGCGGTGGCGGCTGCCAGTTGCATGGCACGGAACATGCCGCTGTCGATGTTGCTCTTCACCTTCAGTATCCATTGCACGAAGTCGGCATTCGAGGCAAGCATGCCGATACGCCAGCCCGGCATGTTGTGGCTCTTGCTCATGGAGTTGAACTCTATGCAGCACTCCTTGGCACCGGGGATGCTGAGGATGCTGATGGGGTGCTCGTTCAGGATGAAGCTGTAAGGGTTGTCGTTCACGATGACGATGTCCTTGCGGCGGGCGAAGTCTACCAGTTTCCGGTACAGTTCCGGTGTTGCATTCGCTCCGGTGGGCATGTTGGGATAGTTGGTCCACATCAGCTTCACGCGGCTCATGTCCATTTGTTCCAGCTCGTCGAAGTCGGGCATCCAGCCGTTTTCTTCTTTCAGGTTATAGTTCACGACCTCGGCGCCCAGAATCTTGCTTAATGAAGTATAGGTAGGATAGCCCGGATTGGGCACCAGCACTTGTTCGCCGGGGTTGACAAAGGCAAGCGTCACGTGCAGGATGCCTTCTTTGGAACCGATAAGCGGCTGTATCTCTGTGTTGGGATTCAATGTTACGTCGTACCACTTCTCGTACCACCGGGCAAAGGCTTGGCGCAGTTCGGGGATGCCCACGTAGGGCATGTAGCCGTGTCCGTCCGGGTTGCAGGCGGCTGAGCAAAGTGTCCGGATGGTCTCTTCGGAAGGCGGCATGTCGGGGCTTCCGATGCCCAGGCTGATGACGTCCTTGCCTTCGGCGTTCATTTGCGCCACCTCTTTCAGCTTTTTCGAGAAGTAGTATTCGCTTACGCTTGCCAGACGTTCGGCTGGCTTAATCTTGGATGCTTGACTTTCCATCTTCATATTCTCCTAATATTTTCAGTTCTTTGGTCAGCGGTGTGATGGCCGCGATAGATTGTTTGTATCTCAGTACATTGTCGAATACGACATCTACGTAAAACTGATACTCCCATTCCCGTCCGATGATGGGGAGGGACTGTATTTTGGTCAGGTTGATACTGTAGAAGGACAGAATGGACAATACTTGGGAGAGGCTTCCTTCGGTGTGGGGCAGTGTGAACACCATGCTGGCCTTGTTGACCTCCTTGCTGCGGTGCCGGTTCAGTTCATCCACCTGCCAAGGGTCGGCTACCACAAGGAAGCGGGTGAAGTTGTGCTTGTTTGTTTCGATGCCTTCCTGCAGAATCTTCATGCCGTAACGCTCTGCGGCTGCTTTGGAGCAGATGGCAGCATGGCCTTTCAGGTTTTCTTTTTGGATGATTTCGGCACTGCGGGCGGTATCTTCGCCTTCCACCACTTTTATGCCGGGGTGCTGTCCGAGGAATTCACGGCATTGCATCAGGGCGATGGGGTGGGAGTTGACTTCGGTAATGTCATCCCAGTCTTCATCGGGCAGGCAGACAAAACTATGGGAAATACGCAGCTTGTACTCGCCCACAATCTGTGCGCCACTTTGGCGCAATAGCTCATTGTTATGCAGCAAACTACCTGCAATGGTGTTTTCTATTGCCAGCATTCCTATGGTCTGACTGTCTTTCCGGATGGCACCGAACACGTCTTCAAAGTTGGCGCAACAGATTAACTCTATTTCTTCTCCTTCGAAGTACTTGTGTGCGGCGATGTCGTGATACGAGCCTAATGTTCCTTGAATGGCTACCTTTTTCATTATTCTTTATTTTCTTGGTTATGCTATAAAAAAAATCCCGCTTCCATACGATGGAGCGGGATTCTGTATATTTACTTGGTTCTCTATTCAGTCCTTAAGCATCACTGTCACTTGATACATACAAACTCCCGCTCTACTTTCTGGCTAAAGTAAAAGTAAAAAAAGAAGTAATATGCATAAGTAAATGACTTCATACTTGTATTCTCTGTTTTTGAATTACGCGACAAAAGTAATGCTTTTCTTTTATATACAAACAAAAAACAATGTTTTTTTTAGGGATAGTAGCAATTTAACTTATTTCCCTTTCTATAATCCCAGGATGTCTGTTTGTCTTCCACCCGGCTGGTTACCATATTGTCCGTTAAAGTTCTGTATTTCTTTAGGATTGAGTTCCAGTCCTTTCTTCATGTCTTCTGCCGAGCCTTCTTTGTCGCCGTTCAGCAACTTGGCACGTCCGCGCTCATGATAGGCCTCTGCGAAATTAGGGTTCAGTTCTGTGGCTTCCGTAAAGAGCTCGATGGCTTCTGTCAGCTTGTTTTGGGTGATGTAAAGCTGTCCTAAGTAGAGGAAGGCTTGTTCGTTAAAGGGATTCAACTCCGTCACTTTCCGGTAACTGCTTTCTGCTTTTTCTTTGTTTCCCGTAGCTTCTTCTATCTTTCCGCGGAGCAAGATGGCACTTTCGTCTTCCGGGTCTTGTGCCAGAATGGCGTCTATGTCTTCCATCGCTTCCTTATATTGTTGCATTTGTGCCAGAGCTTCGGCACGTAGCAGGCGTGCCTCGGTGAAGTCGTCCTTCAGTACGATGGCTTTCGTGAGGTGGGCAATGCACATGATGCCGTCGCCCCGGCCATTGTCTGCTTTGCCCAGCAGGTAGTGTGCCATGCGTTGCCCTCTTCTATTTCGATAGCTTTCTTTGCTGCTCCTGCCATGGCGGGATAGTCTTCCTGCATGTAGCATACGTTGGCCAGACTGAGGTAGGTGGAGGTATGTTCCGGCTCTATTTCGGTCATACGCTGCAGCAGCTTGTGTGCCTCGTCCAGTTCGTTGGTCTGGGTGTAGACTTGGGCAAGGTAGCCCATGGTCTCAAAGTCTTCCTGAATGGCGAGGGCTTCCGTGAAGCATTTGATGGCGTAGTCTGTACGGCCCATGCGTTGTGCACGCATACCGTCATACTTGAATATCTCAAAATTCTTCTGCTCGTTTTTTTGTTTCTCATCGGCGGGGTTGGCAGACTTGCCGGTGAAGAAAGATTTAAAGAATCCCATAGGTGATTAAAAATTAAAGAATTAAAAATTAAAAAGGAAAAGGAGGGGCATGGCTGATAAGAGATGTTCCTCTTAGCGGCAGGACATTCTTTTCCAACGGCAAAAGTAATGAATTATTTTTTGATTTGAAGCATTCCGTTGACAGCAATTACTTTGCCTTCGTCCAACAATTCATGTAACACATCGATGAGCATGTTTTTATCGTCCGGTATCTGCTCTGCCAAAGTGGCTGGAGTTTGTTGTTTATCAGATAGGGCTTGAAGAATCTTTTCAGAAAGTTCCTTTTCCGAAAGGTGCCCGGAAGGTTTCTTGTTCTTCAGGCTGATGCAGGTATCACATTGTCCGCAGTCGTGTTCGTTTTGCTCTCCGAAATAGTGCAGTAAAATACGGCTGCGGCACACTGTGTCATTGGTGACGTAATCCAGCATGGCACTTATGCGTTTCTCATATCGCTCTTTGCGTTCCTCGTACACGGCGGGAGAGATTTGCAGGTGGCGCATTTCAACCCTCTCGCGCGTGTATATTATATATGGTGTCTTTTTGCGGGGGATGTAACTGACGATACGCAGCTTGGCTAGGTGGATGAGCTGTTCATACACTTGCCGGCGTGTGAGTCCGGTGCGTATGGCCAGTGAATCTTCATTGATGAAAGCATAATCTGTGAAGACCCCGGTATAGGAACGGAGAATGGTTTGGATGAGTTTGTCCATGTCTTCGCCGAGTTCCCTCAGTCTGTAAAGTTCGTCCCGACGGATAGTGAACAGTAGCCGGGATGCATTGTCTTGTTCGTCTGTATATTCCAGATATCCCGCTTGTGTCAGAATCTTCAAGGCACTGTCCACGGGAACGGGGAAGTACTTGAACTTTCGGCAAAAGTCCTCGATATTGAACTCGCGTACACAGCCTTGCCCGTCGCCCATTGCCATCTGGTAATAGTATTGGAGATGCTCATATACTTCCTTTATATATTCTTTTTCAGGAAAGGTGTCGGGAATGCGTTTGTGCAGTGTTGCCTTGTCCGACTTGGCGTAAAGGACGACCGCGTAGGCTTTTTGTCCGTCCCTTCCGGCACGTCCTGCTTCCTGGAAGTAGGCTTCTATGGAATCGGGCAGATCCATGTGGATGACAATCCGTACATCCGGTTTGTCGATACCCATACCGAATGCATTGGTGGCAACCATGACACGGCTTTCTCCTGTTTGCCAGCGTTGTTGGCGGATGTCCTTGGTGGCGTCATCCAGTCCGGCATGGTAGAAGTCGGCGGTGATGTCTTCGTTGTGCAGCAGTTCGGTGATTTCCTTGGTGCGGCGGCGGTTGCGCACATAGATGATGGCGCTTCCGGGCATACGGCGCAGGATGTGCAACAGCTCTCCCGTCTTATTTTCCGTCTTGCGGACGATATAGGCGAGATTTTTGCGTTCGAAACTCATGCGGAACACATTTTCCTTACGGAAATGCAGGCGGGCCTGGATGTCTTTCACCACTTCCGGAGTGGCGGTGGCTGTCAGTGCCAGCACGGGTACACCGGGTAACAGTGTGCGTATCTCGGCTATCTTCAGATAGGCAGGACGGAAATCGTAACCCCATTGCGATATGCAGTGGCTTTCGTCTACCGTAATCATACTGATTTTCATCTTCTGCAGTTTGGTGCGGAAGATTTCAGTATCGAGCCTTTCGGGGGAGATATAGAGGAACTTGAAATTGCCGAATATACAGTTCTCCAATGTGACGATGATTTCCTGCCTGCTCATGCCCGAGTAGATGGCAAGCGCCTTGATTCCCCGCTTTTTCAGGTTTTGTACCTGGTCTTTCATGAGGGCAATCAACGGAGTGATGACTAGGCAAAGTCCTTCCTGGGCAAGCGCCGGAACTTGGAAAGTGATGGATTTTCCTCCTCCCGTGGGCATTAGTCCCAAAGTGTCCCGTCCCTCGCCGATGCTGTTGATGATGTCTTCCTGGATTCCCCGGAAGGTATCGTATCCCCAGTATTGCTTCAAGAGCCTCACCCCCAACCCACCCCCTCCGGCTCCCCCGTTATCGGGGGAGGGCAATCCCGTAGGGAGAGGAGTTTTGAAGTTACTACTGCTGCTCATGGTCTTATTGAACTTTCTTGCTACTTCTTATCGTTGAATTGATATTCTTTCCTTCTCTATGCTAATAGTAGTGATTACTTATCTTATAGCATCAACCAATTTTCATCATTTCCTTAATATAAGGAGACTATTCTTATTCCCCTCCTGTGGGGGAGGGGTTAGGGGAGAGGCTTTTAATTCGGCTTTATGTCTTCAATCTGCAACTGCACTTCACCCCTCTTATGCGTATTCTCCTCAATGGAATAGCAGATGTCGAAGGAACGTTTGGTCTTGATGAAGCGTACGTGGGAGCTTTGCCCGAAAGCGATGCCGTTCATCACATTGTTCGATTTATTATCCACCAGTTCCAGCTTGATATGTTCCTGGTCGCGTCCTACGACTTTGCTGGTACCATAATCATAGACATTGTGCGTACAGAAAATGGGTTTGGCATTGTCCGGCCCGAATGGATTGAATTTCTTCAGGTCGCTGAAGAATTTCGGAGTGATGTCTCTGAAATCAATCTCGGCATTGATGTCGATGACGGCGCATGTCTGTTCCGGCAGTATGTTTTGTGATACGAACTCTTCAAAACGTTCGATAAAGGCCGGTACATTTTCCACCTTCATGGAAAGACCGGCGGCGTAGGTATGACCTCCGAAGTTTTCCAAAAGGTCGCGGCAGTATTCAATGGCTTTGTAGACATCGAATCCGGAGACGGAACGGGCAGAACCGGTTGCCATGTCATCCGTACGCGTCAGCACTACTGCCGGGCGGTAATAGATTTCCGTCAGCCGGGAGGCTACGATGCCGATGACACCTTTATGCCAGTCTTCATTGTACAATACAATGGACCGGCGGTCGGCAAGTCCATCCAAATCGGCCACAATCTTATTGGCTTCTTCGGTCATGGTCTTGTCCAAGTCCTTGCGGGTCTCGTTGTATTGGTTGATTTGTCCGGCTTTCTCCAAGGCAAGAGAAAAATCTTTTTCGGTAAGCAGGTCAACGGCTTCTTTCCCGTTCTGGATACGTCCGGAGGCATTGATGCGGGGACCTATTTTGAATACAATGTCACTGACGGTGATGTCCTTGTCCGTCAGTCCGCAGACATCAATGATGGCTTTCAGACCTACACTGGGATTGCTGTTCAATTGTTTTAGGCCGTGGTAGGCAAGGATACGGTTTTCACCCATAATGGTACAATATCCGATGCGATGCTGACGGCGCAAAGGTCCAATAGGGGAATCAGGTGATGGAACTCGATGCCATTGTTAATGGCAAATGCCTGCATGAACTTAAAACCTACACCGCATCCGGACAGATGCTCGTATGGATAAGTGTTGTCTTCCCGTTTGGCATTCAGAATGGCTACGGCAGGGGGCAGTACATCATCGGGGACATGGTGGTCGCAGATGATGAAATCAATGCCTTTCTCCTTGGCGTATGTGATTTCTTCGACGGCTTTGATACCGCAGTCCAATACAATAATCAAGCCCACACCACTCTCTGCGGCATAGTCTACTCCTTGGACTGAAACTCCATACCCCTCATTGTAACGGTCGGGGATATAGTAGTCGATGTTCGAATAGAACTGTTGGATAAACTTGTAGACCAATGCCACAGCCGTGGTACCGTCTACGTCATAATCTCCGTAAACAAGAATGCGCTCTTTCTTTCCCATTGCCTTGTTCAGGCGCTCTACGGCTATATCCATATCCTTCATCAGGAATGGGTCGTATAAGTCCGGTAGTTGGGGGCGGAAAAACTTCCGGGCATCCGCTGCCGTTGTTATTCCCCGCTCCACCAGCAATTTTCCCAATATTGGCTAATTCCCAATTCTTGGGCCAGTTGTTGGCTTGCTTCTGCCTGTTCGGGTGTAATGGTTGATAATTCCATTTGTGAGTCATTTTATATATTATTTTTTCTTTTTCTATCTCAAGATGTTGGGGAAGCAGGGGGCCAATACGTGCACTTTTCTCCAACAAGGTGTAAAGGTATGAAAAACTCTTGAAACGGAGGTGAATTCTGCGGAAAAACTTTATAAGTATATGTATTCTCCACTAAAAAACTTTATTTTTGTATCCATCAAAAAAATATTGCTATGCTTGTTTTTATCTCTTGTGCAAAGACCATGGCGGCGCGCTGCTCTGTTGCCGTGCCCGAAGTCACAGTCCCGAAATTCGAAGCGGAGGCTGTGCGGAATGCGTTGGAAATGTCGCAGTATTCAGTATCTGAATTGGGAAGGCTTCTTCGGGTGAATACCCAAATTGCTGCCGAGAACCGTTTGCGTTTCCATGATTTCTGCTCGGAGGAGAATCGTCCGATGCCGGCCGTTTGCGCCTACACGGGAGCTGTTTTTAAACGCATTTTTCCGGAGGATTTCTCGGCGGAGGATTTTCGTTATGCGCAAGAACATCTGCGCATCACTTCTTTTCTTTATGGGTTGCTTCGCCCGCTGGACGGTATCAGACCCTATCGCTTGGAAGGAGATGTCCGCCTGCCCGAAAAAGGTGGAATATCCGTGTTTGATTATTGGAAACCTTTGTTGACGGATTACTTCATAGAGGAAATTAAAGACTGTGGCGGTGTTCTCATTAATTTGGCAAGTGCCGAAATGAAAAATTTGTTTGACTGGAAGCGGGTGGAGCAAGAGGTGCGCGTCATTACGCCCGAGTTTCAAGTCTGGAAGGACGGCCGGCCGAAGACTGTCGTCATCTACGCCAAGATGTGTCGCGGAGAGATGACGCGTTTCATTGTCAAGAACCGTCTGGAGTGTCCTGAGGAGTTGAAATCCTTTTCTTGGGAGGGCTTCGTCTGGGATGAGATACGCAGTACGGAGAATGTATGGCATTTTTCGTCAGGTACATCTGTGTAACCCGTTGGCAGAATTGAACGATGTGGGAAAACCGAGAAACAGAACATTTTCCTATCTGCTCCCTATCTGCTCCCTACCTGCTCCCTATCAGGTCTCTCTATATATACACGGAGCAGATAGGGGGAAAATAGGAGCAGGTAGGCGGAAAACCGAAAAACAGAACAAAAATGTAATGAAAAGGTACGCTACGTTTAGCTCGGATGTTGCTATATGCCGCTTTGGATGTTTGCGCAAAATGAAGAACTAAATACGTAATTTGGGATGGGAGGAAAGAATGAACCCTCTATATTTGCATACGGTAAACTTAAAAGCAATATACTATGAAGAGAAACGGATTAAGAGCAGTTGTTGCATTGGCTTTGACCATATTTCTATTGAATGCTCCGGTTTGTGCTACAACCTCCGGATTGCAGGATACTTGTGCAGAGGCGGGGGGTGAGACTGTGCTGCAGCCGGAGTGGATGAGGATTCTCCATGATACGCTTCCTATATGTAAGATTTCCATTCCCGGTTCACACGATAGCGGTAGCATCAAAGGAGGGCGTATGTTGAAAACGCAAGCAACAGATATTCCTGCCCAATTGCAACAAGGCATCCGTGCTTTCGATATCCGTTTGGAAAAAAAGGATAATAAATTGGGGGTGTTTCACAGCCATGCCTTTCAGGATATATATTGGGAAGATGATGTTTTACCTGCTTTTATACACTTTCTGCAAACATATCCTTCTGAGACTTTGATTGTTTCCTTGAAAAAGGAAGGAGGAGAATTGCGGGATTATGCTTCTCTGCTGTCCGCTTCTTTAAGCAGCCCTGAGTATCAAAGTTATTTCGTGATGGACTTTCGCCCTGAACTGACGCTGAAAGATTGCCGTGGAAAGATTCTTTTCCTGCATAGAGATCATGCTATGGATAATTATCCTGGAGCAGCGTGTGTAGGTTGGGAGGATGACAGTACTTGCCTGCTCACTCTTCGTAATAAAGATGGTAAGGAAGGGGCGGTTCTGCTCGAAGATGAATATCAATATGAATCGGGTGAAGAGGCCGGGCGGAAAGTAGAAACCTGCATCCGCAACCTCGACAATGTATCTGCCGAGCCGGCCTCTTCGCGTCGGTGGGGGATTACTTTCGTAAGTGCTACCGGGCTTCCTTCGGGAACTCCTAAAGCCTTTGCCGATAAGGTGAACAAACCGGTTGCCGACTATTTGAGGAAAGGGGGAAGGCGGATTTGCGGCATTGTCTTCATCGATTTTGTGGGCAAGCCGGACGGAAAGGCATTAGTGGCGTATTTGATAAACAGCAACCGCCTTTGAGAAGAGGCAATGTTTGCGCAAAATGAGGATTAATATGCGCAATTTGCTGTTTTGTCGATTTCCCAATTTCATTAATTTTGTAATTAGAATTAAGAAACCTGTATAATCATATACTATATACTATGAAACTGTCAATAGATTTGGGAGGAACCAATATCCGGATAGCACAAGTGGAACAAGGGAAGTGCCTGAATAAAGAGTCTGTCCCTTGTCCTGCCCAGCAGGATGCCGCAGCGGTGTTAAGCCTGCTTTCCCGTCTTGTCCGTGACATGATGGATGGGCGGGTGGATGGCATCGGTATCGGTGTCCCCTCGATTGTCGATTCCGTGAAGGGGATTGTATATAATGTGGCAAACATAGCTTCCTGGAAAGAGATACATTTGAAGGAGGTCCTGGAGAATGAGTTCGGGCTTCCGGTTGCCGTCAACAATGATTCCAATTGTTTTGCTTTAGGAGAGAACCTGTATGGGGTTGGGAAACCTTATGACAATATGGTGGGCATCACCATCGGGACGGGTATCGGTGCCGGTGTCGTCATTGGCCGCCGCCTGTATGGCGGGCAGTATCTGGGTGCCGGCGAGATAGGTTCGCTGCCTTATCTGGACTCGGACTTTGAGCACTATTGCAGCAGTTTTTTCTTCAGACGCTACAATACTACCGGTGCGGCAGAGGCTGAAAAAGCCCGGCAAGGCGACCCGGCTGCATTGGGGCTTTGGAATGGACTCGGGATGCACTTGGGCAACCTGATGAAAGCGGTCCTTTTCACTTACGCCCCCCAGGCCATCGTTTTGGGTGGAGGAATCGCGGCGGCTTTCCCGTTTTTTAAGGATGCCATGGAGCAGGCTATGCAAAGTTTCCCCTATAAAGTGATATCGGACAAGGTGAAGGTGGAGGTTTCGCAGCAAACGGATTCCAGTCTGCTGGGTGCTTCGGCGCTTTGGGAAAAATGATTTTTGCAACCTTGTAATAACCACGTAATTCTGCCTTCCGACCTTTGTGGCAGAAATATTAGAATCTATATTATAAACTTTAAATTTTAATTGAATGAAACAAGTAAATCTTAGAATCTATCGAACGATTCTGACCCTTTTGGTAGGGCTGTTCTTGTCGGCTGGCGTCTATGCACAGCAGATTTCAGTGAAAGGAACAGTGAAGGATCAGACCGGTGAACCGGTGATTGGTGCCAATGTCCTTGTCAAGGGAACGACGAATGGGGTGATTACGGATGTTGACGGAAAGTTTGCATTACAAACTGCAGAGAAAGATGTTTTGGAAATCAGCTTTCTGGGGTATAAAACTCAGGAGGTAAAGGCCTCGTCGAAGCCCATTACCATAATTTTGCAGGAAGATGCGGAATTGCTTGACGAAGTGGTGGTCATCGGTTATGGAACGAGCCGTAAGGAAGACTTGTCGACCGCGGTCTCTACAGTGAAAATGGATGATAAACTGAAAAGCCGTCCCGCGAATCTGGGTTCTTATTTGCAAGGGCAAATGCCGGGGGTCATGATACAATCCAATGGCGGAGACCCGCTGTCTGATGTTTCCCTGTCTATCCGTGGACGCGGTTCGCGTGGTACGGACGACAGCTATAACAGTGGTGATGGTGTGCTCTATGTGGTCGACGGCGTGCCGGGAGCACCTTTCAATATGGAAGATGTGGAAAGCATCACTGTGCTGAAAGACGCCGCTTCTGCTGCCATTTATGGTGCCAGCGTAGGTTCGGGCGGTGTGGTTGTGGTAACCACCAAGCAGGCTTCCGCAGGCAAGGTGAAGGTGAACATCAACATTTCCAAGAGCTTTAAGAACGCTGTGAACCTGCCTGAAACGCTGACTGCCGAAGAGTATAACAGAATCTGGGCTGACGCTTGTGCCGCTACCGGCGACCCTCTCCACGCTTCCAGAAACCCGGAGATTTTCCCTTATGGCAACGTTACCCGCACGGACTGGATGGATGCCATCTTCCGCACCGGCTCGCTGGAACACTATGCCCTCTCTCTGTCGGGGGGTAGCGATACGATGAAAGGCTTTGCTTCGTTTGCTTACGACGACGACAAGGGTGTGCTCCTCAATACCTACGCCCGCAAGTTCTCTGCCAAGGCTAATCTGGATTTCCAGGTGGCAAAGTGGCTGAAGGTGAGCGAGCGTGTCAGCTATGAATATAAGAACGGACAGGGTAGCGTGGGTACCGGCCACGAAGGTGTGCTCAATCAGGCTGTCTTCTTCCCCCGTTCGGCAAGCGTATACGACTATGACAAGGAGGGCAAGTTGATGATTGACGAAAAAACCGGTAGGCCGCTTTATCACGGTACCATCCCCCGTTGGGCTTCTTCAGAAGGCATCAACAGCCCTTATGGCGAGATGCGCAACCCCGTTGCTATGTTGGAACGTCTCGACCAGATGCGTCCTTCCAACCGCATCTACTCTACAACTTCGCTTGAGTTGAAGCCGCTTTCAGGCCTTACGGTGAAGAGTGACTTTACTGCCGGAATCGACATTCGTACGGAAGACATCTTCAATTGCCGTGTTCCCGAAATCGGTCGCCCCAACTCTGACAACTCCCGCGACAAGACCAATACCTGGAACAGCAAGCTTTTGTGGGAAACTACAGCCACTTATGCCAAGGTGTTTGCCGACAAGCATCACTTCAGTCTCATGGCGGGTTACTCCATGAGCTACGAAAAGTATAAATATGACGCTTACTACACTACCGGCTACGTCAATGAGGATCGTCACTCCATTACCAACGGCCAGGCAGGCGAATGGAGCAAATTCCAGCCGGAGGAAAACATCTGGGAGGAAAGTATGCTGTCGGCATTCGCTCGTTTGGGTTACTCTTACGAAGACCGCTACTTCCTTACTGCCAGTGTGCGTCGCGATGCCACTTCCAAACTCTATAAGGACAATAACTCGGGCGTGTTCCCCGCATTCTCGGCTTCCTGGAAGATTTCTTCCGAAGAGTTCTTCGAACCTTTGAAGAACGTGGTGAACTTGCTGAAAGTCCGCGGAAGCTGGGGGCAGGTAGGTAACGTGGCATTGGTTCCGCGCTACTCTTGGAATGTGCCTCTGAATGAAACCGACTGGGCGATGATTTATGGTAAAGATTTGAACAACATTATATATGGTGGTGTATATGCCGGTTCTATCGGTACGAAAGACTTGAAGTGGGAAACCACCGAGCAGTGGGGCGTAGGTTTGGACATGGGCTTGCTTGACAACAGCCTGAACCTTACTGTGGACTACTTTAACAAACGCACGAAAGACCTTATCGAGGTGGTGCCCGTTCCTTCGGTGGCAGGTATCTCTGTTTCTCCTTACGGCAACGTGGGCGATGTGGTGAACCGTGGTTGGGAATTCGGTTTGAGCTACAGCAAGAAAATAGGTAACGTGACATTCGGTGTAAACGGTAACCTTTCTACCGTTCACAATGAAGTGCTTGACCTGGGCAACCTTGAATTCATGCAACACAATGTGGTAATCAATAGCCTTACCCCATTGCGCTCCGCCGTGGGACATCCTTGGTATTCTTATTACGTGCTGAAGACCGAAGGGATTTTCCAGAGCCAGGAAGAGATAGACAACTTCACTTGGAGAGACCCCGAAACGGGCATCAAGCAAAAAGTGCAACCCAATGCCAAGCCCGGTGACTTCAAGTATGTGGACTTCAACAACGACGGCAAGATTACCGATGAGGACAAGCAATACTTGGGCAGCTATATGCCTAAGATTACTTTCGGCTTTGGCGGCAACTTGCAGTGGAAAGGCATTGACTTCAGCTTCCAATTCCAAGGTGTGGGAAAATCCACCGTTTACAACGGCTTCAAGCAGATGGGTTACACCGGTCGCGGACAGGGTGGCAATATGCTTGCCGACGTGAAGAACTCCTGGGAATATAACAAGACTTCAGGCGTGCCCAGAATCGGCTTGATTTCCGACCCTAACGGAAACTACAACAGCTTGAACGACTTCTTCCTGGAAGATGCCAGCTACCTCCGTCTGAAGAATGTTACCATCGGCTACACATTGCCCGGCAATGTGATGAGAGCCATCGGTCTGCCGGGCAGCACGGCCCGTTTCTATCTGAACGGCGAAAACCTCTTTACGGCTACCGATTATAGCGGTATCGATCCTGAAGTAGGAAACTTCGGTATTGATGGCGGTACATATCCTGTGTCACGTTCTTTCAGCATCGGATTTAACTTTAGTTTCTAAATGAAAATCAAACCTCAAAAACAGTATATTGAAATGAAAAAATATAAAAACATAGCATTGTCGCTCTTGCTGGGCTTTTCGTTGACCGGTTGTAGTGATTTTCTGGAATTCGATCCCTATGGATTGGAGGGAAGTACCAGTTTCTGGAAAACAGAAGAAGATGTGGAAAAGGCATTGAATGCTTTCCATGAGTTCACTTACCAAGAAGGAGTGACGGGGCGCGGATTCATGTGGCTTGAGAATTGTAGCGACAATATGGTGACCGGTCGTTCACAGAGTGAGGCGCAGGCCATCAAGAATTTCCAAATGACCCCGGAAAACGGTCGCGACCAAAAAGACAATTGGCCGTGGATGTACCGCATCATTGCCCGTGCCAACGATGTGTTGCGCAATGTGCCCGACATGTCCATCTCCGGGAGTGTAAAGAACCGCGCCATCGGTCAGGCACGCTTCTACCGTGGTTTCTGCTATTTGTGGCTGGCTCCTTGGTATGGCGACAACGGTGTGAACGGCGGTATTCCTATCGTAACGGAAAAAACGCCGACTGCCGAAATAGACCAACTGCGTCCGACTTCGGTGCTTGCCAACTATGACATGATTATAGAAGACATGCGCGCTGCCGCCGATTTGCTTCCCTATTTGTCCGAAATGGCCAACGAAGACTATGGTCGTCCTCACAAGGCTGCATGCTGGGCATTTGCAGCTCGTGCGGCACTTTACGCTTCGCAGTTCGATGCTAAGTATTACGACACGGTTATCGAGATGTGCGACAAGGTGATGGGCATGACAGGCGCGGATAAACGTGGCCTCTATCCCGACTTTGCCCGTCTGTGGCGCGAAGAGAACAACTTCTGCGAAGAATACATCTTCTCGTTGCTGGGTAATGCAGTGGAAGGTCCTAAATTCCATGGCATGTCGTTTGAGAACGGTGGCTGGGGATTGTATAATACGTGGGGGTACTTCCAGCCTACGCTTGAGCTTTACAACGCTTACGAAGCAGGTGACGAGCGCCGTGACGCTACTATCCTTTATCCGGGCGACCACATCCGGTTTGTGGGACAGGATGTTACATGGGCGGTAGGCTCATGGGCTACATCAAGCACGTCAGGCTTGACCTGGAGAAAATTCATGTCTCCTTGGGAAAACGCCGATGTATAGGAAAAAAAGTGAATTCCAATATGAACGATGCCAGCAACGTACTGGCACTTGCCTTATCCGTTATGCCGACATTCTGCTGATGAAGGCAGAAGCCCTTATCTGGAAGAACGGCGAAGGTGATGCCGAGGCCAAGTCTCTGCTGAATCTGATTCGCAAGCGTGCCGGATTGCCTGAAAACAGCCAAGCCACCAAGGTGCAATTGAAGAACGAACGCCGTTGTGAACTTGCATTTGAGTTCCAACCCAGCCGCCACCTTGACCTCGTGAGATGGCACGATGCACAGGAAGCTTATGCCAAGCCGTTGCATGGGGTGAAGACCACTACTAACCCTGACGGCTCATTTAATGTGCAGGAGGTTGAAATCTGGCCTGCACGTACATTCAATCCGAATGTAAACCATGTGTTCCCGATTCCTGCCAAAGAGGTGGCAAACAGCAAGAACTTGAAGCAGAATGTTTATTAATGTTTAAATAAATCAATAAAATGAATACGAGATTTTATCCTTATATCATATTGGTGCTCTTCGTGATGGTCTTTGGGGGATTTTCCTCCAAAGCCAAGGCGCAGGACAACCGGTTTAAAGTGATTACTTTCAATGTCCTGTCCTTCGAACAGGAGGATAAATGGGGGGAGCGTAACTCTTTTGATGTGACTCCTTATTCCGACTTCTTGAAAGATGAAAATGCGGACTTTATCATACTCAATGAGGTGGAGAACAGAAGTTCCCGCCAGATGAGAGATGGAAAATATATAGATAAAGTGCAGGAAATTGCCGATAAGTTGGGTATGTTTGCCATCTATGGCTACTCTTACAACCTGAATAACAAGCAGGGACAAAACCCCGAAGAGAACTATACCTATTGCATGAACGAGCTTTATGGTAACGCCATTTTGAGCAGATACCCTATTATCGCTTCTCGTACAATGCAGCTTCCCCGTCCGGCAGGTTCTTCTGACCAGCGTGGTGCCGTGGTTGCCGAGGTGGCGTTGCCTTCGGGCGACATCATTGCTGTGGTTGCCACTCACTTCGACCATACCGGAGGGCAGCAGGAACAGGCAGAAGCATTGATTGCATTCTTGAACGATACCAAGGTGCCTGCTCTTCTGGCCGGTGACTTGAACGTTTATCCCAGCGCTTCGCCCATAGGGCTTATTGGAACTAAATTTGACCAGGTAGGAAACCATTGGGTAGATTATATCTTTGCTTCCAAAGGCGGCTGGAATAAAATTAGTGAAAAGTCAGTGGATGCAGGAAAGCTTTCTGACCATGATCCGGTAATAGTTGAGGTTGAACTTAAAAAGTAATACGATAACGATATGAAAAAGAATATATTATATACATTCGCCGCACTGGGGTTCTGCTCAGTACTGGCAGGCTCCTGCATCGCAGAGGACCTTGGAGTGGGCAATATCAAGCAGGAAGAGAACGCTAACTCCGACTGGAATAAAACCAGAAGCGTGGAAGTCCACTTTTTGTCGGCACTGAATGACGCCAACATCGGGGAAACCGATGCGATTGTCAATCATATCAACGCGTTGGGCGAGGATTGTTCCATTGGTGTGATAGACCGTGCGGACGTAAGCGGTGGCAGCAATGTGGCCACTCATATCTCTTTTGCCACCAGCCGTTTTCCCGGTTATGCATTGAATAAGGTTGTTAAGAATGGAAATGGCATTGCTACGGAAGGCTCTCTCATCTTGTACAATCACAAGAACAATGCTGAAGAAGGATTCAAGGTGAGTAACGATTGCTTCATCAAGTTTATCAGCATTATGTGCAAGAGTATGGTGAAGGAGAACCAGAAGGACATATTGGTGCCTTTCGCTACGGCACGTTTTAGCTCTAAAGAGCAGATAAATGCTGCAAAATCGGCACTGGGAACCGTTGTGGACAGCAGGCACAATGGTGTGTTGATTGGTACTGTGAAAAGCAATCTTGTGGAGGACTTGAAGAGTGTTGCAGAGTCCATTAGCAACGTAAAGTTTAGCCAAGCTGATATTGCAGCCGGAGAATATGCTATCTTTATGGTTGCAGACAAATCGTGGGTTCTTCGTGAGACTACCACAAATTCAGTGTCCGGCAATGTGAAAGATTATTGTCTGGCCATTGAACCGGGTGTGGAATGATAAAATAGACCTCATTGCCATTGGTCTGATCTGCAAGGGTTGGTGTGCGTGGCATATCGGCTCTTGCAGAATTTTTTTATATGGGAAGGTTTTGTTGTCTTTCCTCTGAAGAAAAAAATGATTTCTTTATTATGGCGGTGTAAAAAACTCATGCTTTTTATGTACTTTTGTGTCTGTAAGAGTAGGAAAACATCGTAAACAATAACTTGAAAAACATTCATCTCAATGAACTTGAAAGAACTTCTGTATGCCGTTTTTGTCGGTGTAGTGTGTGGGGCTTGTTCGTCCGATGTGAAACAGCCTGTTGATTGCGTAGACCCGTTCATCGGTACCGGCTTCCACGGACATACCTATCCGGGGGCGACTGTGCCTTTCGGGGCAGTGCAACTGAGTCCCGACACGCGTGCCGGAAACTGGGATGCCTGTGCGGGGTACCACTATGACGACACCACTTTGAAGGGATTTTCGCATACCCACCTCAGCGGCACCGGCTGCATTGACTTGGGCGACGTCCTGTTTCGCCCCACTACACAAAAGCCGGACTTGACGGTCGAAACGCTTTGTCCTCCTGCGGCTTTCAGCCATAAGGAAGAGGAGGCTTCCGCCGGATATTATTCCGTCGTGCTGAAAGAAGAAGGCATAAAGGCAGAACTGACGGCAACCGCCCATGCCGGTGTGCACCGCTACACATTCCCCGCTGGAAAGGAAGCGGCTGTCATCATCGACTTGGCACACCTGCTCGATAACGAACATATCTATGAAGCTACACTGGAACAGACGTCCGACCATGAGATTGCCGGTATGCGCCGCACTAGGGGATGGACGGATAACCAGTATGTCTATTTCGTGGCGCAATTCTCTAAACCTTTTAAGACGGTGGACTTTGTGCAGGAACGGAAACCGGTTGCTGCACAGGCAAAATTGACCGGTACCCACTTGCAGGCTTGCTTGGCTTTTGACAACAGCGACGGAGAACCGTTGGTGGCAAAAGTCGGGCTGTCCGTTGTCAGCGAAAAGAATGCACGTGAAAATTTGGAATCCGAAGTGGCAGATTTCGATTTCGATGCCGTGCGCAGTGCTGCCCGTACTGCTTGGGAACAGGCACTCTCCACCATTGCGGTAGAAGGCGGCAATGCGGACGACAGGAAGATTTTCTATACGGCTTTGTATCATTCGATGGTGGTGCCCAATGTGGTGAGCGATGTGAATGGTGAGTATCGCCGTCACGACATGACGACAGGCAGGATGCCCGAGGGCAGGAAGCATTACTCCACTTTCTCCTTGTGGGACACTTTCCGTGCTTGGAATCCGCTGATGACACTACTCGATGCCGGATTGGTGAATGACATGGTGAACTCTTTCCTGGATATTTATGACGCTTCGGGCGAACTTCCCATCTGGCCCCTTTCTGCCGGGGAGACGGGGACGATGATAGGCTATCACTCCGCTTCTGTCATAGCAGATGCTTATCTGAAAGGCATTCGTGGGTTTGATGCCGAGAAAGCGCTGGAAGCAATGGTAGCCTCTGCCGAGAAGAACGAAAAAGGGGCGGACTACTATGTGCGGAACGGTTTCATCCCCTCGAACATCAAGCGGGAATCTATTTCTTGCCTGCTGGAATTTGCCTACGATGACTGGTGCATAGCCCGCATGGCGCAAGAGATGGGGAAAGAAGATATTTGCAAGACATTCATTGCACGTTCGCAAAACTATGTGAATGTGTTTGATGGGGCTACCAAGTTTTTCCGTCCCAAACGGATGGATGGCAATTGGGAAGCACCGTTCAAGCCGTTGGCGGTGGGACGTGCCTATACGGAGGCCACTGCCTGGCAATATCGTTTCTTTGTGCCGCATGATGTGAACGGCATGATGCAGCTGTTTGGCGGCAAGGATGAGTTTGTAGTGGCACTCGATTCCATATTCTCTTCGGACTTGAAGCTGGAAGGGGAACTTTCGGACATCACCGGCTTGATAGGCCAGTATGTGCATGGCAATGAGCCGAGCCATCATATCGCTTATCTGTATGACTATGTCGGCCAGCCTTGGAAAACCCAGGAGCTGACACGCCGGTTGCTGCGTGAGATGTATGCACCCACTCCCGAAGGCATCATCGGTAACGAAGATTGCGGGCAGATGTCGGCATGGTACATCCTTTCAAGTCTGGGCTTCTATTCCGTGTGTCCCGGTAGCAATGAATTTGCACTGACCACGCCGCTGTTTGATAAGGCGGTGATAAGGCTGGCCAACGGAAAGACATTGTCTGTGCTTGCCAACAATCCGGAAAAGAATATCTACGTAAACAAGGTAGAACTGAATGGAGAAGCCATAGAGGGTAACTTCATTACCTATGAACAGCTGATGGAAGGGGGCGAATTGCGTTTTACGCTGACAGACAAGCCGGACATGTCCCGGGGAGTTTCGGAAGAATCGGCACCTTACTCTTATACGAAAGAAAAGGTGGTATCTGTGCCATACGTGGACAAAGACCTGAATCTGTTTATGGACAAGATTACGGTAGCACTGGCCACGGTAACGGCAGGAGCGGAAGTGAGATATACGCTGGATGGAAGCGAACCTACAGAACTGTCACCGCTCTATGAGAAGCCGCTGGAACTGGATAGGACGACTCCCATAAAGGCGAAAGGGTTCAAGGACGGATTCCGCCCAAGCCATACACTCTCCATCATGGCCACCAAGGCTGAGATGAAACCGGCACTTGCCGTCCGTCCTGTGCGGAACGGCACATCCTACAAATATTTCGAGGGTACTTACCGGAAGGTGGCGGATATAGAGAAGAGTCCGTTACTTGACACCGGTATCATGGCAGAACCTTCCATCAAGGAGGCACGTCAGGAAGACCACTTCGGCTATATCTTCTCCGGCTTGATAGAGGTGCCCGAAGATGGAATCTACACCTTTATGACTCGTTCGGATGATGGCAGCGTATTGTACATTGATGATGAGATGGTGGTGAATAACGATGGTTCGCACGCCGCTATTCCTGCTACGGGGGCTGTGGCACTGAAGAAAGGATTCCATGCTTACAAGCTGTATTACTTTGAGGATTACGAAGGAGAAGAGCTGGGTTGGGGCTGGAAACTTCCTTCGGCACAGGAGCTGTCACCTATTCCTGCTTCTGCATTGTATGTGAAATAGTCAAAAAACAGATAACCATGAAGAAAATAGCTTTATTACTTTTCCCGCTTCTGCTCGCATCGTGCGGACAGGAGAAACAGGACAAGCCTGCCGTACAGGAATCTACTATGAATGTGATGTCTTTCAATATAAGGTATGACAATCCGGAAGACAGCCTGAACAATTGGCAGTACAGGAAAGACCGTGCGGCCAATGCCATCCGCTTTTATGATGCGGACATTGTGGGCACGCAGGAGGTGCTGCACAACCAGTTGCAGGACTTGCAGCAGCGCCTTCCGGATTATGGAGTGATAGGTGTGGGTCGCACAGATGGTAAGGAAAAAGGAGAATATAGCGCGCTCTGGTATAAGAAAGAGCGTTTTGAGGTACTTGATTCCGGCACATTCTGGCTGAGCGAAACGCCCGAAGTGGCAGGTTCCAAAGGTTGGGACGGTGCTTGTGAACGTGTTGCCTCATGGGCGAAATTGAAGGACAAGGTTTCGGGCAAGGAGTGCCTGGCCATGAACACGCACTTGGATCATGTGGGCGTTGTGGCACGCCGCGAGGGAATCAGCCTTATCTTGAATAAAGTGAAAGAATTGGGTAACGGGATGCCGGTGGTGCTGACCGGAGACTTTAACTCTACACCGGAGTCGGATGTCATCAAGCATATCACCAACCCGGAAGACCCGGGACATCTGACGGATGCACGCACGGTGTCGCCCGTGGTATATGGACCTGCATGGAGTTTCCACGATTTCGGCAGCATTCCCTACGAACGTCGTTCACTGATAGATTATGTGTTTGTGGGCAACGGATGGAAAGTGCTGAAATATGGTGTGCTGGCCGAGACGGAAAACGGGGCTTTCTTGTCGGACCATGCTCCGGTGCTGGTGACGGTAGAATGAAATGATATGTCGTAATTCACCACAGAGGACACAGAGTTTTTTTGAATTATGAATTAAGAGAAGAATTTGTGTCAATCTGGAAATTTGTGGTGAAAAATAAAAAATAAAAAGATGAAAAGAATAGCAAAGATAAGTGTATGGGCACTTTTGGCAATCGTGTTGCTGCCCGTTGGAACATCGGCACAAAGCCGCCGTGACAAAGAACAGACCTACGTGTTGGAACAACCGTATGAAGTGACCAAAATAACACCTCCGCAAGGCAAGAAGGTGAAGAACGTCATCCTGATGATTGGCGACGGGATGAGCTTGATGCACGTCTATTCGGCATGGACGCAAACAGGGGAAAGCTTTTTCTGGACAACTGCCAGGCGGTGGGTTTGTCTAAGACTTATTGTGCCGACAAGCTGATTACGGACTCCGGTGCCGGAGGAACGGCGATTGCCACCGGACAAAAGACCAATTACCACTATGTGGGAGTGGATACGGAAGGGCGACCTTTGAAATCTCTGATTGATTTGGCTTCGGAAAAAGGAAAATCAACGGGTCTGGCAGTGACCTGCCGCCTGTGGGATGCCACTCCTGCCGACTTCTGCTGTCACAACAAGGACAGGGATGCAGAAGAGGATGTGGTGACGGGATATGTGGATTGCAAGGCCGACTATGTGTTTGGTGGCGGTGCACAATACTTCGAGAACCGGAAGGACGGACGCAATTTGTTTGAAGAACTGCGTACGAAGGGCTTCCAGACACCCCGCACTTGGGACGAACTGGCGGCTATAGGGAGTGGCAAGGTGTTTGCAGTGCCTTATCCAAAGGATACACCTCTTCCGGCAGAGCGTGGCGACCTCTTGGCGCGTGCATCCTTGAAAGGTATCGAATTACTGAATCAGAACAAGAAAGGGTTCTTCATGATGATAGAGGGCTCGCAGTTGGATGATTACGGACATTTCAACGACCTGGACTTGCTGATGCAGGAAACGCACGACTTTGACCGTACCATCGGAGCTATCTATGAATGGGCTGCCAAGGACGGCGAAACGCTGGTTGTAGTGACGGCCGACCATGAAACCGGAGGACTTACGCTTGTGGACGGCGATTTGAAACAAGGCAAGATTGTCTGCAAGTTTTCCACCGGCAGCCATAGCGGTGTGATGGTGCCTGTATATGCTTTTGGTCCCGGAGCGGAAGATTTTACCGGAATCTATGAGAATACGGCCATCTTTGATAAAATAAAGAAGTTGCTTAAATTATAACCAAATAACTCTATTTCCCATGCTGAAACATGTTTTATTGGCAGGTCTGTTGTCGCTCTCGGCGGGTTCGTCGCTCAATGCCCAGAGCTGTGGCAATGATGAAAAGTATCATTTGCCTTATAAAAATACGTATGTAAAAGAACCGTTGGTCACAGAAAACGAATATCGTGTGGCAAAACCTGAGACGATTGTGCCGAAAAGCTTCGAGGAAGCCCGGCAGATTCTTCCCAATCCCATTTGGGGCGGACACGAGAAAGAACTTGAAATGTATTGGAAGGCATGGGAAATAGCTATCGGCAATATCCGTGCTCCTCAAGCAGGCTCGGGTTTTGTCTCAAGCTATTTGGATACAGCTTATAATGGTAATATCTTTATGTGGGATTCCTCTTTCATTCTGATGTTTGCCCGTTATGGTACCCGTTTCTTTCCTTTCCAGAATACGCTGAACAACTTTTACGCCAAGCAGCATCCCGACGGTTTCATTTGCCGTGAAATAAAGGCGGATGGTGCCGATTGCTTCGAACGCTATGATCCGGTGAGTACCGGACCGAACTTGATGCCTTGGTGTGAGATGGTCTATTTCCATCAGTTTGGTGATACGGAACGCCTGCACAAGATATTTCCGGTACTTTGTGCTTATTATAAGTGGCTGAAATTGAACCATACCTGGAGAAATGGAACCTACTGGTCAAGCGGATGGGGAACCGGTATGGATAATATGCCCCGTGTTCCGTCGGAATATAGCCCTATCTACAGTCACGGGCATATGATTTGGCTGGATACAAACCTACAGCAATTATTTACTGCCAATTTACTACTTGAGATGGGATTTTATCTGGAACGTTGGCAAGAGATAGAAGAGTTTGAAGACGAAGCAAGATGCTGGGAAAATATATCCACGACAATCTTTGGGATGAAAAGACCGGTTTCCTCTACGACCAGTATGCTGACGGTACGCTCTGTACAACCAAGGGAATAGGTGCCTATTGGGCTCTGTTTACTGATGTATTGGATTCTGTACAGTTGGACCGCATGGTGAAGGAATTGGATAATCCTGCCACATTCAACCGGAAACACCGTATTCCTTCTTTGTCTGCCGATAATCCCAAGTACAAGGAGAATGGCCGTTATTGGCAGGGTGGCGTATGGCCGGGAACTAATTACATGGTGATGCAGGGTCTTGTGCAGAAAGGTTATGGTAAACTGGCACGGGAGATTTGTTTGAATCATTATGCCCAGGTATTTGAGGTCTATAAGAAGACTGGAACTTTTTGGGAATATTATGCTCCGGAAAGTGCTGAGCCGGGATTTATGGCAAGGGATAATTTTGTGGGTTGGGCAGGACTTCCTCCTATTGCCGAATTGATAGAATTTATTATCGGTATTCGGGGAGATTATGCCAAAAAGCAGATTATCTGGGATATGAATTTGACGGAGACTAACGGCATAGAACGCTATCCTTTTGGTCCCGAAGGGCTTATCTCCTTAAAAGCTGAGGCACGCCGTTCGGCAAGTGATGAACCTCGTATTACAGTAGATTCCAATATCGATTTTGAACTGTGTGTACTCTATGGTGGAAAAGAGAAAAAGATAAATGTGACATCCGGTAAGCATACCTATTAAAGAAGACATCAATCATGAAAAACAATATGTCAAGACGCCAATTTCTGAAGACTGGCGGGCTTGCCTTGGCTGCTATGACCTTTCAGCCCGCTTCCGTATTATCTTCATCCGGGATTTTGAGCCGGAGATATGTTTCGTTGCGTCCTTCTGCAAGCAAAAGGAGCTTCATTTCGAAGGCAGTAGATGCTGCCATTGAAGAAGCAAAGCCTAAAATAAAGGACGAGAAGTTGCGTTGGATGTTCGAGAACTGTTTTCCCAATACGCTTGACACTACTGTCAGATATAGAGTGAAAAATGGCCGACCAGATACTTTCGTCATTACAGGTGATATAGATGCCATGTGGCTGCGCGACTCTTCAGCGCAAGTATGGCCCTATCTGCCGTTGATGAAGAAAGATAAGGACTTGCAGCTGATGGTGGCAGGACTTGTCAACAGACAGACTGAATGTATCTTGATAGACCCGTATGCCAATGCCTTCAACGACGGGCCGTTGGGCAGCTATTGGGAAACCGACCATACACAACATATGGTTAAGGAACTGCATGAACGCAAATGGGAGATAGATTCTTTGTGCTATCCCATTCGTTTGGCCTATCATTATTGGCAATACACGGAAGACACGTCTGTGTTCGATGAAAATTGGCATAAAGCTATGCTGCTGGTGGTCAAGACCTTTAAAGAGCAACAGAGGAAACAAGACTTAGGACCTTATAGCTTTACGCGCGATTGCGACCGCCCTACAGATTCGCAGATTAACAACGGATGGGGGGCACCGGTAAAGCCGGTCGGCTTAATCGTTTCTTCTTTCCGTCCGTCAGATGATGCTACACAATACGGTTTTCTGATTCCTTCTAATATGTTTGCGGTTGTGTCATTGCGCCAATTGGCTGAGATAGAGGATAAAGTTTATGGAAACAAGGACTTCTCCGGCGAATGTATAGCACTGGCAGATGAAGTGGATGCAGCTATCCGCAGGTATGGTACTTTCAATCATCCGGTTTGTGGACGTATTTATGCTTTTGAGGTCGACGGTTTTGGTAACGCGCTTTGTATGGACGATGCCAATGTACCCAGTTTGTTGGCTGCGCCTTATCTGGGTTATTGCTCTTTTAAAGATGCGATTTACCAGAATACCCGCAAAATGATATGGAGTGACAATAATCCTTATTTCTTTAAAGGAAAAGCCGGCGAAGGGGTAGGAGGCCCTCATGTGGGACTGAATTATATCTGGCCGATGAGCATCATTATGAAGGCTTTTACAACGGATGATTCCGAAGAAATACGTGCTTGTCTGAAGCAACTTCGTGATACGGACGGGGGGACGGGCTTTATGCATGAGTCTTTCCATTCGGAGGATGCCGCGGACTTTACTCGTTCCTGGTTTGCCTGGACAAATACTTTGTTCGGTGAACTGATACTGAAGACAGTCAAGGAATATCCCAACTTATTATCCCAAATACTATGAAGATAAGATATTGGTTACTGGCTATGTCATTCTTTTTTCTCTCTTGTGGGAGAGTGGCTGATGATGTAGCGACAAACTATGGTATTATACCCATGCCGAATGAACTTGCTCCAATGCAGGGAGTGTATGTCCTGCAAGGGGAAAAAACAGTGGCTGTCCCTTCCGGGGAAGCCGCGATGAAAGTTTTTCATTATTTGGAGGATGCGTTGAAAAACACCTCTGTAACGCTGAAGGGTATTTCGGAAACGGGAAAGGCTGATATTTGCTTATCCATAGATAATTCCTTGCCCGATGAGGCCTATACATTGGAGGTTTCTTCCGATAGGATAAATATATCTTCCAATGAAACTGCCGCCGGATTTTTTTATGGTGTCCAGTCTTTGCTGCAACTCATGCCGGCAGCCATTTATGATGGTGACCGGAAATACGAGGAAAAGATTAGGATTCCTGCTGTCAGCATTACGGATGCTCCCCGTTTTCCTCATCGTGGGGCTATGATGGATGTAGGACGTAATTTTCTGCCAAAAGAGGAAGTGCTGAAGTTTCTTGATTTGATGGCATTCTATAAATTGAATAAATTCCATTTTCATCTGACAGATGACCAAGGATGGAGAATAGAAATAAAGAAATACCCGAAACTGACTGAAATAGGTTCTTATCGTAAACAGACTCAGATAGGACACTCTGATTATTATTTTCCACGGCGTTACGATGGAAAAGAAAAGAGAGGCTATTATACGCAGGAAGAAATAAAGGAAATTGTGAAGTATGCATCCGACCGTTTCATTACGGTCATTCCCGAAATTGAAATGCCGGGACATGCATCCGCAGCACTGGCTTCCTATCCGGAACTTTCTTGCGGACTGGGAAAGACTTATGTGGTGCGTGATTATTTTGATGTTTTTGATGAGGTCTATTGTCCCAAAGAGCATACTTTTGAGTTTCTGGAAGATGTGCTGACGGAAGTTATGGAACTCTTCCCCAGCCATTATATCCACATTGGTGGAGATGAGTGCCCCAAGAAAGCATGGAAGAAGTGTGCCCATTGCCAGCATTTGATGAAGCGGGAAGGTCTGCCCGATGAAGAAGCTCTGCAAAGTTGGTTTATCCATCGGATTGAGCAATTTGTGAACAGTAAAGGGCGTGACATCATCGGGTGGGATGAGATTCTGGAAGGAGGGCTTGCCCCTAATGCTACCGTCATGTCATGGCGTGGCGAAAAAGGAGGCATCGAAGCGGCTCACCAACGGCATAAGGTCATTATGACACCCGGCAAAAAGTGTTATTTGGATTACTACCAGGAAAGTCCGGAATTCGCCCCGTTGGCTATCGGCGGTTTCCTTCCGTTGGATACGGTGTACAATTATAACCCGCTTCCTGCCGAGCTGACTCCGGAAGAACAAGCTTATATAATAGGTGTACAAGCCAATATCTGGGGAGAGTATATACAGACTCCCGAGTATTTTGAATATATGGCTTTCCCCCGTTTGCTGGCTATGTCAGAGGTGCAATGGACACAGCCGGAACATAAGGACTTCGAATCGTTTGCCCGCAGGCTGGATAAGGAGTTTGAACGATTGGATGATTGCGGAGTGAATGCTTGCCGCAACTTCTATGAAGTCAATCAGACTGGTGCGTGGAACAAGTCGCAACAGACTTATGAGGTGACTTTGAACACCTTCTGTCCGGATGCTGATATTTACTATGCCGTAAATGATTCAACGGTCAACACTTCATCTTCCCTTTATGAGACTCCGATACCGTTGGACGAGGATGCAACTGTTTATTCGGCAGTTTACAGAGACGGTAAGCCGCTGGGGAAAGTGACCCGCAAGAGTTTTGCTGTAAACAAGGCAACCGGATGTGACTATACTTGTAATCCTGAAGCAGGATGGGAACACTTGAATAAAGGCTTCGGGCTGACTGATGGACGACGTGGCTATGCCCGCGACATGCGTCGCTGGATTAGCTTCTACCAGGATACCGTACAGATTGTAGTGGAACTGAAGAAACCTCAAAAAGTCAAGGAAGTTGCCTTTTCTTCTTTATGGCGGCCGGTAAATGAGATATGGCCGGCAAGAGCGATGGGTGTCTCTGTTTCAATGGATGGTCAGACTTTTATTCCGGTGGGCACTAAACGGCTGACTTATGATTTTACCTTGACGGAAGGTATCCGCTTCCCGGCATCTCTTTCATTTGCCGAAACGGAAGCTGCATTTGTCCGCTTGGAATTATTGAGTGGTGGCTTGTGCCCGAAAGGATATTTTCATGAAGGGTTGCAGAGTGAGTTGGCAATAGATGAAATAGAAATATATTAATCTCAAGAAATTATGAAGAAAATAGTTGTTCTTTTAGTTGTACTGTTGGGCTGTATGCCGGTAACGGCTTTTGCGCAGAAGCAATTCTTTTTTAAGGATGGCAAGTTTGTAGTAGCACAGTTTACAGATTTGCACTGGATGCCGGGTTCTGCAAAGTGTGCCGAAACGGCAGCTACTATCCGTGCTGTCCTGGCAGCCGAACATCCGGACATTGCTGTACTGAGTGGGGATGTGGTGACCGATACCCCTGCTATGGATGGATGGAAAAGCGTAGTGGCTATTTTCAATGAGGCCAAGATGCCTTTTGTGGTGATGATGGGAAACCATGATGCCGAATACTTGACGCGCAATGAAATCTATGATTTCCTCTTGAAGTCTCCCTACTATGTGGGGGCAAAAGGCCCTGAAGATATTATGGGATGCGGCAATTGCGTGATTCCTATTTATAGTCCGGAGAAGAAGGACCAGGTAGAGGCATTGCTCTATTGCATGGATTCCAACGACTATCAGCCTAATAAAATCTATGGTGCTTACGACTGGATTCATTTCGACCAAATAGAATGGTACAGAAAGCAAAGTAAACACTTTGCGGAGAAAAACGGTGGTAATCCCGTCCCTGCTTTGGCCTTTTTCCATATTCCGCTGATTGAATACAACGAAATCAGAGGTGACGGGAAAACTTATGGCAATGACAAAGAAGGTGGAGTTGCCTCCGCTAACATCAATTCCGGTATGTTTGCTGCCTTCCTTGACATGAGGGATGTAATGGGAGTATTTGTGGGACATGACCATGATAACGACTTTATAGGAATAGATAAAGGTATTGCATTGGGATACGGACGGGTGACCGGTGCGGATGCGTATGGAGAGTTGACGAGAGGAGCCCGTATCATTGAACTGTACGAAGACCAATTCAAATTTGACACATGGATTTCCACTCCTTCGGGCAGGGAGGCTGCCTACTATTACCCTTCAGGTCTGAATTCGGATGAGGAGCAGAGTATGGCTTATTTGCCGGCTACGGGAACTTCTCCCAAGAAGCAGGGTGTGGCATATACCTATTATGAAGGCAAATGTAAACGTGTTGCCGATATTGCCGCCTGCAATAAAGTGAAGGAAGGGGTGATGAAGAACTTCTCGATTGAAGAAGCAGCCGTCCCTGATCATTTTGCTTATGATTTCCGTACGTTGGTGAAAATTCCAGAAAGGGGAGTATACCGTTTCTATACTTTTTCCGATGATGGTTCTAAACTATACATAGACGGTAAATTGATTGTTGATAACGACGGCGGACACAGCGGACGCCGTGCCGAAGGGAAAGTTGCTCTTGAAGCAGGATACCACGAGTTGCACCTGCTGTATTTCGAAGATTACATGGGCCAGGAATTGGAAGTCGGGTATTCGGGACGGAATGTTCTGGAAACCGTGTTGCCTGATACCATGTTGTTTGTACCGGATTAAATCAGCGCTGGTAACTCTTTGTCCGGTACTCTTTCCGATATTCATTGGGAGAGATTTTCTTCAAAGCTTTGAATTGGCGGGACAAGTTCTTCAGGTTGTTTATTCCGACTTGTTCCGCCACATCTGCAATCGGAGCATCACTGGCCAACAGCAATTGGGCAAAGCGTTCCATCCTAAGGTTGAAGATATATTTGTGGATGGACTGCTGGGTGACTTGCTTGAAACGAATCTCCAATAAACGGCGTGATAATGGTACCTGTTTCACTATATCCGATACAGTGATATCAGCCGCTATATTCTGATGGATATATTTCAGAGCGGTTTGGATATGGGTATCGGTGGTAGAATAGAAGTCGGTCGAAAGCCGGTTGATGATATTAACCGGTTGGAGCACAACGTCCTGATAAGTGGCCTCCTCATCATTCAATAGATGTTCTATGAGGGCGGCTGCCTCAAATCCGCCTCTTACAATGTTTTGGCTGATACTGGATAGGGGAGGGTCTGAAAGATTGCATATAATCTCATCATTGTCGACTCCTAATATTGCTATCTTGTCGGGCACTCTGATGTTGTTGACTTTACAGATTTCCGTAATGCGGTTGCCTTGATTGTCATCGCAAGCCATGAGTGCCGTAGGTTGTGGCAATGACTTTAACCAATTGAGCAGGGGCGGTGCCTCATAAAACCATAAGTCATCAAGGGATTGGTCCTGATAAGAATAGAAATTGTTTCCAAACCCTTGGGCTGCTATACATTCATAGAAACCCTCGCAACGCTCTTGTGACCATACCGTATCGCGATAACCGTAGAATGCGAAATTCTGAAAGCCTTTACTCAGAAAAAACTCTGCTGCCATTCTGCCGGTCTTGCGGTAATCGCCGGTGATGTTTGGAATATTGCTGAACCTTGATTTATAATCCTGGGCCAACGCGATAATTCCGTTTTCACGGAATAGCTCCACATTGTCATCATTGTCAAATCTGCCGATGATTGCATCTGCCTGCCATGTCTTTGCCCATTTCAAGACTCCTTCTATACCATGACTGTTTTTGTAGGAGGGCGGCATACGGCATACTACCCATGGCTCATGGCTTTTGGAATAGGCCAATACCCCCTTTAGCAGATTGTACGAAAAGGACTCTGTAAAATCGGTCAATAATATCAATCGAATCATAGCAGTTGACTAAATGTAACTGATTGTTACTTATACAAATGTTAGCTTAATTGACAAATATAGGATTTTATTTCTTTTTCTTCAAATCTTTTCCCTCATATTTGCAGATTGCTTCAACCCATTCTTCTTCCAGTGGCTTGGATTCGTGTTTGGCAAGGTCGAAGGCTACCATGACGGAAGTACAAACGCATTTTACTTCTTGAGTTTCCGTATCGATGACACGCTGTGCCAGATGGAAACTCTTGGTCCCTATTTCGGTAACGGCTGTTTGCACGGCAATATGGTCCGAACCATAAATTTGTGCAAGGAAATTTGCTTCGATATGGACGACAACAATGCCATCCTTTTCCCAATCTACATTCGGGCATACGGAAGCGAAGTATTCTGTTTTTCCTAAATCATAGAAAGAGAAGTAAACAGTGTTGTTTACATGGCCGAATTTGTCGATGTCATTAAAGCGTAATTGTATGGGCAGGGTGTGGTTAAATTGAATTTCTTCCATTGTTTTCTCTTAAACTTTGTTTATAATCGCTGCAAAAATACTGTTTTCTTTTGATTTGTATGTTGAAAATAAAGTCTTTAATGGCGAAAATTCTCTTTTCACAGTGTTATTGTATAGATTACCCCTTCCAGAAATTTGCCTGATGCCGGTCTTATCAAATACTTGCGGGGAAGAAGCTGTCCTATCAAAGCAACTTCCAATAGATAGGTTGGAACATCGGCTGGCACCATCACTGGAGCGGTGGTTGTCAAACTGGCTTTGTTGAGTGTGATATCCACCGTATTATTGCCATAGGTAACCACACCTGTTTCCATATTTATGGAGCCGGTATTTCGTACATTTAGAATTTTGATACTTGAAAGCAGGGTTCCCAGAGCCGAGACATTAAGCTGTATTTGTGTCAGCTTGTGCCTGAAGGTAATCGGTATGGCTGTTCCTGGAGAATAGCTTCCACCGGCAGTGCTGCTACCGTGCATGATGTCTTCCTGTCCTGTAAGGGTGAAATTGAAAGTAGGGGCTGTTCCATTTCCGGGGGGAGTGACGTAATTGGTTCCGTTCGTAGCCGTGGTACGTGGATAATAGCCGTAAAAGATGACTTTGCGTCCTCCAGCCGGATAGTATAATGGCGGTGAAAAAGTTATTTCATTTCCATTTATACCGGCAGGAGCAGCATTGTTCAATAGAGGGGAGGCAGTCCAGGGAAATGTACCGGCAGTACTGCCTTCCGCCACTTCATAGATTCCTAAAGAACTGATATTGATATCGTTTATACTGTTGATGACGGACCGTGTGTGGGAGCTGTCTTCCAGAATGGCAAGGTGGATTGGATGGAGTGTTCTTCGCTGTTGAAAAAAACTCCGTCCATATCACTGCTGCAACTTGCAGATAATAGCGGTATGAACGCTACGAGTATTCGGATAGAAAATTTCACTTTCGGAATCTGTATTACCGGATGAATCACTGTATGATAGACGAACCTGTTCCTCCGGTAACCCACGGGGTGACAATCGCAGAAACTGTAATTCCTTTGGGAGTAAAGGTCAGTATAATATTGTGAGCCTTTCCGGTTTCCGTATTTAGGTTTACCGTCACGTTAGGATAGGTCACTCCACCCGCTACAATATCCATCACCACACTCGTGGCACCGCTCTTTACCATTGGATAGACTGTGGCTGTGGTACCAGGGTCGGCACTGATGGCATACGAGCCTGTGAGGGTGATGCCGGCGCCTGTCGGATTATAGGAGACCGTACCGTCGTTGATATTGAGAGAGGCAGGAGTCTGTTGGTTTTTGATGGTAATGCTGGTTACGGTCTTTCCGGTAGCGGGAAACCCGGCACCTGCTTTAAAAGTGAATTGCAATTGGGTCAGCAGATGGTTGAAGGTGAAAACCAGCGCTCCGCCTGTTGTCTTGTTTCCACTGGCTTCGCCCGAAATCATTACGTCGTTGGAACCGTCTGTTTCCGAGAATGTGACCGTATTGCCGGATAATGTGAAGAGT
>NZ_BAKJ01000017.1 GCF_000614125.1 Bacteroides rodentium JCM 16496
ACTCTTCATATCCCCCCTCTTTTGCCGAAAACTAAAACTTTCCTCCCCAAACACTACCCTTCGTATCACTATATTTTATACCTTTGTTCACTAAGAATTAATCGTCCCATACCCATTTCTGTTTCGTCCGACAGCTGTCGGACGATAATTAAACAACTGTTGGACGATAATGCAACAGTTGTCGGACGATTAGTTTTTAGGAAGAAGAAAATTAATCCGCTTAGCGACAAAAATAATTCCCCGAAGCGACGAGAACTGTTTATCGCTATAAACAAAAATAAATATCTTATGAGCGCGTATTACGACCTTTACGAAACGCCTTCGCCCGACGGGAAAGAAGACAAGAAATCACTCCACGCACGTATCTGCCCGAAAAGGAATTATACCCAAAAGGAATTTGTGGAACATATCGCAACTTTCCAGCATCTGCCAAAAAATGTGATAGGGGCAGCATTGGATGCCTGCATCGACGAGCTGTGCGACCTCCTTGCCAACGGAAACATCGTGGAGCTGGGAGAACTCGGATTCTTCAGCACTTCACTGAAATGCCTGCGCGAGACCGACGATGAGAAAAAGAAAATCCGTTCCGAATCCGTCCAATTCCAAAACGTGCACCTGCGCATCAGCAGCACGTTCCGCAACAACATCAAGAAGAAAATGACGTTGGAACGTGTACACTCCACTACCAAGAAATCGAAAAAAGCAGTAGAGACCACAGAAGAAACAAGAAAAGCCGAACTGGAACTGTTCCTCAAACAGAATGTATGCATCAACAAGAACGAATACATCCAGCTAAGCGGACTGACCAGACATGCCGCCATAGACGAACTGAACAACTTCATCCGGCAAGGGTTCCTGCGCCGCCGCGGGATGGGAAGGTCAACGGTCTATGTGCGGCAAGAAAAAGACACAGCAAACGAAATTTAGAGAACACACACAGAGGCACAAAGACACAAAGATTCATGCATTTTCTCTTTGAAAAGAAAGAAAGCAGCCACAGAGTTTTCGGACAGGCTCCCCCTCAAATAATAAAATAACAAACAATGGAAAAATCAACAGAACCCCAACCCTGCACGCAGTGGTTCGTCTTCTTCAAAGACCAACTGCTGCTGAAAAAAGGATATACAGACAAAGGAGAAATAAAATACAGCGTACCCGTCAGTATAGAGCCTCCTCTGACACCGGAAGCCGGAAGTAATATACACGAAGTGTTCCCACCCAACGGCAAGCAAGTACATGCATTTGCCTTGGAACAGCCCGTGGCCGAAACCGACGAATGGGTCATGATAGGCCTGCGTGCATCGTACGACTACATCTCGCCGGACGAGTACCGCTCTGCAGGAAAGGCCTTCCAGATACTCTATTGGGACGAGCACAGCCGCTTCTGCCCCGTATGTGGCAGCGCCATGGAGCGCCAGACCCCCATCATGAAGAAATGCCCCAACTGCGGCAATGAGATGTACCCTCCCGTTTCCACCGCCATCATCGTACTGATACGCAAAGGAGACGAAATCCTGCTGGTGCATGCCCGGAACTTCCGCGGAACCTTCTACGGACTGGTAGCAGGCTTCCTCGAAGCCGGCGAGACACTGGAAGAATGTGTGGAACGGGAAGTTTTTGAGGAAACGGGGCTGAAGGTAAAGAACATCACCTACTTCAGTAACCAGCCCTGGCCCTACCCCAGCGGATTGATGGTGGGCTTCATTGCCGACTACGAAAGCGGGGAGATAAAACTGCAGGAAGATGAGCTGACCGCTGCCGCCTTCTATTCCAAAGACAACCTGCCCGAAATACCACGAAAGCTGAGTATCGCAAGAAGGCTGATAGACTGGTGGATGGAGAACAATTAAAAATTAAAGAATTAAAAATTAAAAAGAAGGGGGAAGATATTTAAAAAAGCAGATTGCGGAAAACACACACTCACAAACGAACAACTACGAATGAAACGACTCTCATTCACATCAACCAATCGGTGTGTAACCGCAATCTGCATATACTAAACTTCCCTGCAAACGTTTTGTTCATCAACCGTCGGGTTTAAGTCTTTATTTAAGTTTTCTTTCAACACAGAAGCAAAAGGAAGAGGCGCAGCCTCACGGGTTACGCCTCTCTGAATACTATATACACATTTTTCCTCTTTCCTATCAAATGCCGAGTGACTTGCGCACTGCCTCCACTTTCTTCCCAGCTTCGGTATCGGCGCTGGCATAGCATTTCGGACAACCCATCTCGCCCTTCACCTCGATATAGAACTTAATCTTCGGTTCCGTACCGGAAGGACGGACAGAAATCTTCGTGCCGTCTACAGTGAAATATTGAAGCACATTGGAAGTCTCGGGCATATCCAGCTTGCTTACGTTGCCCTGGGCATCAGTCAGTTCCAGCGTCTTGTAATCCTTAATCAGGCTGACAGCCGAACCGCCGATTTCCTTCGGAGGATTGGCACGGAAGTTATCCATCATCGCCTTGATTTCTTCGGCACCGCTCTTACCCGGTTTCACCACATTCACGGTGGTTTCCTTCGAGAATCCATATTCTACATAGATTTCCATCAATACGTCATAGAGCGTCTTGCCCTGGTCTTTGGCCCAAGCACAGATTTCGGCCAGCAAGGAGCAGGCAGAAACCGCATCTTTATCACGGACAAAGTCTTCGGCCAGGAAGCCATAGCTTTCTTCACCACCACCGATATACTGCTGCTTGCCTTCGCTCAGACGGATTTCACGGGCAATCCACTTGAAGCCGGTGTAACAGTCGCGCATTTCAATCTTGTTCTTGTCTGCCACAGCCTTGATGAGTTCAGTGGTCACGATGGTCTTCACGATGAAGTCGTTCGGCTGCATCTTACCCATTGCAATACGGTTCTTGATGATGTAGTACAAGAAGATGAGACACGTCTGGTTACCGTTGATAAGCACCCACTCGCCCTTATCGTCCTTGCAGGCCATGCCAACACGGTCGGCATCCGGGTCACTTGCCATCACGATGTCGGCGTCAATCTTCTTGGCCAGCGCAATGGCCATGGAAAGGGCTTCGGCATTTTCGGGGTTCGGAGAAACCACTGTCGAGAAATTGCCGTCCTTCACCATCTGTTCGGGCACGCAGTTGATATTCTCAAATCCCCACTCCTTCAATGAGTCCGGAATGAGCACGCGGCCTGCGCCATGAAGCGGAGTATACACAATGCTGAGGTCTTTCTGGCGACGGATGACTTCGGGGTCGATGGAGATGGAGTGAACCATGTCCAGATAAACCTTATCCACTTCCTTGCCGATAATCTGAATCAAGTCCTTGTTACCGTTGAACTTGATGTCGTCCACAGTCACCTTGTTCACCTCGTCGATGATGGCTGTATCGTGCGGAGCGAGCACCTGCGCACCGTCATCCCAATAAGCCTTGTAGCCATTATATTCTCTGGGATTATGGCTGGCAGTGATGTTGATACCGCTCTGGCAGCCGAAGTGGCGGATGGCGAATGAAACTTCGGGCGTAGGACGAAGGTCATCAAAAAGATATACCTTGATGCCGTTTGCAGAGAAGATGTCGGCGGAAATCTTGGCGAACTTGTCGCTATTGTTGCGGCAGTCGTGACCCACAACAACGGAGATATCCTTCTTTCCGGCAAAGCATTTGTTCAGATAGTTGGACAAGCCTTGTGTGGCGGCACCTACGGTATAGATGTTCATGCGGTTTGTACCGGCACCCATGATGCCGCGCAGACCACCCGTTCCAAACTCCAGGTCTTTGTAAAAACTGTCTATCAATTCGGTTTTATCTGGATTTTCCAACATGCGTTTCACTTCTGCCTGAGTTTCGGCATCATATGCCGGGGTAAGCCATTTTTCGGCTTTCTCAGTCACCTGCTTAATCAGTTCCTGATTTTCCATAAGACTGTTATTGTTTTAAGGGTTAATATAAACTTTTTTGTAAGACACAAATGTAGGAGAATAAGTTCAAATATCCTAATTTTATTCAGGCATTTTATATCTGTCTCCTGTCTGCTTAACATACTCTTCGAGGAACTCCTTCGGGTATCCCGGGCGGATTACGCCTGCCGGCTGGCCGATGGAATTACGTTCGAATTGACCGTTTTTCATACGTTTGACAACGCCGTCATTGTACTTTACGACAAGAAACTCGCCAAGACGTTTCCAGGTATCGAAAGTGCTTTGGGCGGTCATGTTCGTATAATTGGTAAGGAATGCCTTTGCTTTGGCAGGGTCTTTTTCCAGCAGTTTGGCAGCAGCAGCCTCAACGCCTTCCTGCGCTTCGTTGAAGGTTGTCTCCAACTCTGTCTGAGTGGCACGCACGTCGCCCATCATCAAATCATAACGGGGATAAACCATATTGGCCACCCAGTTGAAAATCCAGAAAGCGGAGTTCCAGGAGAAAGTGATGTAATCGGCGCCGTCCACACGGGTGTAGCATACGGGAACCTTGTCCGTACAGCAGTATACGGGTGTAAATACCGTCATGTTGGCATCATCCGTGCCGAACCACAATACTCCACCGATAGGGTCGGGCAACTCGGAGCGCATCTGTGCCACGAATACGAAACCGCTCTGCTGGGTGGAGATGGGACGCTCATTGAAGTATTCCTGGTCACCCACCTTGAAAGAGAGTGGAGAAAGGCGGTACGGGGTATGATACGGGCCTGCACCGAAATCTTTGCTGATGTCGAGAGGGGTACCTTCATAATGGTCGCGCATGGCGTTCTTCACATCCTGCACGGAAACTTTGCGGTTGGGCTTCACAAACAGAGGCATCGGAGTATTCGTCTCACCTAATATATAAGGTAGGAACTCGTTGCCGCGGTCGGTAAACATATTGAAATAACTCCATACGCGGGCCTCGCAATAGCGGCGGGCACCGAAATCGAGCGGAGCGTAAGCATCGGCAAAGCTGAAATCCTTGTTCACACCGTCAAAATACCCCTTCTCACGTGCAAAGGAGATGACGTCGGCAGAGTACATACAGTTTTCCTTGTCGTTCATGTTGAACTGATGAATACGGCTCTGGTTGGCATGAGCGGAGATACAGTCATCAGGTACGCGGACAGCTACCCATACGGCACCGCGCACACCGGGTCCCTTGCCAATCATCTCCATAATCCATATCTCGTTGGGGTCGGCAACGGTAAAGGACTCGCCACTGCTGTAATAGCCGTATTCCTGCACCAGTTCCGTCATCACCTTGATGGCCTCGCGGGCGGTGCGTGAGCGTTGCAGACCGAGGTAAATCAAACTGCCGTAGTCGATGATGCCGGTGGTATCCACCAGCTCGGGACGTCCGCCGAATGTCGTCTCACCGATAGTGAGCTGGAACTCATTCATATTGCCGATGACGTTGTACGTCTGGCGGGCCTGCTCTATCTGCCCAAGGTATTTGCCGGTGTCCCACTCGTGTATGTCAATCAGCGTGCCTTTCTTGTGCATGCCGGCAGGATAATGGTATAACTCGCCGAACAAGCCATAGGAATCGGCAGAATAAGAAACGATGGTAGAACCGTCCGCGGAGGCGTTCTTACCTACGATAAGATTGGTGCAGGCCAGCGCATTCGCCACGGCTGCCACAATAAACAAGACGGAAAGAGTCAGTCTTTTACTTTTCATACTTCTGATAAATTAAGGCTCACCCCCGCCCCCTCTCCGAAAGAGAGGGGAGAAGGGAATGATGGCTTGTTACACATATTTTTATTACACTATATACAGCAAAAGCAACTTCAAACCTCCCCCCCCTACCGGATTGCTCTCCCCCGACAACGGGAGAACCGGAGGGGGTAAAGCCTGGGGAGAGTCTTTACCATACAAAGTCAAACTGTTCGGTGGTACGGTTGCCACAGCCATCCGTCACCGTCATCTCCACCACGTGCTTGCCGCCTTTCTCCACATGTTTCGGGTCGAGCTCGCACACCAGGTTGCCACTGATGGAATTGGGCTTGCCGAACAAGGCATACTTCCCGTCAATCGTACCCCGATAGGTATTGATGCCGGTTTCCTTGTCCTTGGCCTTGAAGATGATTTTTCCCGTACGTCCCCATTGGGCTTGGTTCACGGGAGTTATCACCGGCGGAACCGTATCCACCGCCACGGTATAAGTCCCCAAATCCCGTATACGCACTTTCATGACACCATCCTCATACTTACCGCCGATGCGGTATTTTCTACCGCGCTCCGTTACGCCCGCCACATAATATTTGGTCATATCCTCTACCGGACGCCGGCGCAAGCCGATACGCAAATCGCAGGCATCGTGCATAGGAATACGGGTATCGTTCAGTTGATAGGTGAAAGCGATGTCGCCACTATCAGCCCGCACGGAGTAGTTCAGCAAGACGTCATCGTAGAGCATTCCTTTCGGGATAACCAACTCCAGCCCCGGCTCCTGCAGATAGTTCACCTTGTCCCATTTGAGGGCATATTTCTCACGATGTTCCACCGGAGCAATGGTCGTCTTCTGCCCCTGGACTGTAAAGCGGACCTTGGAGGTATTTCCCAGCGCATCGCTCAGCGTATAGACAAACCGGTAAGGGCGTTCTTCGTTGATTTCCACCAGCCGCGATTGCCGTTGGATGCCTGCAGCATGCGAAGGCGGTTGCCCGGCTCTATAAAAGACTTCATGTACTGACCGTGTGTCCACGAATTGATATAGCGGTTCTCCTCATAGGCAAAGCGGTCTACCGTACTGCGGAAGACTTCCTCACCGTCCACTTCGAGAATCACCGTCTTCACGCCATATTTATTCTGCACTCCGTCCATATAATCGTAGGCACGGATGCCTGCACCAATCAGTCCCCAGGCGGTAATGGGTTTCGCAGGATGTGCCGGAAAAGCCCGTCGCGCCTGCTTGCCTTCCACCACTCCTTTTCCCGGCTGGGGAAACAGCATGATACCTTCGGCACGCGGGGCAGTCTTGTCCTTCACCTTGTCCATGAAAAAAGGCAGCGGGTCTATATATTCGTCCGTAGCCGTCTCTATCATATCCAGATGCAGGTGCGGACCGAAAGAGTATCCGGTGTTTCCGCTCAAAGCTATTATCTGACCGGCCTTCACGGGATATTCACCGGGCTCGGGAGTAATTTCCACCTCCCAACTCTCTTTCTCGTACTGCAAGTCTTCAACCCGGCGGGCCACATCGCCCACAAAAGCACTCAAATGGCGGTTTATCGTCGAATAGCCGTTGTCATAAGCCACATCGAGCACATAGCCCGAACCGTGGGTAACGCGGATACGCGAAATATGTCCGTCGGCCAGGGCGCGTACCGGCTTGCCGATGGTGCCGCCGGTCTTGAAGTCCAGCCCGCCATGAAAATGGTTGGCACGTATCTCGCCGAAGTTACCGGAGAAGGTGATGGGGAAATCAAAAGGCGGGATGAAGGAGGTCTTGCCTGTATCGGTTTCCTGGGCATAGCCGCCCTGCATACCACCGACAAAAAGCAAGAGAAAGAAAAACAGAGAATATTTCATATCTTATACAGTCAATATTATTTAATCCATGCAAATATAGGAAGATTACACGGATTATCACTGATTTTTCCCGGAGAACTCCATGAAACTCTGTGAACTCTGTAGTGAGAAAAAGGATTTTCCGACAAACAAAACATTTCCATTCCCTGCGCTCTACCCGCTCCCTATCTGCTCCCTATCTGCTCCCTACCAAGTCCCTCTGTATAGACAGGGAGAAAACATGAAGAAGGCAGGGAGCAATCAGGAGAAAACAAAAAAATAGCACAATGGACATGCATAAAAATTCTGTTGAAGAACATAGCTGCACCAATAACACCCAAGCCGGGAAATCGCTATATTGCGCCATGTTTAACCCCCCAATTAAAACTTTAAGGTTATGATTATCGGAGTACCTAAAGAAATCAAGAACAACGAGAACCGCGTGGGCATGACCCCTGCCGGAGTAGCCGAGTTGGTGAAAAAAGGTCATACGGTGTATGTGCAGGCCACGGCAGGCGCAAACAGCGGCTTCTCCGACGATGACTACATCGCCGTAGGTGCAAAGACTTTACCGACCATTGAAGAGACGTATGCCGCAGCCGACATGATTGTCAAGGTAAAGGAACCTATTGCACCGGAGTACAAACTGATTAAAAAGGGACAAGTGGTATTTACCTACTTCCACTTTGCAGCCGATAAATTACTGACCGAAGCCATGATTGAAAGCGGTGCCGTCTGCATCGCCTACGAAACCGTGGAAAAAGAAGACCACTCACTTCCGCTACTTACTCCCATGAGCGAGGTGGCAGGACGTATGGCTACACAAGTAGGAGCCCGCTTCCTTGAAAAGCCACAAGGCGGCAAGGGAAAACTGATGGGTGGAGTGACTGGTGTACGTCCCGCACGCGTACTTATCCTTGGAGGCGGTATCGTGGGCACCAATGCCGCACAGATAGCTGCCGGAATGGGTGCCGAAGTGCTGATTACAGACATCAACCTCCCCCGCCTGCGCTACCTGAGTGAAGTGATGCCGAAAAACGTAAAGACACTCTATTCTTCCACCCATAACATCAAGATGGAATTGCCGAACATCGACATGGTAGTAGGTTCCGTCCTCATCCCCGGTGACAAGGCCCCGCATCTCATCACCCGCGAAATGCTGAAGATGATGAAACCCGGCACCGTACTCGTGGACGTAGCCATCGACCAAGGCGGTTGTTTCGAAACCTCCCATCCCACTACGCACAGCGATCCTACCTACATTGTGGATGGAATTGTGCACTACGCCGTTGCCAATATCCCCGGCGCCGTACCCTTCACCTCCACCATGGCACTGACAAATGCCACCCTGCCCTACACCGTTGCCCTGGCATGCAAAGGCTGGAGACAAGCCTGCAAGGACGATCCGGCTCTGGCGCTGGGATTGAACGTAGTGGAAGGCAAGGTAACATACAAAGCTGTAGCCGATGTCTTCGGGCTGAAATATGAGGCGATTGAGCTATAAGTTATAGAGTGTGTCAAAACCCTCTTAATCCGCACCTAATATTATAACATTATGAAAGTGTTAAGAGCTTTGCCACATTCTCTTTTTCTCCCACCACATAGCGAGCAGTGTGATGCAGAGATTGAAAATAAACGGGAATTCCTTGGAACTAGTGTGAAACAAGGTCTGAAAGAAGTCTGTAATGAACGGGGACAATAGGATCGCCAGATAATTCATCACCATTACAAAGGCCAGTGCCAAAGTTGTTTTTTCCGGTATAGCCGTATCTACTGTCTCGTCATAAATCAGCGGTTGAATGACACCATATCCCAAACCAACCAACATACATCCCGGTATTATCAGCCATTCTTTAGGCGAAATCCATATCAAGAGCAAACCCGCTGCAATGGACAAAAGGCTGTAGAACTTCGTATTTCTCCCCATCCACTTCACGATATGCCCCAGGAAGAAGCCCGGAGCCATAATGGCAAGGAAGAATAAGGAAATCATCAATCCGGAATTTCCGCTGGAGAAGTGATGTGCCTCCATCAAAAAAGGCAAGTCAAAAGTAACCGCCAGCACTACATACGTAGTGACGCCATAAAACAGCATCAACTGTAGCAGATGGCGGACATGGATGCCGTATTTACCGGGAACCGCACGCTTGGATTCCTCCGGAACAACGGTAACCGTATCTTCTGTTATCTGCGGCTGACCGGTATCCCCCTTCAAATACCCGACAAGCAGCAGAGAAACCAACGGAAGCAGATATACCACGAAAGGCAAGTGCCAGTTTACCTCTGCCAGATACCCAGTCACCGCCGTTGCCACAACCAGCGTCACATTGGTGATGGCAGAACTGTAACCAAACTGCTTCACCCGATATTCCCCCGTGAAATAGCGTGAAACCAGACCGGTGGACAACGGAATAATCACCCCCGAACCGATGCCAAGCAAAGCGCTGACCACCATCAACTGCCACATTTTGTCCGAAAAAAGATAAAGTACCCCACTGGCGGCAAACATCCAAAGGCCCGCTTTCAGCAGACGTACAAAATCACGTTTCTCTGCCAGCTTGCCCGCCAACAGCACAAAAGGAATTATCAGCAGCGAAGGTAGGGAGGTAAGCATCTGTATATCCAGTTCCGTGGCATGTGGAAAAATGGTGGTAAGCTGTCCCAAAATAGGTGATACGGCCAATCCCGGCAAGGAAGTCAATGCAGAGACAGACCAAATGCCGACAAGCGTGATAAGGGGGATTGTGCCCCTTCCGGTATTAATTTTCATATAGTAGTATATTAATTAAATGAATAATGTGGGAACAACAAACCTACCTTCAGAATGTTCGTTTTTTAAGATTTTACTACGCTGCCCTTTAATAAACGCCAAATAATGTAAAACCCCGGAACTTTCATCCGCAAACCTCGTTGTTGTGGGAAATTCGACGGGGAAAAGCCCCGCCGCCTAAACCTTTAAAAAACTTATTTATATGGAAGATTTGAATTTCAGAAAAGGAGATGCGAAAACTGAAGTATTCGGCTCAAACCGTATGTTACAACCCTCACCCGTAGAAAAGATTCCCGACGGACCTACTACCCCGGAAATCGCCTATCAGATGGTGAAAGACGAGACCTTCGCCCAAACGCAGCCTCGCTTGAATCTGGCTACATTCGTCACTACCTATATGGACGAATATGCCACCAAGCTGATGAACGAAGCCATCAACATCAACTACATTGACGAGACCGAATATCCGCGCATCGCCGTAATGAACGGTAAATGTATCAACATCGTGGCCAACCTCTGGAACTCTCCTGAAAAAGAGACCTGGAAAACCGGCGCACTTGCCATCGGTTCCTCGGAGGCATGTATGCTGGGTGGTGTGGCAGCCTGGTTGCGCTGGCGCAAGAAACGTCAGGCACAAGGCAAACCGTTCGACAAACCAAACTTCGTTATTTCAACCGGTTTCCAGGTGGTATGGGAAAAATTCGCCCAATTGTGGCAGATTGAAATGCGTGAAGTGCCCTTGACACTGGACAAGACCACGCTCGACCCCGAAGAAGCTTTGAAGATGTGTGATGAGAACACCATCTGTATCGTGCCTATCCAAGGCGTTACATGGACAGGACTGAACGATGACGTCGAAGCCCTCGACAAAGCCCTCGATGCCTACAATGCAAAGACCGGCTACGACATTCCTATCCACGTAGATGCCGCCAGCGGCGGTTTCATCCTCCCGTTCCTCTATCCCGAAAAGAAATGGGACTTCCGTTTGAAGTGGGTACTCTCCATCAGCGTCAGCGGACACAAATTCGGTCTGGTTTATCCGGGTCTGGGCTGGGTTTGCTGGAAAGGCAAGGAATATCTGCCCGAAGAAATGTCATTCAGCGTAAACTACCTCGGTGCCAACATTACCCAGGTAGGCCTGAACTTCTCCCGTCCTGCCGCACAGATTCTGGGTCAATATTACCAGTTCATCCGTTTGGGATTCCAGGGTTACAAAGAAGTACAGTACAACTCCCTGACCATCGCCAAGTACATCCATGACGAAATCGGCAAGATGGCTCCGTTCGTAAACTATTCCGACGAAGTTGTGAACCCGCTGTTCATCTGGTACTTGAAACCGGAATATGCAAAAGCTGCCAAATGGACTCTGTATGACCTGCAGGACAAGCTGTCACAACACGGTTGGATGGTACCCGCCTATACCCTGCCTTCAAAACTGGAAGACTACGTCGTAATGCGTGTCGTTGTCCGCCAAGGATTCAGCCGCGACATGGCAGACATGCTGCTGGGTGACATCAAGAATGCCATCACAGAGCTGGAGAAACTGGATTACCCGACTCCTACCCGTATGGCGCAGGAAAAGAACCTGCCGGTGGAAACCAAAATATTCAACCACGGATGCCGTACACATAAAAAGTAACAACTAATATGGAAAAGAAAATATCAATTTCACAAATAAAGGAGGTTGCCCAAGAAGCCTACAACGAGGTGAAGGGCAGCACGGGAGGCAAGAATGCGGATTATATCCCTACCTTGCCAACATAGACTCCAGACTGTTCGGGCTCAGCATCTGCCTGATGAACGGGCAGACCATCAATATAGGTGATACAGACTATCATTTCGGTATAGAGTCCGTCTCGAAGGTACACACAGCCATCCTTATCCTGCGCCAATACGGTGCACAGAAAGTGCTGGACATGATAGGTGCCGATGCCACGGGACTACCGTTCAACTCCATCATCGCCATTTTGCTGGAAAACGACCACCCTTCCACTCCATTGGTAAATGCCGGTGCCATTTCCGCTTGTTCCATGGTGCAGCCAGTGGGAAACTCCGACAAGAAATGGGATGCCATTGTACAGAATGTCACTGAGCTGTGCGGCTCTGCCCCGCAACTCATCGACGAACTGTACAAATCGGAAACGGCTACCAACTTCAACAACCGCTCCATTGCCTGGCTGCTGAAAAACTACAACCGCATCTACGATGATCCGGATATGGCCCTCGACCTCTATACCCGCCAGTGTTCTCTCGGCATCACAGCCCGGCAACTGGGCATTGCCGCAGGAACCATCGCCAACAACGGCGTGAACCCCGTCACCAAACAAACGGTGTTCGAAGCAGCCTGGCACCGAAAATCACGTCGATGATTTCGACCGTAGGCTTCTACGAGCATTCCGGCGACTGGATGTACACCGCCGGCATACCGGCCAAAAGCGGTGTAGGCGGCGGCGTAATGGCCGTATTGCCCGGTGTCATGGGAGTATCGGCCTTCGCTCCTCCCCTGGACGAAGCGGGAAACTCCGTAAAGGCCCAATCGGCAATCAAGTTCATCATGAACAAGCTCGGCCTGGGTGTGTTCAATGGTGATAACGTAACGATTACAGAATAAGCTTCTCTTTTTAGTTATGAGTTATAGGTTATGAGTTATTTGTTGGTAGGCACCGTAATCAGCAAATGACTTATAACTCATAACTTATGACTTTATAATGGACTTCATCATGAAAATGGCTCTATCAGAATTTGTATTGCGGGAAAAAGGTATCTATGGCATACTGCATGTCATTATATTGATACTGTCGCTATTTTTAGTTATCAGCATCTCTGTCGACACGTTCAAGGGGATTCCCTTCTATGAACAGTCGGTCTACATGAAAGTACAGTTGTGGATATGCGCTCTGTTCCTGGCGGATTTTGTATTGGAATGGTTCCTGGCAGAGAAGAAGGGTCACTACGTGGCCACACATTTCATTTTCCTGCTGGTGGCTATACCCTACCAAAACATCATTGCTATATGGGATGGACTTTCTCACCCGAGATAACCTATATGCTGCGTTTCATCCCATTGGTGCGGGGCGGTTACGCCATGGCTATCGTAGTGGGTTGGCTGACGTACAACCGAGCATCGGGACTGTTTGTTTCCTACCTTACCATGCTGCTGGCCACTGTCTATTTTTCCAGCTTGGCCTTTTATGTCATGGAGCATGGTCCCAATCCTTTGGTCAAAGGATATGGAGACGCCTTGTGGTGGGCATTTATGGATGTGACGACGGTGGGTTCCAATATCATAGCAGTCACCCCCACCGGACGGGTACTGTCCGTACTGCTGGCTGCGCTGGGCATGATGATGTTCCCTATCTTTACAGTGTATGTAACGAGCCTGGTCGAACGGCGCAATAAGGAAAAAGAAGAGTTCTACAAGAAAGTTGCACAGAAGCCCGCGCCCAAAGCCGACGCTTCCTGAATAGTTAAAACCGGAACTTTCACTTATCCGTTGGGAACAACTCTTCCCAAGTGTTGTTATAGACGCTGATTTTGAATATATTTTTCATCTAAAACCTTAACTTATGGCAAATATTAAACAAACAGTGAAGCTGGGGGTATTTACCCTGGCAATCATGAATGTGACGGCAGTAGTATCCCTACGTGGACTTCCTGCCGAGGCCGTGTACGGAATGAGTTCGGCCTTCTACTACTTATTTGCAGCCATTGTTTTTCTGATTCCGACGTCACTTGTCGCCGCGGAACTGGCTGCCATGTTTCAAGACAAGCAAGGCGGTGTGTTCCGCTGGGTGGGCGAAGCCTACGGAAAAAGACTGGGCTTCCTTGCCATCTGGGTACAATGGATTGAAAGTACAATCTGGTATCCTACCGTATTGACATTCGGTGCCGTATCCATTGCTTTCATCGGCATGAACGACGTACACGACATGGCACTGGCCAACAACAAGTATTACTCGCTCGTCGTTGTCCTCATCATCTACTGGCTGGCCACGTTCATCTCCATGAAGGGCATGAGCTGGTAGGTAAAGTGGCAAAGGTCGGCGGCCTGGTCGGGACCATTATTCCTGCCGCACTGCTGATTATCCTGGGTATCATCTACCTTGCCACCGGCGGACACTCCAACCTGGACTTCCACAGCAGCTTCTTCCCCGACTTGACGAACTTCGACAACGTGGTGCTTGCTGCCAGTATCTTCCTCTTCTATGCCGGTATGGAAATGGGCGGTATCCACGTAAAAGACGTGAACAATCCCTCCAAGAATTATCCGAAGGCAGTGTTTATCGGTGCAGCCATTACGGTTATCATCTTCGTACTCGGCACTTTCTCACTGGGCATCATCATCCCGGCCAAAGACATCAGTCTGACACAGAGTCTGCTTGTAGGCTTCGATAACTATTTCCATTACATCCGTGCCTCCTGGCTGTCACCCATCATTGCCATTGCTCTGGCATTCGGTGTGCTGGCAGGTGTATTGACATGGGTTGCCGGTCCGTCCAAAGGTATCTTTGCCGTAGGAAAAGCAGGCTACATGCCTCCGTTCTTCCAAAAGACAAACAAGCTGGGCGTACAGAAGAATATCCTTTATGTACAAGGCGGTGCAGTAACCGTACTGAGCCTTCTGTTCGTAGTCATGCCTTCCGTACAGAGTTTCTACCAAATTCTGTCACAGCTGACTGTAGTCCTCTATCTTATCATGTATATGCTGATGTTCTCCGGAGCCATCGTGCTGCGTTATAAGATGAAGAAGCTGAACCGTCCGTTCCGTATCGGCAAGAATGGCAACGGATTGATGTGGCTCATCGGTGGGCTTGGCTTCTGCGGTTCATTGCTGGCATTCGTGCTGAGCTTTATCCCGCCCAGCCAGATTTCAACAGGCAGCAACACTGTATGGTTCTCCGTGCTCATCATCGGTGCGCTGATTGTAGTCATTGCCCCGTTCATTATTTATGCCTCCAAGAAACCGTCCTGGGTTGACCCGAACAGTAGCTTCGAACCATTCCACTGGGAAGAGCAACCCGCTGTGCAGACAGCCGGTAAAAGTGCAACAAATATGGCTACCGGTAGCGCCACTACCAGCAGCAATGGCACAAGCAATTCCGCCACAAGTGGAAATATGGCAAAAGACACAACCAATATCCCCAAAGGATAAAAGGTTATAAGTTGGAACTAAAAAAGGAATATCCCCGAAATCACCGGGAATATTCCTTTTTTAGTATAGCACCATTACATTCTTTAAATGCAATCCAACGGATTACGTTTCATAATAAGAGGATAACGCTCCGGATGTTTCAGACTCTCAATCTCCAAATCAACACCTAACGCTTCCCACTCTATAGCCGAATGCCCACACATACGCACATTTAAAACATCCGAAATTCGAGCATCTCGTAACCAAGGTACGCGATTATAGGAAATAAAGAAATCGTTACCTTTCACTGACAGCATAATCCCTTGAGCATTAATCATCAACACGCTTACCGATGTGTTCTGTGAATTGGCGTTTAAATTCGTTTCCATATTGCTCCAATATTTGAGTTATTCTTTTCAAATCCTTATTTTTAAAACCATAGTTTTCAGCCAGCTCTATAGACGGCTCTAACCAAAACTTCGCTTCACATTCAGCCTTAATTACATGAATATGCTGTCGTTCTTCTTCATTAGAGAAAATTTTGAAACAATAACCGTCTTCGCGTCTAAATACCGGACTCATAATATCAATGATTTTCTATATCGAGTCAAAGATACGAAAAAACTTATGCATAATTATCTTGTCACCATTTTTTTTAAAACGTTTCCTGCATTCTCTCCCACGCCCTTCTGCTCTCCTCCACCAGCTCTTGCATGACCGACGCCACAGACTGCACTCCCTTTCCATGCAGCAAGGCAGATACCTGCCCTATTTCCAGTTCCCCTTCTTCCAAGTCACCTTCAAAAATACCACGTTTGGCACGGCCACGCCCTAAAAGGATACGAAGTTCTTCCTCTGAAGCGCCCACAGCCTCAGCAGCCTCTACGGCGCTGCGAAAGTTATTGCGCACCAGACGCACCGGAGCCAATTTCTTCAAAAGCAGACGGGTATCCCCTTCTTCCAAATGCAGGCAGTAATCCTTAAATACCTCGCTTGCAGAACTTTCTGCCGTCAAGGCAAAGCGTGTACCAATCTGCACACCTTCCGCACCCAGCACCCGGGCAGCCAGCATGGCCTCACCCGTTGCAATGCCACCGGCGGCAATCAGCGGAAGTGTAGTAACTGCACGTACAGCAGGTATCAGGCACAGAGTGGTAGTCTCCTCCCTCCCATTGTGCCCACCGGCTTCGAACCTTCGGCAACTATTGCATCGACACCCGCCTCTTCTGCCTTCACGGCAAAACGCGAGGACGAAACAACATGCACCACCGTGATGCCACGCTCGTGCAACCAACCGGTCCATTTCTTCGGGCTGCCGGCAGATGTAAATACAATCTTCACTCCCTCGTCGGCCACAATCTGCATTATCTCTTCTATCTGGGGATACATCAAGGGAATGTTCACACCAAAAGCATGATGCGTAGCCTCACGGCATTTCCTGATATGCTCCCGCAACGTTTCGGGATGCATCGAACCTGCGCCGAGCAGGCCCAACCCTCCCGCATTGCTTACAGCAGCAGCAAGTCTCCAGCCGCTACACCACACCATACCACCTTGAATTATCGGATATCTTATTCCGAATAGAGAAGTCACTCTGTTCATTATTACTTTTTTTAAAAGATTTACTAATGAAAACAAGAGGAGAAGAAAGAAAGTTCAAAATTTGAAAAGAAAGTGACAAACTACCGTTTTTCCAAAACTGTTATCGAGTCTCCATACGCCTTCAATACTTCCAGCGTACGGGCACGGCGCTTGCGACCTTTGATATTCCAAAACTCACGGGTAAAAGGCATCATCAGGTCTAAACCGGAAATTCCGCCTCCACCGGCACCTTGCCAACCACCCACAGCCATATTATTGGCCCGCTCCGTCACCCGGTAACGCAGACCGGTTGCTTCAATCTGCTCCACCGTCTCACGCAGACCGGCATCAAACGGATGTTTAGCCCAGTTCGTGGGAAGCTTCAGAATCTTAAGCGCATAGAATTCGTCTCCCCGCCAAGTATCCTTGTCTACCTTGATTTTTTTCTGATAAATGGGGTCCCAATTATATTTGGTATTGGCCGTATAGGGACGCAGGGTAAGCACCACTTTTTTCTCGGGCGCTTTCGGCATGACGGGCAATGAACTATCAAAATCCATCCACGACTTGTCCATCGCCGCTTTTGGAGTGCCCAGTGAATTGTTCATTTCCAATTCCTGCAATACCTCCGGATTCAGCCTTACCTCCCCCTCGCCCTTCAGCAACCGGTTCAGCCTCAACGAGTCCTGAGGAGTCCAGTTTTGGGCATAGCAAGGGAAGGCTACTGCACAGAGCAACCCCCAAACAAGTATAGATATCTTCACCTGACAGTTTTGATTACTTAATCCCTAATCCTTAATCCCTAAAAACATTTCACCACCACATATATCCGCTGCCACAAAGCGGTTCGTCATAGCAGGGGTCAATCGTCCACATGGTCCGTGGATACTTACGGGTTTCCCACCAGCGTCGGTAGCGCGAGGCGGCATCCAGCACCTCTTCGTCCGAAAGGAAATAGATACCTTCATAATTCTCCGCATCCGTATGCACCATCTTGCATCCCATCGAAGCATTGTTCCCGAGGCGGATAGTCTCTACCGTCCACAAGATGCATTCGCCCAAACGCAGCTTGCCACCTGCCGAATAGGATACCGGAGCCAGGGGGAAAGAGGGAATGACCGTCAAGTCCTCGGCATACTTCAGCAATTCCTCTATATCTTCGGAAGTGAACTTGGGCATGTTACTCAATCCATCCGGACTTTGGGTAGAATATTTGCCAGCCTTCAACTGCTTGACAAACAAGTCTACATCCGGATGGTTGTAGTCCAACGTTTCTTTGCTGCAAGAGCCCAAAGAGAGAACAGAAAGAGTAAAGAATACGAGCAGCATAGTCTGCCCGAATATATGTAATTTATTGTATAGAGTCTTCATATTTGTATGGTATTTAAGATTAATAAGTCATGCGCACGCCGCACAACAGATTCAGATTGGTGGGCCGTTCCGTACGCAAGGTTCTCGTCTGCGAGTCCGTATCGAAATGATGGGACACGGACGGCTCTGCAAACAAGGCAAAACGGTCGTTCATTTTATAGCGTACCCCTACTCCGGCAGCAACCGACAACTGTACCGGCTCTGCGCCGAATCCATTGTCCGGAGCACCTGCAATGCATTTTTCGGCTGTTCCACCTACCATAGCATAGAAATCCACTTTCGGCGTACTGGCCAGCATCATGTTCAGCCTTACCGGAACTCCCAGCGTATGCAACGTATGGTCACCATCCAAGCAATTATACTGAAGACCGGCTTCCAAGGAGAAATGCTTATCTAAACGACGTTCCACACTTACCCCGGCTGTGAACGGCATATGGAAATTCCCTTTCGGGAGGGAAGTGCCGATGCCTGCTTTCAATGCCCAATTACGGGGCTTGGACGGCGATACAGCCACAGACTTTGCCGGTTCTTCCTCAGAAGATGACGGCACTCTGTCTATATCAGCATCCTTATGGCCGGAATTTGAATGGTAGTTACCGTTTCCGGCCGGAGTTCCGTTACTGTAATAACCGTTTCCCGGCTGCGGCTGGTTTCCGTACACCCGTTGGGTAATCCGGATGGAAACATGGACGGACACGGATTCATCCTCATCGGCCTGCGCCGTCAATCCTGCCGGAATGCCGTTGGCGGGATGCTGTGTACCGGGTTTTTGTGCCACGGGGTTGGCCTGATGGATAGAGGGAAAACTTTCCTGCACCACATCCCCGTTCAAGTTGCCTTCCGGTGTCATGACTGCCACTTGTGTAAAGGCCTCCTTGATTTCCTCTTTCGGAGAGAAATACCAGAAAGCGGCAGAAGCAGCTCCCAGTACAAATACAACAGAGGCGGCTGCGGCTACGCGGTGAAACCTCGGAGAAAGAAGAAGCTGCCTCCTGCCTTTTACGGCAACCGGTGACGGCAAGTCACGTTGCAACCCTTCCCAGAAGTCCTCCCGCACTGTCATCTCTGCGCCGGCAAGACGACTGCGGAACAAACCGGTTATTTCATCATTTTCTCTCATATTCAGTATATTCTTTAATTCTTTTTATCAACAAACACTTGGCACGATGCAACTGCGAGGTAGACGAATGCTCTTTGATGTGGAGGATTTCGGCTATTTCCTTGTGCGATTTCTCCTCAAAGACGTATAAGTTGAATACAGTACGGCATCCATCGGGAAGTTCCGCCACGAACGCCATCAGCATTTCTTCGGAAATGCGGCCTCCGGTTTCGGCAATGCCCGCTTCATCCGGAATGTCGGGCAATTGTTCCTCATTCACCACCAGTTGGCTGAAGCGTTGCTGCCTCCGCAGGTAGTCTATCGCCTGCGTCACCATTACCCTTGTCACCCAGGTACTCAATGCACATTCGCCACGGAAGGTGAAGTGGGTGAAAATTTTGATGAAGCCATCGTGCAATACGTCATGGGCCGCATCGACATCGCCCGTATAGCGGTAACATACCGCCAGCATCTGCTTGGAGTAGAGGGTGTATAATTCCTTTCGGGCGGAATCCTTTCCTGCCCGGCAGCCCTCAATCAGTTCTATCTCATTTTCCAATGTCAGTGCTCGTTTTACGGACGCCTCTTCGCGTCGTTTGTTAGTTAGACGCAGCATTGCGGAAAATGCTGCTGAAATAATTCTAAAAAGAAGTTAAAGAGCAGAGATTATTTATATTTGGCCCTCAGAACCTGTATTTGCTTGTCCAGTATCTCATTCAAAGAAATAAATTCTCTCCAAACGAAGAAATTGGGAGTCAAATCCACAAAATTGATAAATTTATCATTTTCCAAAAGATGATAAATGCTGCCACTATTGCCGGCCAAAACTTCTTCCCTGCTCTGCAACATATTAACAGATACAAGTACACTCTTTTTCAAACTATAATAGTCGTTGACCGATTTCTGTACGCCTCCCAGCTGATAATAAGCCTGCAATATATCCTGTAGCAAGCGCTTGTCCGGAATATACTGCATCATGGAAGAACCTTTCAGAACATCCAACGCATCGGTACGATAAGAGAAGTCATATAAATTACCGAATAATCCCTGATACTTATCCAAAGTATCCTGGGGAATTTCTGCTACGGACATTTTATGTTCTTTCAACAGCAAACTCATGTGCATATCCTGCTTCAACAAGTACTCTGTCTCGAGCAACTCCCCCTTGTTATACTCCAACTCATCCGCCACCAACTGCATCGTAGCACGTACCTCCTTCTGGCGGGCATTCTCAGTAATCCGGTCACTTCCCCAGAAAGTAACAATGATACCCGCAGCCACAATGCTGAACTGACGGAAATAATCACCCAGCTTCCAGCCTTTAATGGTAGTTTTTATTTTACCCAAACTGATTTTAGTTACCATAATCATTTTACTTTAAATCATATCTTTCTTCAAGCATTTGTATTGCCTCGTCTATGCGTTTTCCCACACGTTCTACATAGTCTGGTGTGAAATAGTTTTTCGCTACCCTGACAAAGTTCCGTACCGACCTATCCGACAAGTAGATATCCCACGCCTCATATCCTCCACGATTTAACTGGTCCGTCTGTTCGTCAGTCAATGCCAAATGAAAAGGAAGTATAATTTCGTCCTTCATATCGTAATAGCCATTCATAGTCGCCTTGAATCCATCCAATACTTCATAGATTCCAGTCAACTGCAACAGTAATTCTTTATCCGAAATCTTCTGCATCAACATGGAGCTTTTAAGTATATCCAACGCATTCTGACTATAATAAAAATTACGGATATGCCCCATAAGAAAGCGGAACTGTATCAATGAATCTTCCGGTATCGTCCGATACTTCAAGTCATGCTCCACCAATAAGCTGGAAAGGTGTTCATCCTCTCTGAACTCTGAAACGATACTCTCATAATTCTCCCGATTGCTTTTCAGTTCATCCCTGATTAGCGACATGGTGGCCCGAATATCTTTCCCCTCGGAGTTTTGAGTAACCAACTCACTGCCGGCAAATGTTATCACTACACCAATCACCACAATGGAAGTCTGCCGGATGTAGTCTCCCACTTGCCAACCTTTGACAGTTGTTTTTACTTTATTCCATGGTATGTTTTTCATATTTTCCGATGCTATTATCCATATCTGTTTTTCCAGGAGCCATTACTCTGCCGGTTATCAAGAGAAAGCCTCTCATAAATCTGCCGTAATGCAGCATTCTTTATGAGAGGCTTTCTTATTATTCTGCAATAATGCTTTCCGCCTTTGTCAACATGCTTTAAAGCTCATGTCCAATCCTTTCACGGAGTGAGTCAAAGCTCCTACGGAAATAAAGTCTACACCGCATTCGGCATAGTCGCGGAGCGTATCAAACGTGATGCCGCCGGAAGATTCCGTTTCATAGCGGCCGCCTACCATCTCCACAGCCTTCTTTGTCATTGCCGGGGTGAAGTTGTCGAACATGATACGGTCTACGCCGCCCAGGTCGAGCACTTGCTGCAATTCGTCGAAGTTGCGCACTTCTATTTCTATCTTGAGGTCCTTACCTTTTTCCTTGCAATATTCCTTGGCACGGTTGATGGCCTTGTCGATGCCTCCGGCAAAGTCCACATGGTTGTCTTTCAGCAAAATCATATCGAACAAGCCGATACGGTGGTTTACCCCGCCACCGATTTTCACTGCCATTTTCTCAAGGATACGCATGCCCGGAGTAGTCTTGCGGGTATCGAGTACACGGGTATTCGTACCTTTCAGTTGCTCGGCATACTTATGTGTCATGGTGGCAATGCCACTCATGCGCTGCATGATGTTCAGCATCAGACGCTCCGTTTGCAGCAGCGACTGTATCTTGCCTTCCACAATCATGGCCACGTCGCCCGGCTTTACGGCTGTACCGTCATTAATAAACACTTCCACCTTCATGGTAGGGTCGAAACGACGGAACACCTCCTTGGCTATTTCGATACCGGCCAGTATGCCCGGCTCTTTTATCAGCAGTTTGGACTTGCCCGTTGCCGTGGCAGGAATGCACGAAAGGGTTGTATGGTCTCCATCGCCTATGTCTTCGGCGAAAGCCAGGTCTATCAGCCTGTCAATCAATTCTTCTTCCTTATTCATCTGTTTTATCTATCCTTATTTGATGTATGACATATTTGTTCTGTACTTTTCTGAAGAAACAATTCACCCGAAAGTTTCCATTGGCGGTTGTCAAGGTACCGATGACGAAACCGGACTCATCGCGCTTCCCCTTGTGGTTCACAGTAAAACTGCCGACCTTGTGGTTGGAGAAGAAAGCAGCCATTGCGCCCTCTGCCGTCCGCTTGTCGGCATGGGTCGACTTATTCTGAATGATTAAATCGACCTTGTCACCCAGATACTTGTTGAGCTCCTGAGAGTTTCCTTCCTTGAAGGCTCCAATCACTCCCTCGGGAACGCTCTGGGCCAGCAGCACAGACGTCCAAATGAAGAGACCGGTCAACAAAAAGATTACCCGTTTTTTCATTTTCACAAGTATTTATGATAGGCAAAGGTAAGCATTTGTATCAAAATACAATAAAAAAATGCTAAATTTGTGCGCTAATCAAAACAGAACCAGTATGAAAACTACTCTGCTCGTCGTAGGACGAACTGTAGAACAACACTTTATAACAGCCATCAACGACTATGTGCAACGTACCAAGCGTTATCTCTCATTCGAGATGGAGGTCATCCCCGAACTGAAAAACACCAAGAGCCTCTCCATGGAAGTGCAGAAGGAAAAGGAAGGGGAACTGATACTGAAAGCCCTCCAGCCGGGAGATGTGGTCGTACTGCTGGACGAAGGTGGAAAAGAGATGCGCTCCATAGAGTTTGCAGACTATATGAAGCGCAAGATGAATACCGTGAACAAACGGCTGGTATTCGTCATCGGAGGCCCTTACGGATTCTCCCCCAAAGTGTACGAAGCGGCACACGAGAAGATGTCCCTTTCACGCATGACCTTTTCCCACCAGATGGTGCGCCTCATCTTTGTGGAGCAACTCTACCGGGCGATGAATATACTGAACGGGGGGCCGTATCATCATGAATGACGGATATAATGATTTTTCGCAATCAAGGCAAGAAAGTGGGCTAAGGGGGTTATGAGACAATCCACCGGACAACATTTTTTCAAGGTTCGAAACAAACAGACCGTACATCGCTTACAATCAACGACATATCCATAAAACAAAAGAAGAGAAAAAGCGTGTAGGGCTCATTTGGGGCTCAAGGCTCACTATAGGCCCCTGCCGTAGCAAAAACAGAGGGGACCAAGCATTATTTGTAAATTCATTTTATTAAGGAGACGGGGGTATAAACGAAAACGCAAAAAAGATCCGTATCTGCTGCTTTTTCTAACTTATCAGCCACAAGCATTCCTGGAATGTACAGGACTTGAACAAAAGGACATCTGACGATTAAAAATGATTACACACAAAAAAGGGATATAGCAGAAACAAGTAAAAACATGCTACAACACGGAACGGGCACACAAAACTTAACACACTGACAATAAACGTATTACTATTCTAATCGGGCTTAAAACGAATCTCCAAGGCACCTATAGTGAGCCCTGAGCCCAAAATGAGCCTTTGAAAAAGAAAATAGAGGACAAACAACGCAAAGAACCGTTCTGTTTCCCATCACCCAAGCGGCAATGTTTCGCCCGGAAAGCCATAATGCTTCGTGATAAAAGCGGCAATATCACGACCGCGCTCCCCGGAATCGAATGGCTTCGGCCATATACATGTTATTTCTCATAAATGTCGCTATAAACTCCTTGCACTTACGTTTTCCCGGACGATATGAAGAACAAAAATAATGCTTTTCCAATCAAGTTCATTCTAAAACTGAGAAAAGAATTGTCTAAGAGTCAAGAGATTGTCGAAAGAAACATTCTTAAGGATTCTTTATAAATCTCTCGGAAACAAAAGATGGAAATACACATGAATAAAATATCGTGCCCGCAGAATATTAACTTCCTGCAAACACGATATTAATTCACTTTGATACAAAGCTATACGAGGCTGACCACCTGCTGCAACAACCCCGGCAATTCTAAAGTAGCATTCTTGATGTCCGAAATCCGGTTCTTGCCTTCTGCCGTAAGAGAAAAACGCATCTGACGCTTATCTTCCTTACCTATCAGACGGGTAATGAGCTTCTTTCCCTCGACGGAGCGAATGACCTTTGAAGTGTTGGAGGCAGACAACCCCAGTGCCTCGGCTATCTCACTGGAGGTAAGCTTAGGAGTATTGAGCAGCGTGCACAACAGCATTCCTTCGTTCAACGACAAATCGTACATCTGCGTAAACTGCACCTCGAACTCGGCTATAGCCCGATAAATATCACGGATTTTACATAAAGTCTCCATATCTCGTCCTCCTATATAAATAAGTTCACATTGGCCTTGTCCGCACGTTCCATATAGGTAGCCACGCCGCCGATGGTTACTTCATCCAAAAGTTCTTCGTGCCGGATGCCCATCATGTCCATAGACATCTGGCAAGCGATGAATTCCACTCCCTGCGCCAATGCCTGCGAGCGCAACGACTCCAGAGAATCCACTCCCTTGCGCTTCATCAGGAAGCGCATCATGCGGCTGCCCATGCCAAACATATTCATCTGCGACAATTTCAGTTTCAAAGAGCTGGACGGCAGCATCATGCCGAACATCTTGCCGAAGAAGTCTTTCCGCACACTGGGTTTCCGCACTTTCTTCAAGACGTTCAGTCCCCAGAAGGTGAAGAAAATGGTTACTTTCTGTCCCGTTGCCGCTGCTCCGTTTGCCAGTACGAAGGTTGCCAGCGCTTTGTCCAGGTCGTCACTGAACAGAATCAGCGTCTTTCCCCTGCCCCCGGCTACCGGCATCCCGGAAGCCGCTACACAAGACGGAGCACCCTTCTCGATGACTACCGTATAGCGTCCCTTCTCGTCATGCTTCTCTATCAACTTATTTCCCGTCGTATCGCACCAGGCAGAGGCATCGCGGGCAAAACCGGCATCGGTAGCCACAATCTCCACACGCTCACCCGCAGCAATGCTGTCCATCGCCTTCTTCACCTGCATGATAGGTCCCGGGCATTGCAAGCCGCAAGCGTTTATCTTCAACGGTTCCTTCTTGGAAGCAGATGCCGCCGCAGGAACATCATCAGCAACAGCCTCTGCCGAAGAAGTAGAAGAACCGCCGCCTGCCGGAGCAGATGGAAACGGCAGAGGTGCTGTTGCCGTGGAGTAGGTCTTATACCCTCCTATCAGATTGCGTACATTGCGATAGCCGCGCCCCATCAGAATACGCTGAGCCAGATAACCGCGCAGCCCCACAGCGCAGAAAAGCACTACCGGCTTGTCCGCAGGTATCTCAGCCAGATGCTCGCGCATTTCATCCAACGGAATATTGACGGCTCCCGGAATGGTGCCGAAAGAGAACTCCTCGGGCGTACGGGTATCTATCAGCATCACTTTATCCTTCTCTTCCACCAGCGCGCCAGGAGATGACGGGCATAGCGCCGCTGATAATGTTCGACGCTGCATATCCGGCAATGGCGATGGGGTCTTTGGCCGAGGAGAAAGGAGGCGCGTATGTATGCTCCGTCTCCATCAAATCGTAGACTGTGCCACCCCGCTTGACGAGTCCGGCAATCTGGTCGATTCGCTTGTCCACTCCCTCGTAACCGATACATTGCGCACCATAGAGCTTGCCGGTTTTGGGATGGAAAGTCAGTTTCAGAGTCAACGGCAGGGCATCCGGATAGTAACCGGCATGAGATGCCGAGTGAGTTATCGAGCTTTGGTATTCCATGCCCCACTGTTTCAGGCGTTTGGCGGCAAGCCCCGTAGAGGCCACCGTCATGTCGAATACTTTGGCAATGGAGGTACCGATAGCTCCTTCGTAGGAGACGGTATTGCCGAACGCCATATTATCGGCCACAATACGCCCCTGGCGGTTGGCAGGATTTGCCAGGTAATTGAGCCAGGGCTTTCCGGTCAGCGGATGAGGATATTCGATGGCATCGCCCACGGCATAGATGTCTTTTTCGGAAGTCTCCAAGTGTTCGTCTACCCAGATGCCGCCCGTCTCGCCCAGCTTCAAGCCGGCTTGTTGCGCCAATGCCGTGGCAGGACGCACACCGATGGAGAGCAGCACCATATCGGCAGGAATGGTCTTTCCGCTTTTCAGGAATACGGTGATTCCCCGGTCCGTACGCTTGAAGCGGGTTACGCCTTCTTCCAGATAGAGGGAGACGCCTTTCTGCAACAAATGCTGATGGATGGGTGCCGCCATGGAGAAATCAATAGGCGCCATTACCTGGTTACCCATTTCGACTACGGACACATCTACACCGGCATGATGCAGGTTCTCTGCCATCTCCAATCCGATGAAACCGGCACCTACAACCACGGCACGTTTCACTTGCTTATCCGAAATATAAGCCTTGATATGATCGGTATCCTCTACATTGCGCAACGTGAAGATGCCTTCGGAATCGATTCCTTCCAAAGGCGGTCTCACCGGGTTGGCACCGGGAGAAAGCAAAAGTTTGTCATAACTCTCATCGTATTCCCTCCCCTCCGCATTGCGTATGGTAACGTTTTTGTCTTCGGGATGGATGGCAACGACCTCATTCTTGACACGTACATCGATACGAAAACGCTTGCCGAAAGATTCGGGCGTCTGTACCAATAGCTTTTCGCGCTCGGCTATCACTCCACCTATATAATATGGTAAACCACAATTGGCATACGAGATGTAAGGCCCCTTCTCCAATAAAAGGATTTCAGCCATTTCGTCCACTCTTCTCAGTCGGGCGGCAGCCGTGGCTCCACCTGCTACACCGCCAATGATTATATACTTCATAATTCTTTGTTTTATGTTTGACGATGCAAAGAAAAGAATATTTTCTTATATTAAATAATTTCCAATGGAAAATAATGTTAACCGGACTGTTTTCACAAGAATACCTATAAAAAAACGGATTACCGTGGACAACATCATCCGCGATAATCCGTTTCGTATATAAGTTTCCAGCCAGCTTCTTACCAGCCAATCCGAGAAAGGCCGGCAGCAGAATACCACGCCATTGAGCGATATGCCTTTGCAGCCCCTGGACTCTCTTCGAGAGAAGGAATATAGTGTGTGACGCCATGAGAACGTTCCATCGAAAACATGCCGTCCACTGCCGAATAAATCATAGGAGTAGTAGCCCAATAGCCCAAAGCAGCACGGAAAGCCTGCTTCCAATCATTCAGTACGGATGTATCTTCCACAAGTGCCTCCATCATTTCCACAAAATCGAAGTAACCCACATACAAGGAAGAATAGTAACTCCGACGACGATCACAATCAAAGACTTGCCTACGGAGCGTTCCCCCATCCGTCGTCACTCCCGCCAAGGCAGTGCGGGTGGCAGAAGCCAAGTTCTCCAACTCCGATGATTTCAGCACACAAACAGCTGTTCCTCCGGTCCAATTAGAGTTACTGATACCATTGCCCTTGTCATACTTATCTTGATATACAGCAAAATATTCGGAAGCAATCTTAGTCGCCGCACCTTCCTGGAACATATAAGGCATAATCTTGTCGTAAGGAGCACCGGGGCCCGGATTCTCAGCCGGAGAACCAATGTAGTAATCCGTATATTGCCTTAACGCATAAGCCACCTCCACAGACTGCATGAAGCAGGCATCAAACATAATAAAATCAAAATGAGGAGCTGTTTCCAATACAGATACCAAACCATCTATATTCATATAATGAGTACCGTTGCCGGTATCCTGACCTATCCAACGGGTAGAAGGCAACGGATTAGGTATCCATCCGTCACCGTGCGACCAATAGACCAAGCCATAGCTTCCCGCCTGATATCGGGTACTTTTAAACACATCGGCAAATACTTCCTGCGTTTCAGTAACCCCGACGGAATTACGGTCTTCATACTCCTTGACAACCTTCTCTATAACATCGTTCCCTTTCTTTTCCAATTCTATCAGACGGGGGGATGAACCGGTATCCACATAAACCAACAGATGCATGCCCAAAGTATTCATCTGCGCCCATCCTTCCTTCATTTCATTCAAATCCCCAGAAGCGAAGTTGGACAAACTATTATCTGCCGCCATATAAACCAATACCGTACGCCTGTCCTCAACCGGAGGCTCCGGAATAGGCTCATCACCACCCTTACAAGCAGTCAGTACGATAGGAAGGAAAAAAGAAAGAATCAAATATAACTTTGTTCTCATAATCAAAATAATAATTTAAAAAAGAGTTGGACACTCACGACATTCCTATTCCTGAGGTTTCGTAAACATAAAGATATCCGGCTTCACCACCTGCAAAACCATATTCTTACTCTTCTTATACTTGCCTTTTACCTTTACAGCCTCTTTTTCCAACTTTTTCTTGTTTTCAGAGAAATAAATCATGCAAGTATAGTCCGGCTTCTTCAGATTGTACTCCAGATAGTTCTTGAGCTGGTAGGTGTATAAATCACGCTTGGGCAAGAATCCATTCTTATCCAGCTCCACGCTGTCCAGCACCTGGATGTCTGTATAATATACGATGGAGTCATTGAAAGAAGCCGCCACACCAAAAGCATATACAGCCTTTTCCTTATTTTTCATTGTAAAAGCCGAGCACAACGCAAAAACCAAAGCTACGGCACAAAGTACACGAACGTATTTCATTGAGTTATGAGTTATAAGTTATGAATTATCAATGGGGGCAAAGATATAAAAAAACCGCACGCCTACTAAAGACGTACGGTTTTTAATTCCTTCTATTTGTCGGAAACTGATATTTCTTATTTATCCCAAATAAGATTTGAGCAATTTGCTACGATTACTTTGTCTTAATCTTCTGATTGCTTTTTCCTTAATCTGACGCACACGCTCACGGGTCAAGCCGAATTTGTCGCCGATTTCCTCTAATGTCATTTCCTGTTGTCCGATACCGAAAAACATCTGTATGATTTCTTTTTCCCTATCGGTTAACGTAGAAAGAGCTCTATCAATTTCCCTCGCAAGAGACTCGTTCACCAAAGAGCGGTCGGCCATAGGGGAGTCGTCGTTGACCAGTACATCGAGCAAGCTGTTGTCCTCTCCTTCTACGAAAGGTGCGTCCACCGAAATGTGACGACCGGACACCTTCAGCGTATCAGAGATTTTGTCAACAGGGATTTCCAGTTCATCGGCAAGCTCTTCGGGAGACGGACGACGTTCGTTTTCCTGCTCGAACTTGGAGAAGGCCTTGCTGATTTTATTCAGCGAGCCTACCTGGTTCAACGGAAGACGTACAATACGCGACTGCTCTGCCAAAGCCTGCAGAATGGACTGACGTATCCACCATACTGCATAACTGATGAACTTGAAACCACGTGTTTCATCGAACTTTTCGGCAGCTTGATCAGTCCTAAATTACCCTCGTTAATCAAGTCGGGCAAACTCAAACCTTGGTTCTGGTACTGCTTGGCCACAGATACAACGAAACGCAGATTGGCACGTGTCAATTTCTCCAGTGCAACACGGTCACCCTTGCGGATGCGCTGAGCGAGCTCCACTTCCTCTTCAACAGTAATGAGGTCTTCGCGACCGATTTCCTGCAAATACTTGTCAAGAGAAGCGCTCTCTCTGTTAGTGATACTTTTTGTAATTTTAAGTTGTCTCATTCTTATAATACAGATTTGGGTTGCAAAGGTACGACAAATTATTTTGTTACAATAATTTTATCCCAACTTTTTCACCTTATTTATATCTTGTCCTATATAACAAAAAGGATGCCGGTATGTATTGTACCGACATCCCCTTTTTCGCTATTGTTAGCTAATATTACAACCCTTTTTATTTACGATTTGACGATGCACAATGTACGATTGAATTTACCACCCTATTATTATTGCATCCAATACCTATTATCTTCTTTACTCCCTCTCCGACTTCAATCGTAAATTGTACATTGTAAATCGTCAAATCGTAAATATCCTTATTCTTGAGTCAAATCAACGGCATACATTGCACGTTTTCCTGACGGGAACATACCGGTGATGAACAAACCTTGCTCAGGAGACTTTCTTGCCTCTTTCATCGCCTTTTCCAAATCGTCCACCGTCTTCATCGGCACTCCATTGGCTTTCAGAATGATGAAGCCCTTGCGGATACCTGCATCGGCCATCTTGCCACTGGTAACCCCGGTAACTTCCAGACCGTAACCCAGGTTCAACTGCTTCTTCAGCTCGGAAGATACGGGCTTAAAGGCTGCACCCAGGATTTCCATTCCGGCATCCTTCACTACCTTCGTAGTGCCTTGCTCATTCTTCAGCGTGATTTCGAATTCCTTTTCCTTCTTGTCACGAACTACCGTTACCTTCACTTTGTCGCCCGGACGGTGTTTTGCCAGCATTTCCTGCAAATCCGAGAATTTGTGAAGCTTCTTACCGTTCAATGCTATGATTACATCGTTTTCCTTCAAGACGCCGGCAGCGGAACCACCTTCAACAACTTCGGCCACATAGATACCCTCTTTCACGCCAAGTTCGTCGGCCTTCTTCTTCAGCTCTTCGGTCCAGCGTTCGTCCATCTGCAGGTCTGTGCTCAAATCACTGCCCTTGATGCCAAGGAGCGCGCGTTGCACGGTACCAAACTGTTTCAAGTCGGCTACCACCTTTGTCATAATGCTGGTAGGGATGGCAAAACCATAGCCGGAATAAGCGCCCGTGGGTGAGTAAAGCATAGCATTGATACCAACCAGCTCGCCTTTGGCATTCACCAACGCACCACCACTATTACCTTGGTTGATGGCAGCATCCGTCTGAATGAAAGACTGGATGTTTGCAGCTTGTCCGTTGGAGGCAGAAGAGCCAATGGAGCGGGCTTTTGCACTGACGATACCGGCTGTTACGGTAGAGTTCAGGTTGAACGGATTACCTACCGCCAATACCCATTCTCCCACCTTCAACTGGTCGGAGTCACCAACCGGAATTGTCGGGAAGTCATCCCCTTCAATCTTAATCAATGCCAAGTCCGTACTGGGGTCAGTACCGATGATGCGTCCTTTCAGCTCACGGTCGTCATTCAGTTTCACGGTGATTTCATCAGCACCTTCCACCACGTGATTGTTCGTCACAATATATCCGTCTTTGGAGATGATGACACCCGAACCGAAACCTACACGCGGCTGGGTCTGTATCTGGCGCTGGCGTCCGCGCCCGTCTCCAAAGAAGAAGTCAAAAATATCCGGCTGTTCTTGCACCGTCTGAGTCTTGCTCAACTGAGTGGCACGTATATGCACTACAGCATGGAGCGAGCTCTCCGCTGCTTGTGTCAAATCCACAGGCTGGGCATCCGTTGCATGGAAAGCTGCCGGCAGCAAATTATTCGGGTTCTGTTGGAACAACTCGCTGAATGCGGCAGGCTTTTCCTTATTCAGCATCTTATAAGTGGTCAATCCAGCCACTCCAGAGCTCAGGAGCACGATGGCCGCAACTCCAAGGATGTTTTTTGTTGTCTGTTTCATACTATTCTTCCTATTCTTTAAATTGTTAATATTCAAGTTTCGTTTAACATTACGACGTTAAAATAACGACAAAAAACGTTCAGTTATTCCGCTTGTCACTCTTTTTTGTTCTCTTTTAACAGAGGATATTTAGGGCTTAACAGCGGTTAACGGCAAAGACTGACAAATTAGCATTTATGTACGATTGCCGACTGTTAACGAACTGACAGATAGTACACTTTCACCACAGAGGACACAGAGGCGCACAGGGTTCTTTTTGAATCGACAATTCATAATTCAAAAAAAAACCTGTGCGCCTCTGTGTCCTCTGTGGTGAAAGTGTAACGGGTACCGCCTTAATAATTCAAGTAATCAATGTCCATGTGGTAATCCCACTGCGGGAAATAGAGGTTACCTCCCTCCCACTCCACCTCGCCACGCTGGAAGTCGACGGTCTCGCTGCGGGGATACTGCTTTTCGGGCTGTAGCGGCATGCCGTAATCAGCGTTCACAATCATGCGCCAGGAGTCTATACCACCCAGGAAGAAGTATTCTTCGTCGGCATTGCGGGCAAAGGCAGGAATGCCGAATGACTGGTCGGCAGGCACCCACCCCACACCCTCAAAGTAGACTTCCGCCCAATCGTGCAGATTCCATGCACGGGGATGCATCATGAAGCCGCTCTGGAAATGTGCGGGAATGCCACTGATGCGGCAAAGCGTAATGAACAGCAGGCTGACTTGGCCACAGTCTCCGTGACGGTTGTCCAACACATATTCCGGAATATTCTCAATGGTGGAATATTCGCGTGCAGAGGCCCACGGGAAGTTGTCGTTCACCCAACGGAAGATACGTTTGGCTTTCAGGTAGGGGTTGGTTTCACCGGCTGTCAATTTGGCAGCAAGTTCGCGCAAACGCGGGGAAAAGACGATATGCTTCTCACGCTCGGCAGTATATTCCTTATAAAGGGCGGTCGTCGTATCATAGGGCTGCACGTCTTCCGGCTTCAGATTATGCCATTCGCCGTTGGCGGTAAACTCAAAGGTTTCGGAGAATACGGTCGGCTCGCCTTCGACAGCACGTTTCTCCATGTACAATGTACTGTGACGGCACTCGGGCGATGAAAAGGTGTATTGCGGTTCGCTGGCCGAAATGAACTTGACATCCTGCTGCCGGGCCTGGTCCTGACGGGGATAGGGCAACCAGCAACGGATGATTTTCCCGGCAGGCACGGCATTGGTATCCACGGTCAACGTGTAGGTGACGCGCATGCGCTTCGGCGCAACAATGGCCTTGCCCCCTTTCTTCACAGCAGAAATGATTTCGGGCAGGTTCTCCATATTCACCTTCTCGCTACCACTCGGCGAAGTGCCTTCCTTGGCTATCTTGATGTCATAGCAAGTGGAGTCCACACGAAACAGATTAGGTCCGGCATTGCGGAAATAGCGTTTCTCTCCATCCAGCATCATGCACTCCAAAGCTTTGGAGTCTTCCCACTGGCGCATCTGCTCATCGGTCACGTCGGGAATATACTTGCGGATATAGTCCTTCACCTGGGATTCCGTCATACAGAAATCCGTAAGCAGACGTTGGTGCAGGTCGTCCTCCCAATTATAGGGCTTGCTCTCGGGCTTCGTGCTGCATGCAGAAGCCATCACAAACAGAGCGACGGTATACAATAGCTTTCTCATAACTTCACCACTCCAATACCCGGCAAATCGGGCAACGTTATCTTACCTTTCACAACCTCCATACCCTTGAAACGGTCGTTCGCAATCAACAGACTGCCGTCCAAGTCGGCAAAGTCCACTGCCGGAGAGAATTGGGAGGCAGCGGTAATGGCACAAGAGGTCTCGGTCATACAGCCTACCATCACTTTCATGCCCAATGCACGTGCCAAAGTCACCATCTTCCAGGCTTCGCGCATGCCGGTACACTTCATCAGCTTGATGTTGATGCCCGTGAAGGCGCCCTTCAATCCTGCCACATCCTTCAGACGCTGGATGGACTCATCGGCAAATACGGGCAACGGGCTTTGCTGGGTGACCCATGCAATATCGTCCAGTTGTTCCTTGGGCATCGGTTGCTCTATCATGACAATTCCTTTTTCGTGCAGCCAGTGTATCATATCGAGCGCATGATGTTTGTCCTTCCAGCCCTGGTTGGCATCAATGGCAATCGGAAGGTCCGTCACCGAACGGATGGTCTCTATCATTTCCTTGTCGTTCTCCCGCCCCAGCTTCACTTTAAGGATATTAAACCGGTCGGCACACTCTTTCGTCTTTTCACGCACCACGTCGACCGTATCAATGCCGATGGTGAAAGTTGTAGAGGGAGCCTTCTCCTTGTCCAACCCCCATATCTTATACCAGGGGGCTTGCAACAGTTTGCCCACAAGGTCGTGCAAGGCGATGTCCACAGCAGTTTTGGCAGCGGAATCCCCTGCCGAGAGGCTGTCTATATAAGCCAGTATGTCTTCCAGCTGAAAGGGGTCTGAGAATCGACCGATGACATCCTGCACCTTCTTCAGAAAAGCCAGCACACTGTCCATCGTGCCCAGTTCGTGTTGCAGGTACGGGGGCATGGAGGCTTCACCATAACCGATAATGCCATCATATTCTATCTCGACCTGAACGTCGGGAGTGGTAGTACGCGAGTAGGTGGCCACTGTAAAGACATGGCGCAATTTCAGTTCATAGGGGAAGAAACGCAGTTTCATCTTGGGAGTTACACCTGTCCTGCTGTTCACGTTGAACAAGGAAGGAGCGTCATTTCCTCCGGCAAATACATGATTGATTGCCATGCCTGAGCCGAGTGCGGCAAAGGTGGCGGTTTTCAGGAAATCTCTTCTGTTTGACATATATGTAGATATTGGGAGGAGATTCACCACAGAGGACACAGAGGCGCACAGAGCTCTTTCTTTTTTGTCACAGATATTATAAAACTCTGTGCTACTTTGTGTCCTCTGTGGTGAACCTCAATTAAAATTTATAATATAAGTTCGTTTCTGTCGTATTGAGCGACGCCTCCTTATTTATATAAGGTAACACGCGCGTAGCAAACAACAGTCTACCGAGGTTGTATTCATCGAACAGCTCGTCATCGGGGCTGAAACTGCTGACGTGCACATCGCCTTGCGAATGGATGAAACGCTTGTTGCCGATATACATGCCGACATGTACCACACGCTCCTTGCGTTCCGGCGTCGCCTTGCGCCCGAAGAAAATCAAATCGCCCGGCTGGAGGTTACTGAAATCAGGAGCGATATCGATATGCTCGCCCACGTATGCCTGCTGGGAAGCATCCCGCGGAATGATGATGTCATGCATGAAAAGAACGGTGCGCATGAAGCCGCTACAATCCACCCCTTTGGAGGAAGTGCCAGCCCAAAGGTAAGGGATACCCATCATGCTATGCGCCGTGGCTATAATGCTGGCGGCATCCTGCTTCAAGGCGGCCCGCCATTTCTTCTCGGGCATGGAGATGGATTTGGAGATATATCCCTGGCGACCGTCGGGATAAGCCACCTTATAAAAGGCACCTTTTGTCCCCTCCCACTTCAGACGGTTTCCGGCAGCAACATCAGAGACGGTCTGTGATGCCTGGCTGGGCTGTGAGTAGACAAAGCCGTAATGCGAAGTCACCACTATTTTCTCTGCATTGTTCCAAGCGGCCAGCTCTTCCCGCGTGACGGGATGTATGCCCACGCGGTGTACCCATGCTATGTAGTTGTCCGGTGTCTGGATACGGTACCAGCCGTCGCGCTGCAACACCCGCACCGGCATACCCATCAAGCCTTGCGTCATCATTTCTGAAGAGAAATCCGGGTCCACCCGAAGATTGCACACAGACACATTGACAATGCCATATGCCTTGCCTTCAAGTCCGGCCTCATCCGGAAGCACCTGCAGACAGTCCATCACCGCATATCCTTTCTTTGCCAAACCATCCAGCAAAGCCGTCTTTGCCTCTGCCGAAGTGGTGACACCACGCAACATCACATTCTTTCCGGAGAAAGAGTAATCCACATCGAACAGAGCCACGCGCTTGTCCGGCGCAAACTTTTGTTTCAAACTGTCAGAGAGTTGCGCCACTTCTGCAGGGATTGTGCAGTCACCCACTTCCGAAGCGACAGCAAAAAGCGGAATTAACAGAAATAAAGAAAAAAGAGAGGAGAACTTTTTCATTGGTCAAAAGGATTTGGGGGTTATTACTAATAGCAAAGCTACGAATTTATTCCGAAATAGATACATGTTTTTAAGATAATTAAGGGTAAAGAATAAAGAATGAAGGATTCATCCGTACTGCATCCGCACACTGCACAACAAATTCTTCATCCTTCATTCTTCATTCTTCATTAATATTCCGTATCTTTGTACCCCATAAAGCAGTTGGTCGGTCTGTCGCTTGCGCCTCGTGCGTATGAGGAAAGTCCGGGCAACACAGAGCGTCCCACTTCCTAACAGAAAGCTGTCCGTGAGGGTAGAGTAACGTAGAAGAAAATAACCGCCGTCGCCCCTGGGCTACGGTAAGGGTGAGAAGGTGGGGTAAGAGCCTACCAGTCTTGTGGCGACACAAGGGCTGTGCGTCTTGGGAGTTGTAAGGTCATGTAAACCGACGTTATGAGAGTTGCTCGCTCCATGTCGGAGGGTAGACCGCTAAAGCCTGTATGGTGACATACGGCTCAGATAAATGACAGACACTTCTTTAATGGAGAATGGATAATGAAGAATGGATAATTCCTAATTAGGCTTTTTCAGAAACAGAAGAACAGAACCCGGCTTACAGACTGACTGCTTTTTTTATTGACAATGGATAATCGAGATAATAGCATGAACAAGCGTATTGCTGCCCTTTGGAAATTCCTCACCTACGACATCTGGCGTATTACGGAAGATGAAGTCACGCGAACGACCTTTTCCGTATACAATATCATCAAGACGATTTATCTTTGCATCAACCGCTTCACCAAAGACCGGATAGTGAACAAAGCCTCGGCGCTGACTTACAGTACGCTGCTTGCCATCGTGCCTATTCTTGCCATCTTGTTTGCCATAGCCCGCGGTTTCGGATTCGACAATCTGATGGAAAGCCAGATTGTCAACGGTTTCGGCGGTCCTACGGAAACCACGGAAGTCATCCTGCAATTCGTGAATTCGTATTTGTCTCAGACCAAGAGTGGAATATTCATCGGAGTGGGTCTGATTATGTTGCTATGGACAGTCCTGAACCTAATCAACAATATGGAAATCACCTTCAACCGCATCTGGCAGGTGAAAAAGGCGCGCAGCATGTACCGCAAAATAACGGATTACTTCTCCATGCTCCTGCTGATGCCCATTCTGCTGGTGGTGTCCGGCGGTCTTTCCATCTTCATGAGTACGATGGTGAAGAACCTCGAAGACTTTACCCTGCTGGCTCCCGTCGGCAAGTTTATGGTGCGCCTCATCCCCTTCGTGCTGACCTGGTTCATGTTTACAGCACTGTACGTCTTTATGCCGAATACAAAGGTCAAGCTGAAACACGCACTCATATCCGGTATTCTGGCAGGTACGGCACACCAGGCATTCCAGTTCCTCTACATCAGCAGCCAGTTGTGGGTTTCCCGTTACAATGCCATCTATGGTAGTTTCGCCGCCCTCCCGATGTTTCTGCTATGGCTGCAGGTATCCTGGACCATCTGCCTATTCGGCGCCGAACTGACCTACGCCGGACAGAATATCCGGAACTTCAGCTTCGACAAGGATGCGCGCAACATCAGCCGGCGCTACCGCGACTTTATCTCCATCCTGATAATGTCTCTCATAGCCAAGCGCTTTGAACAAGACGCCCAGCCCTATACGGCCGAAGAGATATCCGAAGAGTGCCAGATTCCCATCCGGCTGACACACGAAACCCTTTATGAATTGCAGGAAATCAACCTCCTGCATGAAGTGGTGACCGATGAAAAGAGTGAAGACATCGCTTACCAGCCTTCCATGGATATCAACAAGATGAATGTGGCCCTCCTGCTGGACAAGCTGGACACACACGGCTCAGAAGATTTCAAAATTGATAAGGAAAATGAATTCAACAGCCAATGGGGAGCATTGCTGAAGGCACGGGAAGAATACTACAAGAATGCAAGCAAGGTGCTGCTGAAGGATTTGTAAGCACGCGGAAGTCTTTCCGAAAACTCCGTATCTGCATTCTTTTTGACCCTCAATCACCGATATTAATCAGTCAATACTTATTATAAGATACCGTCTTTTCTTTCGGCTTCCGCGATTTTTTCCGTTTTTCCTTCACCGGATAGCCAATCGTAATGTCGAGCAGAAGCCGCTTCCCCGCCGGGATTCCGACAAGCTTCTTTATCTCCTTTTCGTCAAACCAGCCCAAGATGCAGGAACCCAGCCCTTCACTTTCTGCCGCCAACGTGATATGTGCGGCAGCGATACCAATATCAATCAACGGAAAATACTTACCCTTGATTTTTGCACCCAGGAAGGAAGTGACATTCATGGACTCCTCCACCACCAGAATATGAACGGGAGCATCCTTGGCAAACTTGTTCATCCCCAGTCCGGCAGCGGCCTTGCCCACCTTGGCAGACAGTTCCGGCTCCGTAACTACCACGAACTTCCACGGTTGTGCATTGCAGGCGGACGGAGCCAGACAAGCCGCAGCCAATATCCATTCCAGCTTCTCAGGCTCCACGGCACGAGTCATATCATAGGCACGGTCACTCTGACGGGATGCCACTAATTGCAGGAAATCGTCCATAGTGCCGTTACCTTATTTATATTGTATCATGCGGCTGATGTACTTGCCGATGATGTCGAACTCCAGATTCACCACACTGCCCACTTTGAAAGCATGGAAATTGGTATGCTCGAAGGTGTAAGGAATAATGGCCACCTGGAAAGTATCGTCGGTGGGATTGCACACGGTCAGGCTGACACCGTTCACCGTTACCGAGCCTTTGTCTACCGTGATGTAGCCGCGCTTTGCCATCTCCTTGTCAAAAGCATACCGGAAAGTAAAGTAATAGCTTCCTTCCGCATCCTTTATATCGATGCAAGTGGCAGTCTGGTCCACATGCCCTTGAACGATATGGCCATCCAGGCGACCGTTCATCATCATGCTGCGCTCCACATTCACTTCATCCCCCACCTGCAACAAGCCAAGATTGGAACGGTCCAGTGTTTCCTTCATGGCCGTCACGGTATAGGTATCATCCGTCAGGCTGACTACCGTCAGGCAAACACCGTTGTGAGACACACTCTGGTCTATTTTTAATTCACTGACGAATGAACACTTAAAAGTAAAATGTACATTCTCCTGGTCTTTGACCATCGCCACCAGTGTGGCACATTCTTCTACTATTCCGGAAAACATGGTTCTCTATACTTTTAGATTATATACGATTTATTATTAATATGCGCAAAGATACAAAAAGCCCCTCGTATAGGCACAAAAAAAGGAAGCTTTTCACAAAGCCTCCTTTTTCAGTTTTCAATAGGTATTAGTTTTTTTTTAAGGTAAAAAGATTGTTTTCAGGATAACGATGCAAATATAGGCGCTTTTCGTGATACTAACCAAATTAAAAAACATGTCTTATAACATCTTTTCAAAAAATCATTTAAGTTTATTATCATTTCAAAGCATTTTTCTACACCTGCAATCGTTTTCAATGGACAAATATAAGGCTATTTTCCATGAAACACTGAAATTATCCTAAAATTTTGTTTATTTCTTATCATTTAAGTAGTGTTCGTCTATCCGCCCGCTATGTTTTAACACTTTTGCGTCGATAAAGAACACTATTTCTTCGGCAATATTCGTGATGTGGTCGCCGGAGCGCTCCAACTTGCGGAACACGCTCACCAGATTCAGACAAGAGAGTGCACTCTCCGGATGCCGGCTGATGTAGTCGGCAAGGATGGCAGTGGCCTCCGCATTGATTTCGTCCAGCATATTGTCCTTGGCAAACACGGCGGTAGCCAATTCCTGACTCTCCTCCTGAAGTGCCTGCTTGGCAAGCTCGAGCATGGAGAGCACCTGGACTATCATCTCTTCGAGACGGAGTTGCTTGACCAGCTCGGTATCCAAAGCAGGTTCATGGCAGTTGAGGGCAAAGCGGGCAATGCCTTCTGCAAAGTCGCCCAGACGCTCCAGGTTCGTATTGATTTTGAGCATGGCAAGCACAAAGCGCAGGTCGATGGCAACGGGGTTGTAAAGGGCAATGATGTCCTCCACGTCGCTGTCTATTTTCAGTTCGAAAGCATTGACACGACGTTCGCGCACCAATACCTGCTGGGCCAGTTCCCGGTCCAGCGTGAGCACGGCATCGCCTGCACGGTCGAGCTGATTATATACCAGGGTCCACATTTCGTCTATTTCCTTTTTCAGCAAGACGAGTTCAGATTCGATAAACTTCACCATAATGTTTCTATTTTAAGATTACTTTTATACAACTTGACTTTTCTTATATAGAACAGTTCGTTTCAAGGCACGAAACAGTTTGTTACACGAGGGAAAACACTTTGTTACACCAGGGGAAACACTTTGTTACACGAGGGAAAACAGCCCGTTTCTCCACAAGGAACAATCCGTTACCCGAAACGTCCCGTGATATAGTTCTGTGTCTCCACCTTATCGGGGTTCGTAAATATCTTCCGGGTATCTCCAAACTCCACCATCTCTCCCATGTAGAAGAAGGCCGTATTATCACTGACACGCGCAGCCTGCTGCATGTTGTGGGTGACGATGACAATGGTGTACTGCTTCTTCAGCTCATGGATAAGCTCTTCCACTTTGGCAGTGGAAATGGGGTCGAGGGCAGATGCCGGCTCGTCCATCAGCAAGACCGAAGGAGACACCGCCATGGCACGGGCTATGCAGAGGCGTTGCTGTTGCCCGCCGGAGAGGGCGTAGGCAGAAACATTCAGCTTGTCCTTCACCTCATTCCAAAGGGCGGCTCCTTTTAGGGTTTCTTCCACCCGCTGACGGATAAAGGTATTGTCGGTCACACCGTTCACGCGGAGTCCGTAGGCAACGTTCTCGAAGATACTCTTGGGGAAAGGATTGGGACGCTGGAACACCATGCCCACGTTCTTGCGGAGTTCGTCCACTTGCACTCCTTTTCCATAGATATCTTGTCCGTCAATGCGTATCTCGCCGGTCAGACGGGTATCGGGAACCAAATCGTTCATGCGGTTCAGCAGGCGCAGGAAGGTAGACTTTCCACAGCCCGAGGGGCCGATGAAGGCTATCACAGACTTCTCCTCAATGTCCATGCTGATGCCTTTCAGGGCATGGAAATCGCCATACCAGAAGTTCACGTCACGGGTTTCTATCTTGTTCTTCATACCTATTGTATATGTTTTCAATTCGTCTTAATCTTCTTCTCAAAGTATTTCCGCAGGGCGTTTGCCAGCAGGTTCACCAGGAGGATAATGAGTATCAGCACCAGTGCCGTGCCGTAGGCGATGGGAAGTTGCGCCTCCATATCGGTGCCGCTGGTAGAGATGACGTAGAGGTGATAAGGAAGCGCCATACACTGGTCGAAGATACTTGCAGGCAGTTGTGGCAGGAAGTAGGCGGCACAGGTGAAAAGGATGGGTGCCGTCTCGCCCGAAACACGCCCCAGCGCCAGAATCAGTCCGGTGATGATATTGGGCATCCCCATCGGCAGAATGACATGCCAGATGGTCTGAAGCTTGGTGGCTCCCAACGCGCGGCTTCCCTCGCGCATGCTGTCGGGGATGGCTTTCAGCGCTTCTTCCGTGGTGCGGATAACCAAAGGCAGACTCAGCAGGCCCAGTGTCAACGAACCTGCCAGGATGCTGTCGCCAAAATCCATATAATTGACGAACAGCGCCATGCCGAACAGACCGAACACGATGGAAGGGATGCCGCTCAGATTATTCGTCATCATCCGTATGAAGCGTACTACCCAGCCTTTCGGCACATACTCATTCATATAAATGCCGCTCATCACTCCTACCGGAAAAGCAAACAAGGCACTGCCCGCCATCAAGCAGAACGTACCTACAATGGCAGGAAGGATTCCACCGGCAGTCATACCGTTGGCAGGAGCCGTAGTGAGGAACTCCCAATCGATGACTCCTATACCTTTATATATAATGAAACCGAGGATTGCAAAAAGAATCACCACCACACTCAGACTCAACAGACGGAACAAGCCGAATGCCACGTTTTGCGAAAGATGCTTTCTATTGACCATATCTATCTTCTTTTATTTTCGTCTTGGCGAAACTGCTTCCACCGTGAAGTTTATCAATAAACTGATGAAGAACAGCACGACCCCCAGCAGGAACAATGCTTCGTAGTGAGGTCCGCCGGCAGGCGCCTCACCCAGTTCGGCGGCAATCGTTGCCGGAATGGTGCGCAGCGGTTCCAGGATGGTATGGGGGATGACGGCGGCGTTTCCCGTCACCATCAGCACAGCCATCGTCTCGCCCACCGCACGACCGATACCCAACACCACCCCGGAGGTGATACCCGAAATGGAGTAAGGAATCACCACCTTATATATAGTCTGCCATTGCGACGCTCCCAGCGCCAGACTGGCTTCGCGCATGGCACGAGGGCAATTTCTCATCGCATCTTCCGTCACCGTAATGATGGTGGGCAACGCCATAATGGCAAGCACGATGCTGCCCGCCAGCCCGCTCTCGCCCACCGGCAAGTTGAACACCTGCTGCAAAAACGGCACAATGACAATCAAGCCGAAAAAGCCGTAAACCACCGACGGTATGCCACTCAACAACTCAATGATGGGTTTCAGCAGATTCCTTACCCGGGAATTGGCAACCTCCGACATATAGATTGCCACCGACAGACCAAACGGCAGTGCAAAAAGGATGGCAAACAGACTGACCCACAGCGTCCCCGTAATGAGCGGCAAAAAGCCGAACTGCGCAGCAGGTGTTGCCGTGGGAAACCATTCGGCACCGGCAAAGACGTCCTTCACCGAAATGGTGTTGTCTTTCAGTAGATGCACCGAGTCCGGACGGACGATGAACTGCTGCGGTACAAAGGCTATAATGCCAGGCGTACGCTCCACCAGCTCCGTAATGCAGGCACCTGCATTTTCGTAGGAAGCGCCCAACTGTTCTTCCGTATAATACAGCGAGATGTCCTCCAAACGGAAAAGACGGATAGGGAGGTCCTCCCCTCCCACTTCGTTCCAGTTTGTCAGCTCTTCATCAAAGACATTCTTTATCTGTGCCGGAGTCAGTTCGTCCACCCGGTTCTCCTTATTCAAGGCCAATACATACCCTTCTTCTATCACCTTGCTGCTGAACAAGCCCAGCGCTTCGGAAAAGAGGAACACGACGATAAGTACGATGGTAAGGCTCGTCACAAAGCCGCTACAAGCCAGTATACCTTCTACAATCTTCTCAAAAATCTTTTTCATGTTGCCTATTGATTTCTGTATGCAAAGGAACAGACCGGATGTTAAGGCAGTGTGACTAACGTTTGAAAGAAATGTTTCAAACATGTTACAAAACTGTTACAACAGCTTAAAGTGCACCCCATGTAACACATCTGTAATATCCATTGCCTTAATTTGCATCATGCGTTGAGCCAGATTACATGATGCATACCACCGGTTTACATCATGCGTTTGCCCCAATTGCATCATGTGTTTACCCTATTTGCATCATGTGTTTTATGAAGACAAGAAAATTACTCCTACTCCTCGCCCTGGCAGCCGCCACCACCGGCATGCAGGCGCAGCGCATCAAAGGTAGCGACACCGTGCTCCCCATAGCGCAACAGACCGCCGAACGCTTTATGACCCTGAACCCCTCTGCCCGTGTCACCGTGACCGGCGGTGGAACCGGTGTCGGTATTTCAGCCCTGCTGGACCAGACCACGGACATCGCCATGGCTTCACGCGCCATCAAGTTCAGCGAAAAGATGAAGGCCAAAGCTGCGGGAGAGGAACTGGCGGAAGTACCCATCGCCTACGATGCCCTTGCCGTAGTAGTCCACCCCTCCAACCCGGTGACACAGCTGACCCGCCAACAACTGGAAGATATCTTCCGGGGCAAAATCACCAACTGGCAGCAAGTGGGTGGAGACGACCGCAAAATCGTAGTCTACTCCCGCGAGACTTCCTCCGGCACCTACGAGTTCTTCAAGGAGAGCGTGCTGAAAAACAAGAACTACATGAGCAGCAGCCTCTCCATGCCTGCCACGGGAGCCATTATCCAGTCCGTCAGCCAAACCCGCGGAGCCATCGGATATGTGGGCCTAGCCTATGTATCGCCGCGCATCAAGACGCTCGCCGTTTCATACGACGGACAGCATTATGCCGCTCCCACGCTGGAGAATGCCATCAATAAGACTTATCCGATAGTGCGCCCGCTATACTATTATTATAACCGGAAGAACGCCTCGGCCATAGCCCCTCTGCTCGATTTCGTCTTGTCTGCCGCAGGACAGAAAATCATCAAAGAGAGCGGATATATCCCGGTACATAAAGAATAAATCTTCATTCTTCATTCTTCATTCTTCATTTTTTTACCCTATCTTTGTCCCCACGATACGAAAATAGTAACATTATGGCAGAAATAAAGAGCGAAGAAACAAGCGAAAAAAAGAGTTTGAACTTCATTGAGCAAATAGTAGATAACGATTTGAAAGAGGGTAAAAACGGGGGAAAAGTACAGACACGCTTCCCGCCCGAACCGAACGGTTACCTCCACATCGGACACGCCAAGGCCATCTGCCTTGATTTCGGCATTGCCGCCGCACACGGTGGCGTCTGCAACCTGCGTTTCGATGACACCAATCCCACCAAAGAAGATGTGGAATACGTAGAAGCCATCAAGGAGGACATCCAATGGCTGGGCTACAAATGGGGTAACGAATATTACGCTTCCGACTATTTCCAACAACTGTGGGACTTCGCTATCCGCCTCATCAAAGAGGGCAAGGCATACATTGACGAACAGACTTCCGAGCAGATTGCCGCCCAGAAAGGCACTCCTACCCAGGCAGGTGTGGAAAGCCCTTACCGCAACCGTCCCATCGAAGAGACACTGGATTTGTTTCAGAAGATGAACAGCGGTGAAATTGAGGAAGGTGCCATGGTGCTCCGCGCCAAGATAGACATGGCAAGCCCCAACATGCACTTCCGCGACCCCATCATCTACCGTGTAGTGAAGCATCCGCACCATCGTACGGGCACCACCTGGAAGGCTTATCCGATGTACGACTTCGCCCACGGACAAAGCGACTTCTTCGAAGGCGTGACCCACTCGCTCTGCACACTGGAGTTTGTACCCCACCGTCCGCTCTACGACCTCTTCGTGGACTGGGTGAAGGAAGGCAAAGACCTCGACGATAACCGCCCCCATCAGTATGAGTTCAACAAACTGAACCTCAGCTATACGCTGATGAGCAAGCGCAACCTGCTGACACTGGTCAAAGAAGGCCTGGTGAACGGTTGGGACGACCCCCGTATGCCGACCATTTGCGGTTTCCGCCGTCGCGGTTACTCTCCGGAGTCCATCCATAAGTTCATCGACAAGATTGGCTATACCACATACGACGCCCTCAATGAATTCGCCCTGCTGGAAAGCGCCGTGCGCGAGGACCTGAACGACCGCGCCACCCGCGTATCCGCCGTACTGAATCCCGTGAAGCTCATCATCACCAACTATCCCGAAGGACAAGTGGAAGAAATGGAAGCCGTCAACAACCCCGAACATCCGGAAGAAGGCAGCCACTTCATTGAGTTCAGCCGCGAACTCTGGATGGAGCGCGACGACTTCATGGAAGATGCCCCGAAGAAATACTTCCGCATGACACCGGGACAAGAGGTACGCCTGAAAAACGCGTATATCGTGAAGTGCACCGGCTGCAAGAAAAACGACGCCGGTGAAATCACCGAAGTATATTGCGAATACGACCCCGATACCAAGAGCGGTCTGCCCGGAGCCAACCGCAAGGTGAAAGGCACCATCCACTGGGTGAGTTGTGCCCACTGCCTCGAAGCGGAAGTGCGCCTCTACGACCGTCTGTGGAAAGTGGAAAACCCGCGCGACGAGCTTGCCGCCATCCGCGAAGCGAAGAACTGCGACGCACTGACAGCCATGAAAGAGATAATCAACCCCGACTCCCTGAATGTGCTGCCCTGCTGCTACATCGAGAAGTACGCTGCCGGCATGCAGCCCCTTTCCTACCTGCAGTTCCAACGTATCGGTTATTTTAATGTTGACAAAGATTCCACGCCAGAAAAAATGGTATTCAACCGTACTGTAGGCCTGAAAGACGTTTGGGGTAAAATCAATAAATAAGAATATGAGTAAAAAAAACCTGCTGTCCGGAAGAGATAAGGAACTGCAAGAAATGGCAGAACAATATGAATCCGCCAAAGCAGAAAACAAAACCATCTATCTGGATGCAGACGACTTAGCCGACCTAGCAGACTGGTATGCCGTGCATCATAAATATGCCATGGCTACCGAGGTCGTAGAGTATGGCTTGGGAATACATCCGGGTAATACGGCTCTGCTGGTAGAGCAGGCATACCTGTTCCTCGACACCCAGCATAAAGAGCAAGCCAAAGATATATTGGAACGGATTGCCGAAGAATCTTCCGAAGTGAAAGTGCTCAAAGCCAACCTGCTGTTGGACGAAGGCAAAGAAGAAGAAGCGGAAGCGATACTCGACAGTATAGACGATAAGGATGACCTGGCCAATATCGTTGATGTATCCTATATGTACATCGACATGGGATCCCCGGAAAAAGCATTGACATGGCTGACGCGCGGACTCGAAAAATATGCCGAAGAAGAAGCCTATCTTGCCGTCACCGGCGATTGTTACTATGCTCAGGGACTGTTTGAAAAAGCCACCTTCTTTTTCAATAAGCTGATTGACAAGAACCCCTATTCGGCTCCTTACTGGTTTGGACTGGCCCGTTGCTACTTTGACCAGCAGATGTTCGACAAAGCAATCGAAGCATGCGACTATGCCACGGTGGCCGATGACGAGTTTGCCGATGCCTACCTGATGAAAGGACATTCCTTCTTCCAATTGGGAAATGAAGAAAGCGCCATGGAGAACTACCTGCAGGCCGAAAAGTTCCATCTCGTCTCCCACGGTTTCATCAACACCTTCATCGGTCTGAACAAAGCCTCCAAAGGAGAATGGAAAGAAGGATACGACTATCTGGAAAAAGCCATAACGGCCGAAGACAGCCATGACTTCGCCTTGCCCTCTCTTTATGCCAATGCAGCCCTATGCCTGCACAAGATGGGAAAAAAACGCAAAGCACACCAGTATTGTAAAAAAGCATACGACCTGTCCCCCGAAGAGATAGACCCGTACCTGATTGAGGGACGCATCTACATGGAAGAAGGTGAGTATGAGAAAGGTGTAAAGAAATGGGCCAAAGCTTTAGAATATGCCCCCTATGCGGATACCTGGCACGAAATAGGCATGTGCAGCATGGAAATAGGGCAACTGAGCTATGCCAAGCTGGCCTTTGAACATGTCAAAGAGATGGAACCGGACTTTGAAGGTATCAACGAAAGGCTGACTTCTCTGTATATGCTGCTCAAGGACAAGGAGAACTTCATGAAGTACAACCAGCTGTGCGAACATCCGTTCAGGCTGGAAGAACTGGACAAATTGCAACAGATACTACAAGAAGATAATCAAGAAGAGCTGGCTTTAGTAATGAAGAATATTTTCAATGCATTACAATAACAGTAATTATATCCACTAATCTAGCAAATGGAATCAGTAGCCTTTATCCAATGGTGTCTCGACCACCTCAATTACTGGACCATCACTTTATTGATGGCCATTGAAAGTTCGTTCATCCCCTTCCCCTCGGAAGTTGTAGTTCCTCCTGCCGCTTGGAAAGCCGCCAACAATGACAACATGAACATATATCTGGTGGTATTGTTTGCAACCATAGGGGCAAATATCGGAGCTTTGATAAACTACTATCTGGCAAAATGGCTGGGACGCCTATCATTTACAAGTTTGCCAACAGCCGTTTCGGGCACATGTGCCTCATTGACGAGCCCAAAGTGCAGCATGCGGAAGAATATTTTGACAAGCATGGAGCCGTATCAACCTTTGTAGGACGTCTGATACCTGCCGTACGCCAGTTGATCTCCATCCCTGCCGGTCTGGCACGCATGAAGCTGGGAACTTTCTTGCTGTACACCACCCTGGGTGCGGGCCTTTGGAATTCCATACTGGCTTTCATCGGATATTACTTGTCCACAGTACCCGGCATCGAGAACGAAGAACAGCTGCTTGCCAAAGTAACGGAATACAGCCATGAGATAGGTTATGTATTTATCGGCATCGGCGTACTCATCGTGGCATTCTTCATCTATAAAGGCATGAAGAAGAAATAAAAAAGAAAACGGCATGATAATAAAAAAGCGGTGGACAGCATGATAAATTCTGTCCACCGCTTTTTATTGTTTATCCCAAATCCAAACTTTCTACTTTTTTACAGCTTCAATCGCTTTATCATAGTCTGGTTCTTGTGTAATTTCAGGTACCAATTCCGTATAGGCAATCTTGCCATCCTTGCCGATAACCACTACCGAACGTGCCAGCAAACCGGCAAGCGGTCCGTCGGCCATACGTACTCCGTAGTTTTCATCAAAATCGGAGAAACGGAAATCAGACAAAGGAATCACATTCGCAATACCTTCCGTTGTACAGAAACGTGCATGTGCAAAAGGCAAATCCTTGGAGATTGCCAACACTACCGTATCGGGCAAGCTGGCAGCCAGTTTGTTGAACTTACGTACAGAAGTAGCGCACACACTGGTGTCAAGGCTGGGGAAAATATTCAAAATAACATTCTTCCCGGTCAGTCCCTTCAAAGAGAATGAAGACAAATCTGTTTTTACCAATTCGAAATCGGGGGCAACAGAGCCCACCTTTATAAATTCACCGATAACCTTTACCGGTTGTCCTTTAAATTTTGTTGTAGCCATAGTTTTATCAAATTATATGTATACACAACAAATTACATACAGAAAAAGTTCACCCGAAACTTTTTTCCGGATAAACTGTTATTCTACGTACGAATTAATGATAATCACTTAAAAAATTAAATTCACATGAAAACTATTTTTGACGAACTTCAGCAGGAAGTAAAGAATTGGTGGATTTCACTCATTCTTGGTATTCTTTATGTAATAGTGGCTATAAGCCTGATGTTCTCCCCCCTCAGCGGGTATGCGGTATTGAGCATTCTGTTTAGCATCTCCATGTTGTTCAGCGGTCTGCTGGAAATATCTTTTGCAGTAAGTAACCGTAGAAGGGTGTCCAGTTGGGGATGGTATCTGGCTGGAGGCATCATCGACATGATTCTGGGATTCTACCTGATAGCTTATCCGATGCTCAGCATGGAAGTCATTCCGTTCATCATCGCTTTCTGGCTGATGTTCCGCGGCTTCTCATCCGTAGCTATGCCATGGACCTCAAAAGATACGGGACAAGAGACTGGGGATGGTATGTTGCTTTCGGTATTCTTGCCGTCATCTGCTCGCTCATCATCTTGTGGCAACCGGCAGTAGGCGCCCTTTACGCCGTGTACATGATTTCGTTTGCATTCCTGATTATAGGTTTCTTCCGTATCATGCTGTCATTCGAGCTGAAAAACCTGCACAAGCGCGGGAAAGAGTGGAAGGAAAAATAACAATTGTATCTTACATCCTAAAAATCAAGTTCATCTTAACTCTGATTTTAAGACTACCTTCTAATCCCTTCCCTTGAAAATGCAAATTTATGTTTCTGCAACAGTGTTCAGGCTTTAAAAAAGATGTAGTACAAAGGTATAAAATATAATAAGTGTTACAAATACACACTTTATACCCCGTTACTCTTGCAAATGTCGAAAAAGTCCGTACCTTTGCAATGTGTTTTTCATAGTATTAGATTTAAGGTTAACAAAGGTTGGAGTACAGCGGTACTCCTTTTTTTATGCCCATACGTACCGTCCCGGTCTCCAATAAAATTTTCACGTAAAATGCAAGGCAACTTTTTATATCCATTTAGTTTTTGGCTATCTTTGCAATGCTTTTGGCGGGCATAGGCACGCATAAAGCAGATTAACTAACAATAAATCAATAATTAAAAACAGAAAATTATGGCAATGCATACATGGTTTGAATGTAAGATCCGGTACGAGAAAACAATGGAAAATGGAATGAACAAGAAGGTGACCGAACCATACCTGGTGGATGCCCTCAGTTTTACGGAAGCGGAAGCACGCATCATCGAAGAGATGACGCCGTTCATTTCGGGAGAGTTCACCGTATCGGACATCAAACGTGCCAACTATAGCGAATTGTTCCCCAGCGAAGAGGAAGCTGCCGACCGCTGGTTTAAATGTAAACTGGTTTTCATCACACTGGACGAGAAAAGCGGTGCGGAAAAGAAAACCTCTACCCAGGTATTGGTGCAGGCTGCCGACCTGCGTGATGCAGTGAAGAAACTGGATGAGGGCATGAAAGGCACAATGGCCGACTACCAGATAGCATCTGTAGCGGAAACGGCAATCATGGATGTATATCCGTACAGTGCAGAGCCCAACGACAAACCGGAAGTGTAAACAGATTTATGATTTATAATTTATGATTTATAGATACGCAATAATAGCACATCGCTTATAAATCATAAATTATAAATCATAAATCATAAATATTTAAACCAATGATTGCAGAGAATTTAAAACAAGTACTGAGCGAACTGCCTGCAAAGGTACGGCTGGTGGCTGTTTCCAAATTTCACCCCAACGAGGCGATAGAAGAAGCGTATCGTGCCGGCCAGCGTGTGTTCGGAGAAAGTAAGGTACAGGAAATGACCGCCAAATACGAAAGTCTGCCCAAAGACATAGAATGGCATTTCATCGGGCATCTGCAAACAAACAAGATAAAATATGTCGTTCCTTACGTAGCGCTGATTCATGGCATAGACTCCTACAAGCTGTTGGCCGAAGTGAACAAGCAGGCTGCCAAAGCCGGAAAAACCGTCAACTGCCTGCTGCAGCTGCACATTGCCCGGGAAGAGACCAAGTTTGGATTCAGCTTTGACGAATGCCGGGAAATGCTGGCCGCCGGTGAATGGAGAGAGCTCAAGCATATCCGGATATGCGGATTGATGGGCATGGCCACGAATACGGACAATGACGAACAAATCAAAACTGAGTTTTGTTCTTTAAGTAGCTTCTTCAATGAAGTAAAAGCCAAGTGGTTTGCCGATGCAGAATCATTCCGGGAACTGTCCATGGGCATGTCTCACGACTACCACGAGGCCATTGCAGCCGGAAGCACCTTGATACGTGTAGGAAGCAAGATTTTTGGAGAAAGAAACTATTAACCATAAAAAATCATTATCATGGCAACATTAGAAACTACTTTTGCAGGGCTGAAACTCAGAAACCCCATTATCGTCAGCAGCTCCGGCCTGACAGACAGTGCCGCCAAGAACCAGAAACTATCTGAGGCCGGCGCAGGTGCCATTGTACTAAAATCACTCTTTGAAGAGCAAATCATGATGGAGGCTGACTGGCTGGGAGACCCGAATATGTATCCCGAAGGCAGTGACTATCTTGTAGGATATATCCGCGAACATAAGTTAGGCGAATATCTGAACCTGATTAAGGAAAGCAAAAAGGTTTGCAACATCCCCATCATAGCCAGCATCAACTGCTATCAAGATGCCGACTGGGTGGAATTTGCCGCCAAAATAGAAGAGGCCGGTGCAGACGCACTGGAAATCAATATCCTTGCACTGCAGACGGATGTACAATATGCTTATGGCAGTTTCGAGCAACGCCACATCGACATTCTGAGCCACATCAAGAAGACGGTCAAGATACCCGTTATCATGAAGCTGGGTGACAACCTGACCAATCCTATAGCTCTGATAGACCAGCTGCATGCCAACGGTGCCGCCGCAGTAGTGCTGTTCAACCGCTTCTACCAGCCGGACATCAACATTGAGAAAATGATACAAGTATCCGGCAACGTATTCAGCAATGAATCCGATTTGTCCAAAGCCCTGCGCTGGATAGGCATCGCTTCGGCAGCCGTAAACAAGCTGGACTATGCCGCTTCCGGTGGTATTCACTCGCCCGAAGGCGTTGTCAAGGCAATATTGGCAGGTGCTTCGGCCGTAGAGATATGCAGTGTGCTTTATCAGAATTCGGCTACCATCATTGAAGAATACATCCGCTTCCTCAACTTGTGGATGGACCGCAAAGGTATGGAAACCATCAGCCAGTTCAAAGGTATTCTGAACGTAAACGACCCGAAGGGAGTCAATACTTTCGAACGTACACAGTTCTTGAAATACTTCTCTTCACACCACGAGTAGAAGGAACCGAGATACAAGGAGCTTTGATGCCAATATTTAGAAGGCGCGGATTACGCGGAATTCACAGATTTGGTAAATATACTAACTGAATCCGTGAATTCCGCGTAATCCGCGCCTTCTAAATATTATTAACGCATTCTTATTTCTTATCCAGCGCCTCAAAGCAAGAATTCTTGCTCACGAATTCCGGAACAATATCCTTCATGGCAGCAACAATTTTCATCTGGTCATAGGTGTAACTTACATCAATCAGCTTCTGGATACGCTCCTTCACCTCGTCATAGTCATACTCACGCACTGTGGCAATCATAATCTTCTCATGGTAGGTGGGTTTTGTAAGCTCCTTCACATTCAAGAGTTCCTCGTAGAGCTTCTCGCCATGACGGAGACCGGTAAATTCAATCTTCACATCCGTACGTCCGGAAAGGCTGATCATACGCTTGGCAAGGTCTACAATCTTCACCGGCTTGCCCATGTCGAAGATGTAGATTTCACCACCGTTGCCCATACTGCCGGCCTCAAGAACAAGGCGGCAAGCTTCGGGAATGGTCATGAAGTAACGGATTATCTCAGGATGGGTCACTGTCACCGGGCCGCCACGCTGAATCTGGTCGCGGAAACGGGGAATAACAGAACCGTTGGAACCCAGCACATTGCCGAAGCGCGTAGTGATGAACTGAGTGGCATGGCCTCCTTCCTTCTGCAACTTCTTCGCAAGAGACTGCACATAAATCTCGCAGATACGTTTGGAGCAGCCCATCACGTTTGTAGGATTAACGGCCTTGTCCGTAGAAATCATCACAAACTTCTCGGCACCGTATTTCACGGCAAGATCGGCAACGGTACGCGTGCCGAATACGTTTACCTGAATGGACTCGGAAACGTTGTCCTCCATCATTGGCACATGCTTGTAGGCTGCCGCATGAAAAATATACTGGGGCTTGAACTCCCTGAAAATATCCTCCATGCGCGTGGCATTGGAGATGTCGGCTATGATGGTCTCGGCATCAATGTCACGCCAACGGTCCTGAAGTTCCAGACGGATGTCGTGCAGAGGGGTCTCGGCCTGGTCCACTAAAATAAGCTTATAGGGATTGAACGAAGCCACCTGCCGCATGATTTCGCTGCCGATGGAGCCGGCGGCACCCGTAATCATCACACGCTTGCCCTCCAGATGAGAGGCAACCTTATGAATATCTATCTCGATAGGATTGCGCTGAAGCAGGTCCTCAATCTGAATTTCCTTCAGCTGTGTGCGGCTCAGCGCCTGACCGTTCCACTCGCTCAAGGGAGGCGCGGTCATCAGTTTGATGTTGTGCACCAGCAGGCGGTCAGCCATGTCGGACTTCTTCAGTTCCTCCATCTTGGCAGGAGAAATGATGATGGTCTGCACATCGCGGTCAATCAGATTGTCAATCAACGTATCATCGTTGGGAAACACTCTGACTCCCATCATCACCTTATTAATCAGTTCCGGCTCATCTGCAATAAATCCGCGCAGACGATAGTGGTTGCGCAGATTGACACGCAATGCCTTGGCAATGTTGACCCCAGCTTCCTTGGCACCATAAATAAACACATTAGCACTATGGGTACCATCAAAGTTCAACGCCTCGAAGAAGGTCTTGACAACCACACGGGAGCATGCCATCATGGCAAAGCTGATGATGTAGGACATGAACAGTACGCTGACCGGAGCCAAGTTGAACTCCAAATAGCTTTCCGTCAGGACGCTCGTTATCATCAGCAGTGCATACGACACTGTTAATGACACAAAAATGCGCATGATATCCACAAAGGAAGAAAAGCGCAGCACATTGGAATACGTACGGAAAACACGGAAGAAAATCAGATTGACAACAACCGTCCATAAAATGGTCTTGTCAATGGTAGAGGATTCCAAAAAAATGCTTCTGAAATCATATCGAAGAGCATAGGCCAACAGACTGGATATGACGATGATAAATACGTCAATTAATAGAATAGTCCATATCGGAAGCACTTTCGCGGAAAGATACCGATGAAAAAAATTTCGCTTCATTTCGCTTGACAGTTTTGTTTTAGGCGAGGCAAAGATACACTATTTTGGTAAAAACAGGCAAGAAAAAGATAAAAAAAGGTTATAACAATTATTTATCGTCCATAAAGGACTATCCCGCCTCCCCCGTTTTAACAGTCAGAAAGCGGAATAGAAATAGTTTTACCCCGAAATAGACGGTATCCGTTACATCAGATTACTTGCCAACTCGCTCAACTGGCTGCGCTCTCCCTTCACCAGATTGACATGGGCAAACAAATTTTGGTCTCTCATGCGGTCTATCATATAGACAAGCCCGTTGGACTGACTGTCCAGATAGGGTTGGTCTATCTGCTGAATATCACCGGTAAACACCATTTTTGTGCCTTCGCCGGCACGGGTGATGATGGTCTTAATTTCATGCGGAGTCAGGTTCTGGGCTTCATCGATAATACAGTAGGTCTCGCTCAAGCTGCGCCCGCGGATAAAGGCCAGCGCCTCGATGACCAGTTGTTCACTTTTTTGCATATCCTCCAAGCGTTTCACTTCAGAGGAATTGGCAGCGAACTGATGCTTGATTACATTCAAATTATCGAACAAAGGCTGCATGTAAGGAGCCACTTTCTCATTGGCATCACCGGGAAGGAATCCAAGGTCTTTATTGGACAGAGCCACGATGGGACGTGCCAGAAGAATCTGCTTGTAGTCGGTAAGTTTTCCCAATGCGGCAGCCAGTGCCAACAAAGTCTTGCCGGTTCCCGCCTTACCGGTCAAGGCAACCAGCTTGATGTTCGGGTCGTTCAGCACTTCAAAAGCAAAGCTCTGCTCGGCATTGCGAGGTTCAATACCATAGTTCTTTGTCTTGTTGACCCGGCAAATCGAATGGGTAAAGGGATTATAACGTGCAAGCACACTGCTGCGGTCACTCTTCAGCACAAAGCATTCGTTGGGACGAATGATGTCCTTAAAGTCGAACTCGTTGATGTCCAGCCCTTCTTTGGAGGAATAAATGCGGTCTATCAGCGCAGGGTCAATGCCCTCGAACACTTCATTCGACTTTTCGAATATGTCCACATTGATTACCTTATCATTGATGTAGTCCTCGCACAGCAGGCCGATGGAACGCGCCTTCATACGCAGATTCACGTCTTTCGTGACAAGGATGGTTTTCATTTTGGGCTTTTGGGTGGAAAGCCAGTCCACTACCGACAGAATCTGATGGTCGGGGATGCGTTCGGGGAAGGAATCACGTACCCGGGGAGAGTCCACCATGCCTGCCACCACAAACAGACGACCCAAGCCCTCGCCCAATGGCGCCCCTTTGGTGAACAGATTGTCATCGGTAATCAAATCAAGTTCACGGACGAACTCACGGGCATTGAAATTAATCTGCTCATTGCCTTTCTTGAATTTATCCAGTTCTTCAAGGACTACGATGGGAAGATAAATGTCATTCTCCTGAAAATTCTTCAGACAGTTATAATCGTGAAGAATCACATTCGTATCAATCACAAAATTTTTCTTAGCTCCCATACACGTTAGATTTAAATTGTTAATACCTTTGCATAAGCTTAAGATAAGCTACACTACAAGCAATTTCAAGCAAGTTTGATTGCTTCCGGTTTGCATTATCTTTGTTGCTTTTAAAGATAACAAATTAATAGGGAGAAAGGATTGCTTCTCCGTTAAATATTATAAAAGATGGATTATCAGGACACTTTAACTTACTTATATAACAGTACGCCCATGTTTCAGCAGGTGGGCGGCTCAGCATACAAGGAAGGGTTGGAAAATACTCTGACCCTGGACGAACACTTCGGACATCCCCACCGCAGTTTCCGCAGCATTCATGTGGCCGGTACCAACGGAAAGGGTTCCTGCTCGCATACGCTTGCCGCCATACTGCAAAAAGCGGGATATAGGGTCGGACTCTACACCTCGCCCCACCTGGTGGATTTCCGGGAGCGCATCCGGATTAACGGACAGCCTATACCCGAGGAATACGTCATCCGCTTTGTAGAGCAGGAACGTGGATTCTTCGAACCCCTCCACCCCTCCTTTTTTGAGCTGACCACTGCCATGGCCTTCCGCTACTTTGCGGATGAAAAGGTGGATGTAGCCGTAATCGAAGTGGGACTCGGCGGACGCCTGGACTGCACCAATATCATCCGTCCGGATGTATGCATCATTACCAACATCAGTTTTGACCATACCCAATTCCTGGGGGACACCCTGGCCAAAATCGCGGGAGAGAAGGCAGGAATCATCAAAAGCGGTATCCCCGTTGTAATCGGCGAGAGCACTCCCGAAACGAAAGCGGTGTTTCTGGAAAAAGCGCAGGCGACGGGTGCTCCCATCTACTTTGCCGAAGAGAACGACCGTGAAGACTATCCCGGAATAGAATACGAATTGAAAGGGCTCTACCAGCAGAAAAATGCCCGGACCGTACTCACCGCCCTCCCGCTACTGAAAGAAGCCGGCTACCGGCTGGACGGACAAGCAGTGCGCAGTGGCTTTGCCCGTGTGGTGGAACTGACGGGCTTGATGGGACGCTGGCAAAAACTGCAAGACTCGCCCACCCTGATTTGTGACACCGGCCACAACGTGGGAGGCATCACCTACATTACAGAACAACTGAGGCAACAGACTTACCGACAGCTACACATCGTCGTAGGCATGGTGAATGACAAGGATATACGGGGAGTACTGGCCCTACTGCCCCGGGAAGCGACCTACTACTTCACCAAAGCCAGCGTGAAGCGGGCATTGCCCGAAAGCGAACTGCAGGAGCTTGCCGCAGCAGCAGGTCTGAAAGGGCATTGCTATCCTGACGTACCCGCCGCCGTGCGGGCTGCACAAGAAAAAAGCCTCCCGGAAGACTTCATCTTCGTGGAGGCAGCAGTTTCATTGTGGCCGACTTGTTAGCGAACCGCGATGCACTCAATCTCTACTAAGGCGTCTTTAGGCAGCGCCTTCACTGCCACAGCCGAACGTGCCGGGAAAGCACCGTCAAAATAGGTGGCATATACCTTGTTCATATCAGCGAACAAGGACATGTCTGCCAGGAAAACGGTGGTCTTTACAATATTTGCCATGCCCAGGCCTGCCTCTTCCAGAATATGCTTTATATTCTCCAAGGACTGGCGGGCTTGCGCTTCCGCACCTTCAGCCATCACCCCGGTAGCTGCGTCAATAGGCAACTGACCTGATACAAATACCATTCCACCGGCTTCGATAGCCTGGCTATAAGGGCCTATAGCGCCCGGTGCCTTCTGGCTGCAAATCACTTTCTTCATGATTGTCAAAGTTTGTTTTTATTAATAATCGAGTCTATTTTCTTTTTACGAATAAAAAAATCCGAAGTATATGCAGTATTCCGGAAATCCACGCATTTTATAGATAGAATAACGTAATTTCACTCATAACCTGTTATACCTAGACTTAACTCATTTAACACGGGGGAGTTCCCCAAAACAGAGGCTCTGCTTGCGAAAGCAGAGCCTTTATTCTATCCCATCCCTTTACTTGCAATGCTTCTCAATCAAAGCATCCACATTGGGGTCACCCAATTCCTTTGCCTTGGCAAAGCTGGCACAAGCTTCCTTGTCCTTCTTCATCTGCAGCTGGGCGATACCCATCAGACGGTAGGCTTCGGCATATTTAGGGTCTTTCTCCAGAGCAGCCTTTAGCACATTCAACGCCTCCTCGTAACGTCCCACGCGAAGATTCACCACTGCCAGTTCGGCACGGTAGGTCAAATCCTCCGGATTCAGTTCGATGGCCTTCGCCATATCGTCCAGCGCACGCTGGTACTGCTTGGCCTTCAAGGCAGCCTGCTCACGGTAATAGTAGAACATGTCGTTCACTTTACCGTTCACGGCATTGTAATAGGCATCATAATCCAGCATGGCATTACGCGCCTGGTCTGCATTCATGCGGGCTTGGGCACGCTCCAGCAAGTAAGGGGCGGCTTCCTCCGTATAGGGCTGGGTAAAGCGGGCCACACAACTGTCCATCAGAGCCAGTACCTCTTCGGCAGGCGCCTGCATCAGTTCCTTGGTCTTGGCAGCACTGAAGAAGGTAGCCGGAGAGGCCAGAATGGTCTTGTTCACCTTATCATAGCTGGTAAATGCAGACGGATAGTCCTGCTTGGCAAACTGGATGTCACCCTCCAACTGGACATAAACCGGAAGCTCGTCAATGGCTATCGCTTTCCGTACCTCGTCCAGAGCCTTGTCGAGCGACCAGTCCTTATAAACCTTCTCGGGCTTGCCCAATGCATAATTATAGATTATCTTGGCCCGGTTGTAATACACATCATCTTTCTTTGCGGCAACCTCCAAAGCCTTATCCATATCTGCGGCGACCTTATCCATGGAGGCATCTTCACGGGACATGAACAGATGCTGGGAAGCACGGCGCAGATAACCGTCGGCACTGGCAGGATATTGTGCAATGAAATCGTTCAGAGTCTCCATATACTTCTCCGGAGACAGTTGGGAAGAAGCCATGTAGAGGAACACCAAAGCCTGCTCTTCGGTATCGGGCAATGCCTTCTTGATACCGATGCCCTTCAATGACATATCTCCATAAGACAATGCGGAGATATTCTGCGACATGGCGAAATTGGCATCAATGGCATAGCAGATGGTAGCCGTGTCTTGTCCGGAGGACTTCTGCGCAAGGCCGAAGACCTGCCCGTCCACAGTCATCAGCGGACAACTCACCATCTTGTCCTTCAGACGCATATCGAGCGTATAATAGGAATAGTTACCGGAAATCTTATCAGCTTCCTTTACTTTCCCGGCAGTGTAGGAACGGTCCTTCTGGGTGGAATAAGGCAGCAGATATACATCCGCGCCGACAGCCGGAGCCACAGCAGCCACAGTGAGTGCCGTGACTTTCTTTCCGGGGATGCCGACACGGAACTTGACAACATCGTACATGTCATCGGCCCCCATAATGGCCTCCACCGGCATCTGTGCCCCGTCCGAACTCATCACAACGGCGCGCCGGGCACCTTTGAACAAGGTGTAGTCAGAAAGTGCAACGCCATCTTCAGTGACAAAAAAACCGTTTCCAGTATTCAGTATCTTATCGTTCTGGTCGTAGGTCACCACCGAAAAAACGGCACGTTTGGCTTTGTCTACCCACTTCGGGGCTTGTGCCACACTCCACTGAGCCAATAAACAGAGAGTGAGCATCAACAGCAATTTCTTTTTCATATCTTAGTTGGTTCTTTGTTTTACCGCTTCATAAATCAAAATGCCGGCTGCAACGGAAACATTGAGGGACTCGATGGTTCCCAACATGGGAATCTTCACCCACTCGTCACACAACGCCAGGTTGTCATAGGACACCCCCTTGTCTTCGGCACCCATAATGATGCACATCGGACCGGTATAGTCGGCTTTGGTATAGTCGTAATCACCTTTCTCCGTGGCTGCCACGATATGGAAACCACTGTTCTTGAGGAATTGCAGGGTCTCTTTCAGGCTGTGTTCGCGACAAACGGGCAAAGTGTGCAAGGCTCCTGCCGAGGTTTTCATGGCATCTGCGTTGACAGATACACTGTTCCGTGCAGGGATAATCACGGCATCTACCGCCGCACACTCGCAAGTACGGGCAATGGCGCCGAAATTGCGGACATCCGTGATGCCGTCGAGCATCACAAACAGAGGATTCTTGCCCTGCTCGAAAAGGAAAGGTACCAAGTCCTCCGTCTTCTGGTAAGTGACTGAAGAGATGAAGGCAATCACTCCCTGGTGATTCTTCCGCGTCACGCGGTTGATGCGTTCCACCGGAACGCGCTGTACCGGTATCAAAGTCCCTTTCAAGACAGCGAACAGCTCTTTTGACAAATCACTCTGAATGTCCTTCTTTACCAATATCTTGTCTATCTCTTTTCCTGCCTGAATGGCTTCTATCACGCACGGACGCCGAAAATCATTTCACTGTTATCAACCATATATGGGTATTTACTATTTGACGATTTACTATTTACTATTTGATACTTCCAGCAATGCTCTGGCATTGTTCAGTGCGGCTTCGGTCAGTTTAGCGCCACTCAGCATGTGGGCTATTTCTTCCACGCGTTCATCGTCGGTCAGACGGCGGATGTGGCTGTTTGTTTCCGTCTCGTTGTCCTGCTTGTAGACCTTGTAATGGGCGCGTCCGCGGGCAGCAATCTGGGGCAGATGGGTAATGCTGATTACCTGGCGGTCCTGCTCGCCCATCTCCTGCATGATATCCGCCATGCGGTCGGCTATCTCGCCGGAGACTCCGGTATCTATTTCGTCGAATACAATGGTGGGGAGCTTGACGGCACCGGCTATCATTGCTTTGATGGAGAGCATGACGCGGGCTATTTCACCACCCGAAGCTACGGAGGAGACGCTTTGCAATGCCCCGTTCTTATTCGCGGAAAACAAGAAGTTCACAGTATCCGCCCCGTGTATGCCCGGCTCTTTGCGGATACCTATCTCTACCTGGAAACGGACATTGGGCATACCCAACGGAATCAGCCGCGCAGCCATCTGCTTCTCCACTTCACGGGCAGCGGCAGTACGCGCCTTGGTGAGGACGGCAGCCTGCTTTTTCACCTTATTATATAAAGCATCGCAACGCGCTTTCAGTTCCTCGATGTGCTCGTCGGACGAAGTGATGGCGGAGAGTTTGGCGGCGTATTCATCCGTCAGCGCCAGAAGTTCGCCGACAGTGGAAACGCGGTGCTTCTGTTGGAGCGTATAAATCAGGTTCAGACGTTCGTTCACTTCATCCAGACGTTCGGGGTTGAACTCTATTTCATCCTCCTTACCAGACACTTCCTGCGAAATATCCTTCAGCTCGATATAAGTGCTTTCCATGCGTTCGGCAAGTTCTCCGGCAACCGGATAAACCCTCTGCAGACCGAGCATCGTGTTCAGGCATTCCTTCAGCCCGGACAACAAGCCTCCTTCGTCCGAATAGAGCGTCTGCCCCACCCGATAGAGTCCGGCCTTTATCTCTTCCGCATGGCTCAGCGTATCCGCCTCTTGCTCCAGCTCCTCCTGCTCACCGGCAGACAAGTGTGCCTCTTCCAACTGTTCCAGTTGAAAACGGATATAGTCTTCGTCCGACTTATCCTGATTGGCACGGGCAACAAGGGCCTCCAAATCCTGCTGTGCCTGCTTCCATGCTCCGAAGATATGCTGGTAAGCAGACAAGGCCTCTTCGTTATGCGACAAGATGTCCAATACATTCAACTGAAATCCTTCCTTGTTCAGCAATAGGTTCTGATGCTGGGAATGCACGTCAATCAGCTGTTCTCCCAACTCCTTCATCTGAGCCAATGAAGCAGGCGTGTCATTGATGAATGCCCGGCTCTTGCCCGAAGCGGACACCTCGCGGCGCAGGATGCATTCTTCCTCGTACTCCAGCTCATTCTCCTCAAAGAAGGGCTGCATGCCGTAAGCGGAAATATCAAAACGGGCCTCGATAATGCACTTCGAAGCTCCTACACGAATGGCTTTCACGTCGGCACGCTGTCCCAGCAGCAGACCGATGGCACCCAGAATAATGGATTTTCCAGCACCGGTCTCACCCGTTATCACCGAGAAACCGCTGCTGAAGCTGATATCGAGCTTTTCAATAAGCGCATAATTCTGTATGTAAAGCGAACGCAACATAAGGATATTGACGATTTGACGATTTACTATTTACTATTTAATTCTTTCACCAGACGGTCTACGATGTCGGCAGCCACTTCGGCTTTGGACTTCAAGGGATAGTCCGTCTTTCCCTGGTGGTCTATGATACTGATTTTATTGGTATCGCAACGAAAACCGGCTCCCTTGTCGTTCAGGGAGTTCAGCACGATGAAGTCCAGATTCTTGCGGTTGAGCTTGTCTTCCGCATTCATCTGCTCGTTATGAGTCTCAAGGGCAAAGCCTACTAGGAGGCGCCGTTGGTACTCCGTATCGTTCTTCAGATTGCCTAAGAAAGCAGCTATGTCGCGGGTAGGTTTCAAGTTCAAACTCATCTCCCCGGTCTTTTCGCGCTTGATTTTCTCATCCGCCACTTGTTCGGGGGTGTAATCTGCCACGGCAGCCGTCAAGATGGCGGCATCGGCATGGACAAAGGCGGCGGATGCAGCCTCGAACATCTCCTGCGCCGACTCTACCGCATGGTACTGGTACATCGGGAAGTAAGTGCCTTGCTGTACCGGACCGGCAATCAGTATCACCTTGGCCCCTCTGGCGGCGCATTCGTCTGCCAGGGCAAGTCCCATCTTGCCGGAAGAATAGTTGCCGATGAAGCGCACCGGGTCTATCTTCTCATAAGTAGGTCCTGCGGTTATCATCACTGTCTTGCCCACCAGGTCGCCCTCTTTGGCAGCAAAGTACATTTCCAGGTGGCGGATGATATTCTCCGGCTCCTCCATACGGCCTTTTCCCACCAGATGGCTGGCGAGTTCTCCCGTAGCAGGTTCTATGATGTGGTTTCCATAAGAGCGGAGTGTATCCAGATTCTTTTGGGTGGAAAGATGGGCGTACATGTCCAGGTCCATGGCAGGCGCCACAAACACCGGAGCTTTGGCAGAGAGGTAGGTGGTAATCAGCATATTGTCTGCCACGCCATGCGCCATCTTGCCGATGGTGGAAGCCGTAGCCGGGGCTATCAACATGGCATCTGCCCACAGACCGAGGTCCACATGGCTGTTCCAAGTGCCATCGCGTTGAGCAAAGAACTCACTGATAACCGGTTTGCTGGTCAGGGCAGAGAGCGTGATAGGGGTAATAAATTCCTTTCCGGCAGGCGTAATGACCACCTGCACCTCTGCACCACGCTTAATCAGTCCGCGAATAATATAGCAGGCTTTATAGGCGGCAATGCTGCCCGTAATGCCCAATACTATTTTCTTCCCTTTCAGTATATTTGCCATTTATTTCTGAGTCATTTCACGCAGACGTATCTTGGTCAGCGTGGCTTTGGTATTCAGGGTAAAATCACTGTTCAGAATCCAGCTGTAATAGCCGGGGTCGCGCTTCAAGACATCGGATACCGACATGCCTTTGTACTTGCCAAAATTGAATACTTCCACACCTTTGTCGTCGTAGACCATACGGCCGGCAAAGTCCACATTCTTATTGAAGCTGGAATAGTCGGCAAGGAAAGCCACGTCATTCTGCAACTCCGGATAGCGGTCCAACTGCGACATCAGCACCTCGTAAGTGGCACGTGTATCAGCCTCTGCCGTATGGGCGTCTTCCAGATTCTTGCCACAATAGAATTTATAGGCGGCAGACAGCGTGCGTTGCTCCATCTTGTGGAAGATGACCTGCACGTCCACAAACTTGCGGCGGCTCATGTCAATGTCCACACCGGCACGAAGGAACTCTTCCGCCAGGACGGGGATATCAAAACGGTTGGAGTTGAAGCCTGCCAAGTCGCATCCTTCAATGTCATTGGCAATATTGCGCGCCACTTCCTTGAATGTGGGGCAGTCTGCTATATCGGCATCGTAGATGCATGAACGGCAGATGCTTCGGCAGGAATGGGCATTTCGGGATTGATACGCATGGTTTTGGACTCCTCATTCCCGTTGGGATATACCTTGAGGTAACAGATTTCGACAATTCGGTCTGAGTTGATATTGGTACCCGTAGTCTCCAAATCAAAAAAGACTATCGGATTTTTCAGATTCAATTTCATTGTTTTTTCGTTTTATAAGCCCTGGCTATGAGCTATAAATTATAAGTTTGACTTACAAGCCACGAGCTACAAGTACCGTGCGGCATAATTGCGCAGCCACTTGTAGCTCGTAGCTCATAACCCGATTGCTAATATTCATCAGTCATTCAGCATCATCGGCATCAGCAGCATCAGCAAGTCTTCGTTCTCTTCCTGCTCTACCGGAATGATGACACCTGCGCGTGAAGGATCTGCCAGTTCGATAACGATTTCATCGGCAGAAATATTATTCAGAATGTCAATCAGGAAAGTGGACTTGAAACCGATGCTCATCGGATTGCCCGCATACTGGCAAACCAGTGTTTCTTCGGCCGACGTAGAGAAGTCGATGTCCTGTGCTGAGATGACAATCAGATTCTCCTGCATACGGAGCTTGATAAGGCTGCTTGCCTGTGAAGAGAAGATAGACACGCGGCGCAAAGCACCGAGCAGTTGCAGACGGTCTACCGTCACTTTATAAGGGTTGTTCTGCGGAATCACAGAATTGTAGTTGGGATAGCGTCCTTCGATAAGACGGCACACCATGCGGTAGCTTTCCAGTGTGAACACAGCGTTGCGTTCGTCGAACTCGATAGTCACCATGCCTTGCTCTTTCGGCAGCAGGTTCTTCATCAGCGAAGCCGGCTTCTTGGGCAGGATAAAGGCGGCACGTTCGTTACCTTTGGCGGCCAGTGTCTTGCAACGCACCAGCTTATGACCGTCTGATGCCACCATCGTGATGTCCTCCGTTGTGATATCAAAATAGATACCGTTCATCACGGGACGAAGCTCGTCATCAGCCGTGGCAAACACGGCACGGTTGATGCCACCCAGCAACACTTGCGCATCCATTTCCACACGTACAGCATTGTCGCCCAGCATGGCGGACTGCGGAAACTCGTCCGCATTCTGTCCCATCAGGCTGTATTTACCGTTCTGATACTGTACCGTGATTTCAAGGGAATCCGTATTGATTTCAAAAGCCAACGGTTGTTCGGGAATTTCCTTCAAAGCGTCCAAAAGGGTTTTGGCTGTGACGGCAAAACGACCGTCCGTATCACTTTCATTCACTTCGACTGTAGTGACCATCGTCGTTTCACTGTCGGAAACAGTTGCAGACAAGGTTCCGTCTTGCAGTTCAAAGAGGAAACAATCCAAAATAGGCAACGCATTCTTCGAATTAATCACACGGCTGATAGCCTGCAAATGACTGGAGAGCGCAGTACTCGAAACGATAAATTTCATATCTTCTGTATATTTAAGTTTTTTATTTTGCTAACGTCTTAGAAACTGTTTTGATTTTCTTTTTTCAAGTTTCCTCAGCATCTTCTGAGTCTGTTTTCGGTCTTTTTATCTGTTTTTCTTCGTCACATAGCCCGCTATGCTCCTCAGTAAAACAGATAAAAATCCTCAAAAACAACTCTCAGAAGAAAGCTGAAATAAAATCAAGACAGTTTCTTGAAACCGTTTTTATCTTTTTCAAACTGACGGACAAAGTTAAAAAAAGAATTCCCTACGACAAAGAAATAGCAAGAAAAAACAGCCGAATATTCGTCTCATATTCCTAAAAAATCGTAACTTCGCCGCATCATTTAAAAAGAAAACAATGGAATTTACAGGAAAAATCATCGCTATACTCCAGCCCAGAGGCGGAGTTTCCAAGTCAGGTAACGAATGGAAATCACAAGAATATGTGATTGAAGACCATGGCCAATATCCGCGCAAAATGTGTTTTGACGTATTTGGAGCGGACAAAATCGAACAGTTTAATATTCAGATGGGCGAAGAGTTGACAGTATCTTTTGATGTAGACGCACGCCAATGGCAAGACCGTTGGTTCAACAGTATTCGCGCATGGAAGGTAGAGCGCGTAAGCACTGCCGCACCCGCTCCGGGCGCTCCCGTTCCTCCACCGGCTCCCACTGCCGCACCGGAATTCCTCGCAGGGGATGCAAAGGATGACCTGCCGTTCTAAGAATATGTTATACTCACCACAGATTGCACAGATTAACACAGTTTATTCTAGAATTTTGATAATCAAGAATTTTTAGCTGTGTTAATCTGTACAATCTGTGGTGAGTGTGTATTTTGACTTTCCTCGTGCTTATTTCCCCTCAGCACTCTACAGAATGACCGATTAATCACCCTTTATAAAGCAATACGATATTCGGATAAACCACCCCTTCCGTACAAGTGAACTGTACTGCAAGCATGAAGTGACGGAAGAAGCTGGATTGGCGGAAGAAGAAGTTCGGTATCAGACGCACATACGTTTCCGGCTGGCTCAGCATCATCTCCATATCCACCATCATCACAAAATTATATATGGGTGAAAGACTGCCTATACCCTCTTCGTACACCGGTGTTCCGTCTAACACATCTCCACTCTCCACCGCCTCAATATAGGCCGAAAGGCTCAGTGCATCGGGAGCCAACAACAGAGTACCCCGATAGAAGCAGGCAAAGGTATAAAGGGCAGACTCCGTGATACCCGTCAGCTGGGTGAGCAGCGTGTTACGGGGCAACACATATTTAGGGAACTTCCTTGCTTTGGGATACAACGAATTATTTGAAACCACCTTCGGCATAAGCGGAGCATCCTCTTCCTTGGGGGTACTGTAAAGCAGAGACTGCAAGCGGCGTTCCGCTGCCAGCTCATCCTTGAGAGGAATACACATCACGGCGCAAGGCAGCTTGTCCAACGTGTCTTTAGACTGGAACAAGCAAGACATTACGCTCTCGCCCGCATGCTCATTCAAGTAAGCAATCCACTCCTCATCGCGCTGTTTGATATAGTCTGAATAGGTGGCCTTGGCATACTCCTGGCTGGCAGTAAAGCCAAACCAGGTATTTCTGTCAGACATTGCCCAGCGATCGTAAAAGAAAGTGGAAGACGGAAGCAGAGCCCCGGAAAATCCATCCTCTACCGGCTGCTGCACCCGCAAGGCATTGATAAACGTCTGTGTGGAATCCGACCCGTGGCTGATGCCGGAGCAATAAATGGCATCTTCATTGAACTTCATGTCAAATTCCGCCCAACTGCCCAGCTGCGTCTGCGAACGGATACCGTCCGTAGGCTTCCCCATATCCACTCCTTTCATACGCACATAGACCGTGGCAGCCACGTTACTCTGCTTGCCCGCGTGCATAGTGCGGAAAGAAGGGAGATTCATCAGGGACTTTTTGCTGCGCCGCGCATCAATCACATGTTCTATCAAACGCTTCTGGAAACTTACAACCAGAAAATCGGGAGTGAAGTAGCTGCCAGGAAACGACCGTCTGCCATGGGATAGATACGTATCTCCTCTCCCTTGTAATCGAAATACTTGGAAGGAAACGAACTGGAGCAGTACTTCTCCACAAAAGACTCCACCAGCTCATAATCACCCGAACCCAAACTGCAATACAATACTTGGTTCATCGGTGTATCCGGCTCGTGAAAGCTAATCAGCATCTTGTTCATCTGTTTGCTCAGTCCATGTGGAGTATCCTCCACCAAAGTATACAAATACTTCTTCAGGTAAACAAAAAGTTCCGATACGTATAGAAAATGATTGTCTTTGCTGCAATTCAGTTCATTGATATCTTCCACGAGGTCTGCCATACGGTCAGTTTCGAGTATGGCTGTGGCATCTTGCGGCACCAAAGTATAAAGATTGAAATCCTGCCGGTTCTCCACCGAATTCAACCGCAGGAAGGAATACACGCCAAAACCGGTACATAGCAGCACTATGGACACAACGACAGCTATCTGTATGAGGAGTCGGAGTTTCATGGCATTTATTCATCAACTTTTGGCAAAAATAACACTTTCTACTAATAAAACAAAACAAATGTTTCAAAAAGTTTAGAAATCTATTTCAAGTCCATCGTAGGCAAAGTGTACATGGGGTGGCAGCTGCTTTTCGATGTCGGCATGAAGCCCCGCATGATGGCTCATATGGATAAAATAGGTCTCTTTGGCACCAATACGTCCGGCAGCCTCCAACGCCTCCGAAATACTCTGATGCGTAGGATGCGGCTTTGGTCGTAAAGCATTCATTACCAAAACGTCCAAGCCCTTCAATTGTTCATAAGATTCCTCAGGCATCGTGTGCATATCCGTGATATATCCCAGTCGACCGCCAATACGGTAACCCAGTATGGGAAGCCTGCCGTGCATCACCCGTAAAGGCAGCACCTCCGTCCGGTTGATGTGGAACGCCAGCCCCGCCTCCACTTCCTGCAGATAAATACGCGGAACTCCCGGATATACTTTATCGACAAAACAGTAAGGCATCCTTGCCCGCAGATGGGCAGCAGTGTAGGCATCGGAATAGATAGGGATATCGGCAAAACGACCGAACGGGCGCAAATCATCCAGACCGCCCACATGGTCATAGTGTTCGTGTGTCACCAATACGCCGTCTATCTTCTCAAAAGAAGAGGCGCGCAGCATCTGTTCCCTGAAGTCAGGACCACAATCTATCAATATCACCGCATCATCCGTATGCAGCAGGGATGATGCACGCAAACGGTTGTCCCGCGGGTCAGTGGAAGTGCAGACCGGACAAGTACAGCCTATCTCAGGCACACCGGTCGAAGTTCCGCTTCCTAATATTCTGAGTTTTCCCATTGGCTAAATCAAATAAATTTCTGAAATTCAAGTATATAGTGATGGGAATATGTCAAAACTCTCTGAATCCGCGCCTAATATATGACATAATAAAAGCGTCTATATGTTTTTTTGACACATCCTCTTGCTATTTTATCAAACAAACTTCCGGGTGAATGTCAATGCCGAATTTCTCGCGGACAGAAGCCCGCACGGCATCCGAAAGAGCGACAATATCCGCTCCCGTGGCACCACCCAAGTTCACCAATACCAACGCCTGCCGGTCGTGCACCGCAGCGGATCCCAGCGCTTTACCTTTCCAGCCACACCGGTCTATCATCCAGCAGCCGGTATCTTTACCCGGTCGGCATCCACATCATAGTGGGGCATGTCCGGATATTCCCGTTGCAAAGACTCGAACTGCCGACGCGGCACGATGGGGTTCATAAAAAAACTACCCGCATTGCCCAGCACCTTCGGGTCGGGCAACTTGCTTTGACGGATGTCTATAATCACGCGGCGCAAAGTTTCCAGATTCAGCACCGGATATTTCTCCAGCTCCTGCCGGATAGTACCGTAATCCAATGTATAATGTTCCCGTTTACCCAGGCAGAAGTTCACGTAAGTCACAAACACGGTCTTCATCTCCGGTTGTTTAAACAAGCTCTTTCTGTAGGAGTAGCCGCATTCATCCACCCCGTAGATACGCTTCTCCCCTGCCATGTTTATGGTTTCCACGGATGTTATCAGGTCCTTTACTTCCACACCATAGGCACCGATATTCTGTACTGCGCTCGCCCCCACCTCACCCGGTATCAGCGAAAGGTTCTCGGCACCATACCAGTGCCGTTCCACACAGCAGGCCACAAAATCGTCCCATACCACACCGGCGCCCACACGCACCGACACATGCTCCTCATCCTCTGACGTCACTTCCAGACCACCGATGCGCGAATGCAGCACCGTGCCTTCATAGTCCTTGATAAAGAGCAGGTTGCTTCCTCCACCGATATGCAGCCAGGGCGCAACGACCTGTCCTGCCGCAATCAGCTCCCGCAGTTCATCCTCCGAACTGTATTCCAGAAATCTTGCAGCAGTAACGTCAATTCCAAATGTATTGGGTATCTTCCTCAAACTTTTCCTCCTATATTTTAAATGCTCGTGTCTTCATATTTGTACAGCTCCCATCCCTTACTGCGTTTTCGGAAATAGAAGATATTGGAGTATCCGTTGCCTATGCCATTTACCTTCAGTATTTTGGTATCCGACAAGTCCTCATTCTTCTGTCCGTAATTGATATTAGACAGTCTGTCGGCAGGCATTACCGGACGGAAGGCATACCACTGGTCCACATCCAAAGTGGTTTCCAGGATAGAGAACTCGTCATCAGGGTCTATGGTGATGAATTGTAGCGGATGGCTGATGTGCTTGCTCTGATAGATACTGTCCGTCACAAAACGAGTATAGAATTCCACGAAGTTCTCATTTTCACCTTTCTCCATCTCGCGCAGGTTGATGGCCTCAAGCATCCACATTCCCCGCTTCTTCTCAAAATAATAACGCTTCATCATACGTGTTTTCAAGAAAATCCACTCCACCTGTACCGATGTCAGCGTAGTATCGCCCACCATGTCCATATCCTCCTCCTTATCAAAAAGCAAGGTATAATAGTTCTGCTTGGTAAACAGATAATCGTGCTTCCAAAAGCCCTCCTCTATCTTCAGCGGAGTGTCACGGTCATAATAGGGCAAAGGAAATACCGTCCTCTGCCTTTGCAGGGCATCATCCGAAGCATAATTGAAGATAAAATCATCAAACAGCTCGTCTGCCTCCATCGGCTTCGGTTCTTCCTTCACTTCTGCTTCCTGCAACGTATCGGCCTTGTGACCGGCCGAATCAACCATTTCCGTAATGGTAGCAAAAGGATCCATTTTCGCCTTTTTTGTTTCCACACGAAATCAAAAAGGCAAACAACAGAAATCCCGCTAAAAGTTTTTTCATTCTTTGCGGACCGCTTACGGTCACTTGTTTAATTTAGCCTTCAATTTCTCAAGCATGTCTACGGTCATGGACTCCAGGTCGTACTGCGGCATCCAGTCCCATTCCTCGCGTGCACAAGAGTCATCCAGAGAGTCGGGCCAGCTGTCGGCAATGGCCTGCTTCAGCGGATCAATCTCGTATGCCATCTCAAAATCAGGCACATGCTTCTTAATTTCCTGATAAATCTGTTCCGGGTCAAAACTCATAGAAGTGATGTTAAAGGCGTTGCGGTGCTTCAGCCTTGCCGGTGCCGCTTCCATCAGCGAGATGGCTGCATTCAGTGCATCGGGCATGTACATCATATCCATATATGTACCGGCCTTCACCGGACATACGAATTTTTCTCCTTTCACGGCGGAGTAGAATATATCCACCGCATAGTCCGTAGTGCCGCCACCCGGAGGAGTCACATTGGAAATGATTCCCGGAAAACGGACCGAACGCGTATCCACGCCATATTTTGTATAATAATAGTCACTAAGCAATTCGGTCGTTACTTTTGTCACGCCATACATGGTGCGCGGACGCTGAATAGTATCCTGCGGTGTCTTCACGTGGGGCGTGGCTTCGCCAAACGAACCAATGGAACTCGGGGTAAACACGGCACAATTGTACTCGCGCGCCACTTCCAGCACATTCCACAACCCGTCGATACCGATTTTCCAAGCCATGGCCGGACGGCTTTCGGCAACTACCGAGAGCAAGGCAGCCAGGTTGTAGATAGTATCAATCTTGAACTGACGCGCCACCACCTCGATGGACTGACGGTCTGTCACATCGGCAATAGCCGAAGGGCCGGATGCTTTCAATTCTCCCTTGGGCATAGCACTCGGAATGTATCCTGCCACAACATGGTCATCGCCATAACGTTTGCGCAACTCCAGTGTGAGTTCCGATCCAATCTGTCCGGTAGCTCCAATTACCAAAATATTCTTCATACGAGTTATTTATAAGGTTTCGTTATTATATATGGTGCAAATATACACACTTTTTTTTTCATATTTCTGCCATATTGTTATTGTTTATTCCAAGAAAAATGATGTTCTTTGTGGGAAATGTAATGACAACGTATTACCTAAAAAATAAAATGCTATGTACGGTAAAATGAAAGACCATCTCAGCAAGACTCTTGCTGAAATAAAAGAAGCCGGACTCTACAAGGAAGAGCGACTGATTGAGAGTGCACAACAAGCTGCCATCAGTGTAAAAGGCAAAGAGGTACTGAACTTCTGTGCCAACAATTACCTGGGACTGTCCAACCACCCGCGACTAATTGCCGCCGCCCAGCAGATTATGGAACGCCGCGGATACGGCATGTCGTCCGTTCGCTTCATCTGCGGAACGCAGGACATCCACAAGGAACTGGAAGCAGCCATCTCCGACTACTTCAAGACTGAAGACACCATTCTCTACGCCGCTTGTTTCGACGCCAATGGCGGTGTGTTCGAACCCCTCTTCACCGAGGAAGACGCCATCATCTCGGACTCCCTGAACCATGCTTCCATCATTGACGGCGTACGCCTCTGCAAAGCCAAACGCTATCGCTACGCCAATGCCGACATGGCCGACCTGGAAAGATGCCTGCAGGAAGCCCAGGCACAGCGTTTCCGTATCGTGGTTACGGACGGGGTATTCTCCATGGACGGCAACGTTGCCCGATGGACCGCATTTGCGACCTTGCCGAGAAATACGACGCGTTGGTCATGGTGGACGAATCACACTCCGCCGGCGTGGTAGGCCCTACGGGACACGGCGTAAGCGAACAATACGGCACCTACGGGCGCGTAGACATCTATACCGGAACTTTAGGCAAAGCCTTTGGCGGCGCTTTGGGAGGATTCACTACCGGACGCAAGGAAATCATCGACCTGCTACGCCAACGCAGCCGTCCGTACCTCTTCTCCAATTCATTAGCTCCGGGCATCATCGGCGCCAGCCTCGAGGTATTCAAGATGCTGAAGGAAAGCAATGCCCTGCATGACAAACTAGTAGAAAACGTGAATTACTTCCGCGACAAAATGACCGCCGCCGGTTTCGACATCAAGCCGACACAAAGCGCCATCTGCGCCGTCATGCTGTATGATGCCAAACTTTCCCAAATTTATGCCGCCCGCATGCAGGAAGAAGGCATCTACGTCACCGGTTTCTACTACCCCGTAGTACCCAAAGACCAGGCACGCATCCGCGTACAAATCTCTGCCGGACACGAAAAGGAGCATCTGGACAAATGTATCGCTGCATTTATTAAAGTGGGAAAAGAACTGGGAGTGCTGAAATAGTGGACAAGGGGACAAGCTACAAGCTTTGCTATCCGCTACTCGTAACTTGAGCTAACAAAAATCCCGCGACCAGATTGGCTGCGGGATTTTTGTTATTTCTTATTTGCGTTCTCCCAGTTTTGCGTCAACAAAGAAGATTCCGGCAGCACCGGCTTTCTTAATCATATCTACAATACCGTCAGCGGTAGCTTCTTCTTCTACTTGTTCGCGCACAAATCCCCAAAGGAAATCTTGTGTAGCCTTATCTTTTTCAGCAGCTGCCACATCAACCAATGCATCAATCATTTTGGAAACACGGCGTTCGTGCTCAGCCACCTGCTCAAACACTTCCAGCGGAGTGCCGAAGTCATTGGGAACAACATCAATCTTGTCCAATTTAGCCTTACCGCCACGCTTGATGATATAAGAAGCCATTTCGCAAGCATGAGCTTTTTCTTCAGAAGCCTGTTTCTTCAACCAGGAAGCCATACCGTTATAACCTTCTTTCTCCATATAGAAAGACATTGCCAGATAAAGGTTGGAAGACCACATCTCAGCCGTAATCTGCTCATTAATTGCATTCTGTAATTTTTCTGTAATCATAATCGTATTTATTAAAATTGAAATCATTACAAAAGTAACAAGAAACCTTAAAAGTTGTTCATGCAATAACATTTTTTATATAAAAACAGAGGTCTTGGTATAATAAATGCGCCATCATTCATACAACGCATCTCCAGCCTCTCTATACCAGCTCGTCCGACGTATATCCTTGAGGCAGCTCACGGCAGTTATAGCCCGAAGCCATAATTTCGCCATAAGCCCCTGCCGAACGGAGGGCGATAAGGTCACCACGCTTCACGCCATTCAAATCAATGGCCTTACCGAATACATCGGAAGACTCGCAGATGGGCCCTACCACATCATAAGCCTGAGCCGGCGCATCCGAAGTGATATTCTCTATCTTATGGAACGCTTGGTAGAGTGCCGGACGAATCAAATCCGTCATGCCGGCATCTAGAATGGCAAACTGCTTGTTGGTACCCTGCTTCACATAAAGCACCTGCGAAATCAATGAACCGCATTGTCCCACTACCGCACGTCCCAGCTCGAAGTGGAGTGTCTGGTGGGGACGGAGTTTCAGATGGCTGCTGTAAGTCTCGAAATAACTTTTGAAGTCGGGTATCGGCTGACGGTTGGGGTGACCGTAGTCGATGCCCAGTCCGCCCCCCACATTGACGTGCTCGATGCGGATATGGCGGGCTTCCAGCTTATCCTGCAATTCATTGACGCGGTTACACAAAGCCACGAAATCGCCCATATCCAATATCTGGGAACCTATGTGGAAATGCAGTCCGATGAATCTCAAGTTCTTCATATTCTGCGCAATGTCTATCACATGGTCCATATCCTGCATGCTGATACCGAACTTGTTTTCGGCCAGCCCAGTGGTAATATTGGCATGGGTATGGGCACCTACATTAGGATTGATACGGAAAGCCACATTGGCTACCTTACCTTTAGCGGCAGCCAGCTCGTTGATAATCTCCAGCTCGGGGACAGACTCCACATTAAAGCAGAAAATGTCATAATCCAGCCCCAGATTGATTTCCCAATCAGCCTTGCCCACCCCTGCAAAAACAATCTTGCCAGTGGGAAAACCTGCCTTGATGGCAGCACGGATTTCACCGCCACTTACGCAGTCGGCACCCAAACCGTTCTCGCGGATAATGGCAAGCACCTTGGGATTGGCATTGGCCTTCACGGCATAATGCACCGAATAGTTGCCATATCGGGCAGCTTCCGTACGGATGCACGAAAGTGTGTCTCGCAAGACCTTTGTGTCGTAGTAATAGAAGGGAGTACGCAATTCGCGGAATTTATGGATAGGGAATATTCCTTTCATATAATAATCGTAATCTTTGTTCAGTTTAAAAAAGGAAAATAAAAGAGGTGTTTAAAAATCTTTTTTAGGCGCGGATTACGTGGATTTCGCGGACTCTTTTTGCTTTCTATCCGCGCAGTCCGCGTAATCCGCGCCTAAAAAAGAGTACGAGAAATCTTATTCCTCATTGAACAGCGCATCACTGAGTGACTGCAGCGCTGCCTTCTTGTCGCACTCGCGGATAAGGAAAGAGATATTGTAGTTGCTGCCACCGAAAGAAATCATACGTACCGGTATGTCGCGCATGGCATCCAATGCCTTGGCTTCGAAACCGACGTTCTCCCATTCAAGGTCGCCCACCACACAGATGATGCACATGTCCTTGTCCACCGTCACTGTGCCATACTTCTTCAAGTCATCCAGAATTTCATTGAGATGCTTCACATTGTCGATAGATACGGACACACCCACTTCTGAGGTACAAATCATATCGATGGAAGTCTGGTAGCTCTCAAATATCTCGAAAACCTTACGCAAGAATCCGTGAGCAAGCAACATGCGGCTGGATTTTATCTTGATGGCCGTAATGTTGTCCTTGGCAGCCACCGCCTTAATCTTACCCTTCTCCGTATCATTGGAAATCAGCGTACCCGGAGCAGTGGGGTCCATCGTATTGAGCAGACGGACGGGGATATTGGCATACTTGGCAGGCTGGATGCAGGTGGGGTGCAGAATCTTGGCACCGAAGTACGCCAGCTCGGCGGCCTCTTCAAAGTGCAGATGACGCACCGGAGCAGTCTTGTCCACAATACGGGGGTCGTTGTTATGCATGCCATCGATATCCGTCCAAATCTGGATTTCGGAAGCGTTGATGGCAGCACCGATCAGCGAAGCCGTATAGTCGCTTCCGCCACGCTGCAGATTGTCTATCTCTCCGTAGGCGTTGCGGCAGATGTACCCTGAGTAATATAAATCTCAGCATCCGGATGCAGTTCCAGCTGAATTTGAAGCTTGTCCTTGATATAGACCGGATCGGGCTCGGCATTCTTGTCCGTACGCATGTATTCTAAAGCCGGAAGCAACACAGACTTCACACCGCATTCCTGCAGATAGTAGTTCATCATGGCGGTGGAAATCAACTCGCCCTGAGCCAACACCACCTTCTCCTCAAACAGAGTGAAGAGGTCTTTGGTATAAGAACGGATATAGTCAAAATGTGATTTGATGAGTTCCAGGCCTTTCTGTTTATACTCCGGAGTAGCAAAGAGTTCATCAATGTGCTGGCGATATTTACTTTCCAGCTTGTTGATAATCTCGTTGGCACCTTCCGGATTCTTCTTGTACAGATAGTCCGAAATCTCAACCAATGTGTTTGTGGTACCCGACATGGCAGAGAGAACCACAATCTTACGTTCACCATCGGTAATCAATTTGGCCACTTCCTTCATTCGCTGAGCCGAACCTACTGAAGTACCTCCAAACTTTAAAACTTTCATTTTCGTTCCTGTATTAATTAGTTTATAGTTACAAGCTACGAGCTACAAATAGGCAGCTGCGGAGCTTTATCATTAATTTCTGTTCTTTATAAGAATCAGTAGTCAGAGATAACTACTTAACTACTAATCATTGGTTATTGCAGGGGCGTATTCTGCTGTAACATCAGTCATCAGATGGTCTGCGCAACGGTACACCTTACCGGGAAACTCTCGCAGCAACTGCAAGTTGTGTGTGGTCATCACCACCAGTGCACCGGCTTCGCTGAGACCGTGCAGAAGTTCGGCAATGGCATGTCCGGTTTCCACGTCAAGATTCCCGGTAGGTTCGTCCGCAAGGACTATCTCCGGAGAGTTGAGCACTGCACGCGCAATCACAATGCGCTGCTGCTCACCGCCCGACAGTTCATTGGGCAGCTTATATCCTTTGTTGCTCATACCCACCAGATTCAACACCTCTTCAATTTTATCCTTAATCTCCCCTTTGCTCTTCCAGCCGGTAGCACGGAGAACAAATTCAAGATTGTCGTACACCGTACGGTCTGTCAGCAACTGGAAGTCCTGGAATACGATTCCCAGCTTGCGGCGCAACTGCGGGATGTGCTTACGCTTAATATGGAGCATGTCATACCCCAATACTTCGGCCTCGCCCGATGCAATATCCAGTTCGCCATAGAAAGTCTTGAGCAGGCTCGTCTTGCCGGAGCCCACTTTACCTACCAGGTACACGAACTCCCCTTTGTGAAGTTCCAAGTTCACATCGTTCAGCACGCACAACTCCTGCTGGTGTATCTCTACGTCCGTATATCTTATCAGCGCCTCGCCCACCCCTATTTTAATTTTTAATTATTAATTATTTAGTGTTTCTTCCACGTGGCGCTGTGACGTTCCTCCAATTCGCGCGCAAGGTCTTCAATGCGGTATCCCTTGGACGTAAGCAGCACGATGAGGTGATACAACAAATCAGCTCCTTCATAAATCAGGCGGTCGTCCGTACCGTTGCAAGCTTCAATAACGGTTTCCACAGCCTCTTCGCCCACTTTCTGTGCCATTTTGTTGACACCGGACTGAAAAAGGCTGGTCGTGTAAGAGCCTTCGGGCATCTCATCATGACGCTTGCAGATGAAGTCTTGAAGAAGCTTCAGAAACATAACCGGTTGTTCGTTCTTCTCGCCCCAGCAGGTATCTGTACCGGTATGGCAAACCGGGCCTACGGGATGTACCTGCACCAGCAACGTATCCCGGTCACAGTCTTCCTTCATGGAAACCACATTCAGGAAGTTGCCGCTCTCTTCACCTTTCGTCCAAAGACGATTCTTGGTACGGCTGAAGAAAGTAACCTTTCCTGTTTCCACCGTCTTGTCATAGGCCTCCTTGTTCATGAAGCCAAGCATCAGCACCTTAGCGGTATCTGCATCTTGTATAATCGCCGGAACAAGTCCGTTCATCTTGTCAAAATCCATTTTATTTACGATTTAGCTATTTACTATTTACGATTGATATTACCTTAAGTGACTGGAGACTTATGATTTGCTTGAGTAATCCCAATCATAAATCGTCCAATCATAAACCCACCTTCATCTTCTCATCGCAATTCCTTGGGCACAAAGATACGATTTTAATTCGGGAATTTTGATTTCTCCGAAATGAAAAACACTGGCTGCCAGGGCAGCATCCGCTTTTCCCTGCAAAAAGACGTCACGAAAATGCTCTTTGGCACCTGCCCCTCCCGATGCAATGATAGGGATAGACAATCCGTCGGCAAGGCAGGAAAGCGCTTCATTGGCATAACCGGTCTTGACACCGTCGTGATTCATGCTGGTGAACAATATCTCGCCCGCACCACGTTCCTGGGCTTCTTTTGTCCACGCAAACAGTTCCTTATCCGTTTCCACACGGCCACCGTTCAAGTAGCACCACCATCCCTTCTCTGTCTGTTTGGCATCAACGGCCAGTACACAAACCTGAGAACCGAAGTTCTTCGCAATCTCGTCTATCAATCCGGGACGGCGGATAGCTGAGGAATTGATGGAAATTTTATCGGCACCTGCATTCAGTAACCTATCCACGTCACCCAGTTCATGAATGCCTCCACCTACTGTAAAAGGAATGCTGATATTCGCAGCTATGCGTTTCACCAATTCAGTGAAAGTCTTACGGCCTTCAAAACTGGCTGTGATGTCGAGAAAAACCAGTTCGTCGGCACCCTGCTCACTATAAGCACGCGCCAGTTCTACCGGGTCGCCTGCCTGGCGAAGATTCACGAAATTGGTACCTTTCACGGTCTGCCCATCTTTAATGTCGAGGCAAGGAATGATTCTTTTTGCTAACACGGCGGTTTGAGTTATAAGTTATAAGTGATTAATTTAAAATTTTCACCTTTCAATTTTCACCTTTCAACTAACAAAGTTTTCCAGCTCTTTGAAGGTGATACGGCCTTCGTACAGAGCCTTACCGAAAATAACAGCAGGCACACCCGCTGCTTCCAGCTTGCGTATATCATCGGCACAGCTTACGCCTCCACTGGCTATCAGATAGAGTTCAGGATGATGTTCCAGTATCTCCTTATACAGTGCTATCGATGGTCCTTGCAGCATTCCGTCACAACTGATATCAGTACAGATAACCTTATGGACCCCCTTCTCCACATAGTCTTTCAAGAACGGAAACAGTTCGCAGCCACTCTCATCCTTCCAACCGTTGACGGCTATTTTATGCTCTTTCACATCAGCACCGAGAATAATTTTCTCAAATCCATACATTTGAAGCCATTTGCAGAACAATTCGGGATTCCTCACAGCAATGCTGCCGCCGGTCACCATCTGCGCACCGTTCTCAAAAGCTATCACCAAATCTTCATCACTCTTCACCCCACCTCCAAAATCTATAATAAGAGACGTACGCACAGCTATCTGTTCCAGCGTGCGGTAGTTTACCACATGATGGGAAGCCGCACCGTCCAAATCGACCACATGAAGTCTGCGGATACCATGAGCCTCCAGCTCCAGAGCCACTTCCACGGGATTTTCGTTGTACACCTTCTTGCTGTCATAATCGCCTTGGGAAAGGCGTACACATTTTCCGTCAATAATGTCAATAGCGGGAATCAGTTCTATCATTTTATTTACGATTTGACGATTTACAGTTCCAGGAAATTCCGCAAAATACGCTCTCCCACACTTCCACTCTTTTCCGGATGGAACTGTGTGGCGTAGTAATTGTCTTTATGCAAAGCGGCACTGAACGGATGAATGTAATCCGTCACGGCCGCCGTACAATCATTGACAGGCACATAGAAGCTATGTACGAAATAGACAAACTCTTCTTTAGTAAAGCCTTTAAAAAGTCCGCTATTCGTCCCGGCAATGGTATTCCATCCCATATGAGGTACTTTATCCTCGTGCCTCTGCGAAATGAAACGTTTCACATCAGTATCAAAAATACCCAGGCAATCCACATCCCCCTCTTCAGAGTGGCGGCACATCAACTGCATGCCCAGGCAAATGCCCAATACCGGCTGGCGTAACTCCTTTATCAGCTATCCATACCACCGGTACGCAAAAAGTTCATAGTGGTTTCCGCCTCTCCCACACCGGGAAAGATAACCTTATCGGCAGCACGCAGCACAGTCTCATCCGCCGTAATCACTGCCTCTACTCCCAGGCGCTTCAAAGCATAATCCACCGAACGGATATTGCCTGCATTATATTTGATAACTGCAACTTTCATTTTTTAATTGAGAATTGACCATTGAAAAGTGATAATTGAAAGGTAATGACAGGTTCCCCACCATCAATTATCAACTAATTAAATATTACCGTTTTATTCTTATATGCCAACACTTTGCGTTCAATATGTTTCTGAACAGCACGGGAAAGCACAATTTTTTCCAAGTCTTTACCCTTGTTCACCAAATCCTGTACAGTGTCCTTGTGTGTAATGCGCACCACATCCTGCTCTATGATGGGACCGGCATCCAACTCTGTGGTAACATAGTGGCTGGTGGCTCCAATAATCTTCACTCCACGTTCAAACGCAGCATGATAGGGCTTCGCTCCCACAAATGCCGGAAGGAAAGAGTGATGGATATTGATTATCTTATTGGGATAAGCGTTTATCATTTGCTCGGAAATGACCTGCATGTAACGTGCCAGCACTATGAAAGTTATCTTATGCTTTGCCAGTAACTCCATTTCCTTCTTCTCTTGTTCCTCCTTTGTCTCTTTGGTGATGGGGAAAAGATGGAAAGGAATACCGAAACGCTCGGCCACGTGCTGCAAATCGGGATGATTACTTATGATAAGAGGTATCTCCACATTCCACTCACCAGCGGTGTAACGCGCCAGCAAGTCGAACAAGCAATGGGACATCTTTGAAACAAAGATGGCCATACGCGGTTTTGTATCGGAGAAATAGAGACGGAAATTCATCCCATATTTCTGTGCATACAAAGTGGCAAAATAATCCTCTATCTTTTCCTGAGGCACCAGAAAATCTTTCAATTCCCATTCAATACGCATGAAAAAGATATTCTCTACATGGTCTACATACTGATCCAGATAGACAATATTACCTTTATTCACCGTTATAAAGTCTGTTACTTCTGCCAATATGCCTGGTTTGTCAGGGCAGTGCAGCAACAGTTTGGCTGTTTTCATCATCCTAAAATTTCTTTTTTATCATTTTCAAATTACAACATTCTCGTTTAGAGTTCGCAAAAATAACGATTTATTGCAAAACAACGAACTTTTCGAGCAAGAAGTTTAAAAGAAGCCCCTAAATGTTTCGTTTCCTCCAAGAAAGGATTTCATGTCAAGAATAAAACAGTGTATAAGCGTATTTCTAAACAGTTGTTAAATTCACTTTTTCTTATTTTTCCAAACTTCTCTATATGAGGATATAAAGCAAACACAACACAAAACGCTTAAAAAAAAGTTCGCCATAGCTATTGCAGATATCAAAGAAATGCCTACCTTTGCAACCGCAATCGAGAGAGATAGCAACGAAAAAAAATGAAATAATGGTGCGTTAGTTCAGTTGGTTAGAATACATGCCTGTCACGCATGGGGTCACGGGTTCGAGTCCCGTACGCACCGCAATAAACACTGATTGTCAGTAAAATATAAAAAGAGCACCCAATTTTACACCCAATAAAGTAAAATTGGGTGTTTTGTTTTATTTAAGAACATTACTTATTCTATCACGTTACGAGAAGAATGGTGATTTTCGAAAATTACGGGAATAGCCCATATAGCGGGTCAGCCGCAAAATCTTGTGGGGTATCTTAGAAGTAGCTATCTTTGTGGCAAAAACTTATGACTACTTACGATACCCTTTTAACCCTAGCCCGTTTGATTCTTCCTA
>NZ_BAKJ01000016.1 GCF_000614125.1 Bacteroides rodentium JCM 16496
AAATTCATTCAGGAATGATAAGGTAGTAAGTCATTGATACCCAGCTAAACGACGAAAGGCAAGCAGTCTTTTTATCGACTACTTGCCTTATCGTTGTGATTCCGGTGCGATTCAATATTTAAAACTGCATAGAATTTCATGCAAAACAATGAACATTGTATTACAGATGGTTACAGGTTAAACAATGCTTATTTATTGCATTGTAGTGCAAATAAGTAGTGCAATACTTTAATTATGTAGTGCAATTTTCGTATATTTGCACTACGGGATTATATCCTATTTCAACAATGATAATTTTAGCAGTATGGAAAGAATTACAATTTTTAAAAGGACTACGAAGAAGGAAGGCAATATTAAACTTCGCTTCCGATTGCAAGATGGGCGCAATGTAGATTTATATCACAAAAGTGGTATTGTTGCCAATCTTAAAGAACTTGACAAGTTCACTTCCGAAGGTGCAGTAAAGCCCAAAGTAACCATCTACAACAAGTTATTGCACGAAGCCATAGCAACCGAAGTTACCGTTATGCGTAAAGTTTATGCCGACATGAAAAACAAAGGCTCTGTAATGAACGGGGAAACATTTGAAAAACTAATTGATGCGGAACTTCATCCTATCGCAGCGAAAGAAGAAGCTACGTTTCTATCCGACTTTTCCAAGTTTACTGAACGCTTCTTTCGTGATGGAGTTATAGGTGAAGGACGTTTGGCGCATTATAGAGTTACAGAAAGAGAATTAACTCGATTCCTTATTATCAAAGGTAAATCAGACATTAAGACACGAGATTTTGATAAGGAATTAATCATGGACTACCGAGACTTCCTGTTAAATGAATACCTCTATGTAGAGAAATGGACAGGACTTTACACGGGACTTACATCTGCAAATGTACCTACCAAGCCACGCAGCACCAACACCGTAGCGCAAAAACTGAACCAATTACAGAGTTTCTTCACTACAATGGAAGACGAAGAACAAATAGACAAATCCCCATTCCGGAAGTTGGGCAAACAGCGCAGAAATGCAGCACTTGAAGAAAAGTACGATGACCCTATATTTCTGACCGCAGACGAATTTAATAGGGTTATCGCAATGGACGTGCCAAAGAGCTTACAGGAAACGAAAGATGCGTTTATTCTACAAAGTATGCTTGGTTGTCGTATATCTGATTTTAAGGTTATGGATATGAGTAAGATCGCCATTGATAAAGAAGAAGGGTTTGCTTATATTCGCTATCTACCTATCAAGACAAAGAACAAAAGTCACGAAGAAGTAGAAACACCTCTTATGAAAACGGCTTTAGAAATCATAAAGAAACACGACTTCAAATTTAATATATTGAAATACGTTTCCGGTGAGCGTGGTTACAACGACAAAATAAAAGCATTACTGCAATTCTGTGGTATTGACAAGGATTGTACGGTTTTTAACCAACAAACCAAAAACAACGAACATAAGCCATTGTTTGAGTTGGCAAGTTCAAAACTGTGTAGAAAAACTCATATTGACATTATGAACAAGGTACAAGTAAATCAATACGCAGCCGGACTTCATAAGGAAGGAAGCGTAGCAGTAAACAGGTACACCAAATTAAGCCTGCACGATAGATTTATACTAATGTGCGCAGCGTTCAGTGAACCTTCTTATAAAGTGGATGAATATTTAAATGTTATTGATTAATCGGTGCTGGGGGCGGTGTATGCCGACCCTACCCATAAAACAGAATAACTATGACACGAAACGATGCAAAAATGATTGCCGAAGAATTATACAAGCTCATGCGCAAAGATGTAAAGCAGCTCGTCTGTCAGTCCGTAAGGGAAGAAGCTGAGGAGTGGCTTACCACCAAGCAAGCCGCAGAGCTGATGGGGATGTCAGTGAGCTACATAGAACACAGCGACATCCCGCATACAAAGGTCGGCAGATTGAACAGATATAAAAAGTCGGACATTGTAAAACTGATGAACAGATGAGTTTTTGGTTATTCATGGTTTTGTGGCTGGTTTTGTCAGCAATACAAAAAGCAAGTAGGGAGGATTAGGATATGACAATAGAAGAACTTGCAGCAGAAGTTTGTAGCGGAAATATAACATCGGTAGAAGTGTATGAGGGTTATTTTAAGACATGGAGTAAGAACGAACGCTCTATGTTCTTTGCAAAACTCACCGCCGCACAAATGAATGAGGTTATAGCAGATACTCGATGGGATAATCTGACGTATGACCATTGCCGACATTGCATTGAATATTTGAAGCGCAAATGGCATGAAGAAGATATGTCAAGCCAAGGCAACAGACCCGATACATCAGCAGAAGAACGTACTATTGATGAAGAAGCTATCGGGAATTGGTTCAACGCTCGATTCAAAGGCGCAGGAAACGGCAATATCAATCATTTGTCGGACTTAATTAAAGACCTCAAACAAAATAGGAGCAATAAAGAATTTGCTAAAATTGCATTTCTGATTCACAATAGTAGATATTGTCTGTGTGGCAAAAAGCCATTCTCAACATTCTATCAAGACTTTTGCCTGGCAGTAGGATGTCAACAAAAGAAATATGACCCATGCAAGCTAAGAGATGAAGAATTTGCAAGGAAATTCTATTACCTTTGATATTTTTCTGATTGCAAAACAATATGAAGTCGGCTTTTTCACGGAAAGTCGGCTTTTTTCGTACATAAACACAGAAAAAGTCGGCAAAATGTCGGGTCTGATAGTCGGCTATAAATCATCTAATTACTTATTAATCAATAATATACAAAAGCCATTAAAGTCGGCTTTTTCTCATTAAATTTCACACTACCTATCTTTGCATCGAACAACGAAAGTTGAGTGCGCACAAGACTTTCTCTAAACAAGAAAGTAATGAATATTAGAGATTTAATTGAAAGTGGTGCAAATGTATCGGTAACGGTCAATTTGCTTGATTTGAAAGAGTTTATGTTATCGCTACTAAACGAGCGTGACGAAGAAAAAAGGAGAAGTGTCCCTGCTCCCGAAACCTATATTACGCAGGATGAGGTATCAGCAAGGTTGCAAGTGGATAAATCTACTTTGTGGCGATGGGATAAAAGCGGCTATCTCACCAAATGCCGTGTAGGCGGCAAAGTCCGCTACCGTCTTAGCGATGTAACTAAACTTATGGAGGGCTAAGACTATGGAAGAAAAAACAAGAGCGACCGAAGCCGCCCCGATACAGCGCAAAGGTAATGATTCTCAGCGAGATATGCAAGAAAATGCCTACATTTCTTCGGAAAGCCTTGCGGAAAAAGTAGCGGTGAAAGGTTACACCATAACTCCCGATGCTTTATCAGAAAACACTCTCCCGATAGATGGTTTATCGTCCAAGATACAAGAAGTTATTACCCAGTACACAGATGCGTATCAGTGCCCCCGGGAGTATATCGTTACCGCTATCTTTGCGGCTGCTGGTGTAGCCTTGGGGAAGAAGGTTTCAATTTTTGATGGACTTTTTTGGAACAATCCTTGCTTGTGGCTCGTAAATGTTGGGCGAAGTTCCGCAAATAAGACCGCTCCCACCAAAGCAATAATGAAGCCAATCATAGAGGCTCAACAAGCCGGCTACAATGCTTTTTCTGAGGCTTATTCTCAGTGGGAAAGGGATAATGTCGGGAAGAAGAAAGACGAACGCAATGAAGCTGACAAGCCTAAATGGAATACACAGCTTTACATTTCCAAAGGAAGCGCGGAAGGACGTTACAAGGCAATGCAGGATAATCCTAATGGAGTATTAATGTGGGCTGACGAGCTGGCTACATTCTTCGGAAATCTTGGACGATACAATAATGGGGACGATGCCACAGAGCTTCTAAACTTTTTTGACGGGACTTCTTCGCCCATCAACATTAAGAGCGAAATCCCCAAAATGCTTGAAAATCCTTTCATGTCTATCTTTGGCGGCATCCAGCCTGGTATTTTAGGCAAGATTTTTGGTAGTGATTCGTTTTTGAACAACGGTCTAAATCAGCGGGTTTTATTTGCGTACCCCGATTCCTACCCTTCAGCGGACTATTTCAAGCGCAAGCGGATTGGCGGAGAGATTAAGGAGTTTTGGCACCAAACCGTCCTATCTCTGCTTGATGATGCTGGCAGCACTCTATATCTTGATTTAGATGCAGAAAAACTTTACGGAGAATTCTGTAATGAGTGTCAGAAAAAAGCCGAGGCAGCGGAGGATGATTACGAAGCAAGCTTGTATGGGAAGTTCCGCCCTAATGTCCTTAGGTGGGCGGCAGTAGCTCACTACCTCAGCGACAATAGAGGTATGACGAGAGTTACGCCCACCGTTATGGAATACGCTATAAGATGTATGAGATATTTCGCTACAGCAGGCGCAAGGGTGTATGAGCATTTGAAACATGGTTGTTTGCCGAAGGTTAAGCCGATGGGAAATCAAGAATTAATAGCGGAACTGGCGAAGCGGTATAAAATCAGCAGCCAAGCCGACCTCGCTAAAGTACTTGGTATCAGCCAAAAGAATGTTTCAACCGCAATAAACAAGTTTAAATGACGATGGTAGGGTACAGGTATAGGGATATTTGGTGTATATTGCTGATTTACAGCTTATTATAATGATATACCCTATACCCTTATACCCTATACTCTAAATAAAATTCTTATGGAAAAGATGTTTGATGTTGAAATCTCTATTTATCGTAACGTATTCGACAATGTGGGAACAAGCTGCAAGTTATCGACATTTCTTTTTAGTAGTAAGCACAGGGCAAAGATAGAATATCTTAGAACTTTGCCCACTAAAAAAGAACGTGACAAGGTTAAGATGACGCTCCCATCTGCTTGTATAAGTGGGGTGTTCCACCCGATAAGGAAGCAAGAGTGTTTAAAAAGACATACGGGATTTATTTGCGTTGATATAGATGCAAAAGACAATCCGTCTGTTACAGATTGGGAAGCATTAAAAAGAGAGCTATCCATTCTCCCTCAGATTGCCTACATTTCATTGTCGGTATCGGGAAATGGGTTATTCTTGCTTATTCCTATATCATATAAGGCTAAGCATTTGCAGCACTTTAAAGCTATGCAGAAAGACTTTAAGGATATGGGCATAATAATCGACCCTGCTTGTTCTGATGTAAGCAGAATGAGAGTAATAAGCTACGATGAAAGTTCGTATATCAACGAAGGTGCAACGGAATACAAGAAATTACTTGAAGAGCCAAAACCTACTCTAAGAAAACTAAACTATAATGTAAACGTGGATGATACATTTAGTAGGATATATTCTTGCTTACAAGAAATTCAGTCATTCAACATAGACATTACACAAGGTTATAACAGATGGTATGAAGTAGGTTGCTCACTGGCTTCACTTGGCGAAGCTGGCAGAGAGATTTTTCACGCTGTAAGTTCCTTAAATGATAAGTATAGGTATGCAGATGCAGACAAGAAATTTTCCAATCTCCTTGCCACAACTCATGCGTTCACCATAGGAACTTTCTTTGCTATCTGTGAGGAATATGGGATTTCTTACAAGAAGGTATAGGGTATAAGGGTATAGGGTATAAGGACGCAAACATCTGTTATTCAATATGTTATGCAATATTTGCCTATACCCTCGTATATTAAAAAATCAAAGAAGTATGTACATAGAAAGACGAATAACTTTTTAATATTTGAAATATGGAACAAAAAAAGATTATAGAACAAACAGACCGATACGACATCGTGCAATGGGAATTTCAAGAAATGCCAATCACTTTCCGCTTTTGGAAAGACGGTAGCGGCATTATAGAGATTAAAGTAGATAAGCACTTTGCCATCGCTAATGGCTACAAGTCCGTTTCAGACATGGCAGAAAGGACAATTGGCAGAGCAAAATTTGAAGAAATGTTCGGAGGTGTCCCGGAATGGATAAGGGTGAACAGAAACGGAGATTTCTTCTTTGTCGGACTGCCTAAGCACCTGCTCAACTAATCGTCAAAAAAAATAAAGAGGGACGGTTGCCGATTGGTTGCCGTTCTTTTTTTTGCAAGAAATTCGGTAATTCCCGATATACAGAGTCCCATTTCGGGAAAATCAAAACTATAAAATCATAGTTTTGCAAATAAGTAGCTGATTTACAGAAGCTCGTCAAGAAATTCGGATGAGTTCAGCACCCTTCATCTTCATGTGTGTGCGTGGGTTGTCCTATCTCATCCACAATCCTTTGCAGAGCGTCCAACCGTGCTTTGTAGTCATGCCATTCCTTACACTTGCCATCCTTGCGTTTGTAGATGTGCCTTACAGGCGGCAGCGTTATATTAGCAGGAACAAGCCGCTTACCATCACCTTCCACAATCATTTGGTAAGTTTCATCAGTTAACGCGCCGACCATCAAAGAAAGATGTTCTACTTTGCGACCAATCAAACAGCGTATCAGATAGATAAACATTGCAGATTTAAGAAAGAAAAGTACATGATACTCATTCACTCCATCATGTAAGCACAGGGACCAGTAAGGAAAGCCATGCCATTTGGTTTTTGATACAGACATAAGCCGCCCTTCGATTTGTGAAAATTCGAGTTCTTGGTCTGTATAAGGCGGCACACATCGCAACCTACCACGGCTCACCCGTACATCGATAGGAACACCGCCAAAGCAAGGCATATCATCGTTTATGTTCATAACAGTTTCTTTTTTAGTGTCAATAAAAAAGGAGTGAACATTTGCCCACCCCTTATTGCGGATTACAAGCACCGGAGTAACCTTTTCTCCCTCTCACCGCTTTAGGTTCTTTCATCGTGCCCGGACATCCTTCGTTATTTATAGCGGTGAAGGTTCGTAACCGCTTGCTATCAGGAGGATAGAACTATTCTTTCTCACCCGGTAGTATTCAGTATATTGGGATTGGGTCTGTAATGTTCCACCTTATCATCATTGATGGTTATGAAACCTTGCCAACGTCCCCAGCACTCCACCGCATCCGCAAAGGCATTGTTTCCCTCAATGGCTGATTGCAACTCATTCAGAACCTTTGCAGCTTTGACACTTAGTTTCCATACCTTTTCGGCTTGCTCGCCACCGTACACGCTGCATTCCGTTTTCAGAGCTTCCAGTCCGTCCTTGTCAAGAACACACACACCGTCCTTAATAGTAGTCTTATCAATAAGTTGATGGTGCTTCTTTGTAGTCAATGCTTTGTGGATGGCTTTCACTGCGTCAGAAATTCCCCCATCGGAAAACGCAGTGGAAAGCCGTACCGACTTCGGCAGGTTCGCCATGTAAGCATCATACTCTTTTCTTGCAGCCTCAACAAGTTCATTGCACAAAGTAGAAGGGTCAGAGAGAAACTTTGTAATTTGTTCGTCCGTGAGTTCCCCGGTAACGCCTTCCAGTTCCACGATAGCGGCATTTACGGCTTTCGCCCACTCATTATTATAGTCTGTCTGCAAGGAAAGGCGGCTTTCATTGGTATAAATCAGCTTCTTCATCGGTTACCTCCTCTCTTTTCCCGACATCTTGGGTCATTTTGAATTGCACCGACAATACTCTCCATCAAAGAGCCGTATTTCGGGGCTTGTGCCTCACGTTCTCTTTTTACGATTGCCACCACATCGGCAGTAAGTTCTTTCATTTCTTTTTCGTTCATGTTATCCTCCTTTTTAGTTTAATGCAAATGTAGTCATAAATTCTTTAATCCACAACTGTTTTCACAATTATATTAAAGTGATACTTTAAGTAAAAGAAACGATTTAAGGCGTTATCTCAAAGCAAGGTGATAACTTGTACCGCCAAAGTGGAGAAAATGCCGTGTTGGGGCTGGGATGAAGCGAGAGAGGGCGCAAGGGCACTTTGCAGGATGGCTTCAAAAAGAAAAACGGCAGATAGCCTACTATGCTTCGACTATCTACGTAAAGGATATTATCACCACAAAGATACGATTTTCTTTTGATAGAGAAAATTTTCAAAAAAAAATTTGAGTGGGGACGGACTAAAGCCGAAAACCAGCCATACCGGGGAGGGGGGGCTAACACGGTATTCCGTTCTCAAATAGGTATTCCGGGGCTATGTCCGCACCGTTTGCCCAAAATACCGTACCGTCGACCCCGTAACGCTCAAACTCGCTTTCATCTTTCAGTTCCTCAAAAGCCGGGTATTTCAAAAGCGGTGTTAAATCCACCTTTCTCCGTTCTCCGTTATTGAATGTGCACAAAAGAGTGTATTTACCCATGTATTCAGCGGACTCTACTAATAGTATCATAATCTTTATTTTTAGCGTTTAACCTTTTCTATCTTGTCACCTCTTTGCGCCTTTTCCCAAATTTCAAGTAATTGCGCTTCGTGTGCATCTATGTATTCATTTATCAGCCGGATAGTTTTCGCCGTTCCTTTGCCCTCTACCATTCGGTCTTTGATAGTGATAGTAAACCAGTTGCCACCGTCTTTAATGTGCAGGTGTGGCGGGTTGTGGTCTTGCCCGTACATGTATATCAGAATACCCCGGATAATATCTATTGCGCTCATGCCTTTTCTATTGTTGTTTTGATGGTTATCGGTTGACCGCAATAAGGGCACGTTTCGCCCTTGGCTTCTTTTGCCACTTCTTCGGGTGATGCAAAGAGTTGCCACATAGGAACATCTAAGGCGGTGGCAATCTTTTCAAGCGTGGAGGTAGTAACCGATGGAGCATTAAGGGTTTGTTTCATTGACTGATAAGAAACCCCCACCTTGTCGGCTAATTCTTGTTGCGTTAAACCCTTTTCTTTCAATAATTCTTTGATTCTCATAAAGCTATCTTTTGAAATTATAATGCAAATATACTCATTTGTTATTTTCGTATATTGTTTAATATACTAAATAGTGTTAATAGTATATTATTTATATACTCTTTACTTGTATAAGTATAATAAATAATATACCTTTGCAATACAATAATAAACCAATAAGATATAAGCCTTATGACAAGAGAAGATTTAAACCAGATGTGCAGAGAATACCAAGCGGTATTATTAATGAGTGAAACGGAAGTGTTCGCCATGTACGAAGAAAGCAAGGCGGAGTGTATGGCTTCTTATGAGGCTGAAATAGACTTTTGGGAAAAACATTTCGGATATAACTATTAAAACATACGATTATGAGAACGAAAGACTTTCATTCACTGGAAACGCTGATTTCCGCAGCGGTAAAGGTAGGGCACAACAAGCAGGAAGCAACCGAGATTATCGCAAAGAGCTATGACTACATTAAAAGGGTTTACCCTAACGTGTCCGCAAAGAAAGCGGTTCACATTGCTTATGTAATTTACTAACCCAAAAACACTAAGGATATGAGTACACAATTTAAAAGCCTGATGCGTGAAGTTATGCGCATGGCTTGGCAAATGGTCAAGAAGAACGGTTATTCAATGAGTGAAGCCCTTAAAACGGCTTGGATGAACATCAAACTTAAAGCAGCCATGAAAGAAAGAATAGTTAAGTTCTACTTTCAAAAGGTGGACGGCTCGATACGTGAGGCATACGGAACACTGAAAGAAAGTTTGCTACCCGAAAACAAGGGCACGGACAATCGAAAAAAGAGTGAGACGGTACAAGTATACTTTGATACGGAGAAAAGCGAATACAGGTGCTACAAAGTGGCAAACCTCGTAAAGATAGCATAAAGTATTAACACGGTGGGTATGCCTCAACGTACCCACCACAAAGAAGAAAGGAAACATCATGTTTTTTATTTGTGTAGTGATATGGTTGCTTTGCGGAACTGCAAAGGAATTGACCGGGAAGAATGGCTTTTAAAGCGTGGGTTATGGAAATAGTTATCATGTTTCTTTCGTTGGCACTTGGAAAAGTGCTATACGACCACAATAAGAGATTTAAAGAATTTATAGATAAAGAAGATTATTAACCGTTGGCAGGTAGTGGGCTTTTCGCCAATCGCCCACACCGAACCAGCACAAAAATACAAGGATATGAAAAAGGATTATAAGAATTATGACTTATCACCGTTGAATGAGTATTTTAATCATGGGGCTACACCCATGCAGTTAGACAATGAGATAAACGAGTTAATGTACAATTATGCTTCATGTGTTAATGATGCGGATGAGTGCTTTAGTCGTGATGTAAGTACGCTATACTGTTTGCATCGTATTCTTATACAAATAGCACAAAAGGCAGGAGAAACAGATATTTTATAAATAATGCCATGCAGACAAGACCACCGCCAAAAGCGTATCCATCAAAAAGCAACCATGCCTTGAACAAAACGTTGTTCTCTTATGGCTTGGGGCATTTCAACAAATAACAGACTAAACTATATCCCTGCGGACGGATTGAACGGTATCGGGTAGCGAGAACCCGGCAGGGAACGAATACACAAACTTGGCGGCTCGTCCTCTTTCCAATGCAGAATGCAAGGTTGGATATATCGGGGAAAAAGCGTACCTTTGCGTTATGTTCGTTTCATACGAACTAAAATTATCATTATAAGGCTATCTGTCTGTGAAGATGGGTAGTCTTTTTCGTTTGATAATACCCCAATAGAGTACGGCAAAACATAGGGTCTAAATATTCAGTAGTGCAAATGTTAGTGCAAACACCAAAAATAAAAAGCGCAAACAACTGATAATTAGTTATTTACGCTTTAGTTAAGTGATTCCGTTGCGATTCGAACGCAAGACCCACGCCTTAGAAGGGCGTTGCTCTATCCAGCTGAGCTACGGAACCAGCCTTAATTGCGGTGCAAAGGTACGCTTTTTTACGAATATTGCAAATTTTTGTATCACCTTTTTTCGTTACCTATGTACAAAAGGCTCATTTGCTACATAAAAAGTAATGATTAGTTACCTTTACAAACAAGATACACGGTATTTATATACAGATGTATTAAAACATTTTGCAAATTATCAATGTTACTAATTATAAAAAGTAAAAATATGGAGGAATATTCAAGTAGGAAAAGTAGCATTGACCCGAAAATGAATGAAAGAGTAATAACAACTAAATTTTAAAGAGATGGAATGGGGAAATCAGTTGATACAAGAATTACAATGGTCAAATAAAATCAGTAATAAGGCGAGTAAGGAACTGGTAGCCAGGAAATTGCCGGACTGGCCAAAGACGGTGATGTCATAGGAGCAGGCTCCGGCTCTACCGTTTATCTCACTTTGTTTGCATTAGCTCAGCGAGTTAAACAAGAATCTTTGCATATAGAAATCATTCCGGCATCTGCCGAAATTTCGATGACATGTATACAGCTTGGCCTGCCGCAAACTACTCTGTGGAATAAGCGCCCGGATTGGACATTCGACGGTGCAGACGAAGTGGATCCGCAGAATAACCTCATCAAAGGACGTGGCGGAGCCATGTTTAAGGAGAAGCTCCTAATTAAAAGTAGTGGTAAGACTTACATCATTGTCGATGAAAGCAAGCTTGTCAGCAAACTGGGGAGCAAATACCCCATACCGGTGGAAGTATTTCCACATGCTCTCTCCCATGTGGAACACGAGATACGCTTATTGGGAGCTTCAAAAATCAGCCTACGTCTTGCAGAAGGAAAAGACGGTCCGGTATTTACCGAAAACGGTAATTTCATTCTTGACATTCATCTCGGCAACATTATTCCTGATTTGGAACAGAAACTGAAAGCCATTACCGGGGTTATCGAAAGCGGGCTGTTCATCGGTTATGACATTACAGTCCTAATGGCAAACCGCTGATGTACCAAAGCACAAATAAGGCAGTCCATGCCAATAGAATGACTAAAGAATATCTCCAAGTATACTTCAGCAATGAACCATAAGTGGATTGCCTATCATATTGCTGCATATAGGTCAAGACAAGTGGCATGTAGAACATAAAAGGTGTTATGGCATTTGTTGCACTGTCACCTATACGGAACGCACATTGGGTCATATCCGGCGAAATGCCCATACTTGCCAATACCGGAACAAAAATGAAAGACATAAAAGCCCATTTAGCTGTGGCAGATACCATAAAGAGATTGACCAGCGCCGTGAAAAGAATGAAGAGAATCAATATCCATAAGCTGCTCAAAGAGGCGGAGGACAGCAGATTAGCGCCTAAAATGGCAATGCACTTGTCCAAGTGGGAATATTCAAAACAAGCAAACATCTGTGAGGCAAAGAAAGCTATCACAAAATAAACGCCCAGCTGTTTCATCGGCTGCGTAAGTCCTTCTATCACATCACCGTCCGTACGGTATCGACCGGAGGCAAAACCATAGACCATCCCCATCAAACCGATTCCAAACGAAAGCAAAAACAGGATACCGACTATAAACGGAGAACGAATCAGCCCACCATTGACACTCCGCAATATCCCCCATGAAGAGAATGTAGCCCACAGAATAATGGCAATATACAGCAAGCCTGCAAATACGGCTCCCAACATAGCTCTCCGTTCCTTGCGGGACAATTGTTTGTAGCCATTAAAATGAATATCCCCTGCATACACTCCCAAGTGCGGCAACAAGCTCCTGCGGGTAATATGATAAATAATGAATGCAAGCAGGAACGTGGAAACGAAGAGAAAATAATAATTGCACAGCGGTCCAGTCTGCCCCGGAGCAATATTCATCCTATCAGCCGCTTCTTGCGTTACAGAGGCAATCATGGGGTCTAATGTACTCAAAAACACATTAGCGCTATAGCCACAAGAGACTGAAACATAAGCTGTAATTATACCTCCAATGGGGTGCAGACCAACGGACTGGAACAAAGTTGCGGCTATCGGCAACAGAATGATATATCCTGCATCTCCCACTATATTGGACAACAGTCCTAGGACAATGACCAGCAGAATAATGCGCCAAGGATCACGTGGACGTCGTACCCCCCTGCGAATACATGCATCGATGAAACCCGAATGCTGTGCCACCCCTATTCCGAACATAGCCACAATCACCAGCCCTAACGGAGCGAATCCCGTAAAATTGGTTATGACATGGCGCAGCAGCCAGCGTATGCCCTCCGGACTCAGCAGGCTCTGCACCCGTATTTCTTCTCCAGTCTGCGGTTGCAGCACGCTCAGGCCATAGACATCGAATATCCATGAAAGGAGGATGACTGCCAGCGTCAGCAGGAAGAACATCGTAGCGGGATGTGGCATTCGGAGTTTACTCATCGTCGGCTTCCAGATTGTCTATATTCAGGATTCGAAGTTCCAATGCACGCACCACCAGACGAGTGGCATTCACCCCCACCCGTTCACTAGGCGGGAAAAGACGGCCGACCAAGTCGTTCTGCCGTTTCTCCAGCGACTTGACACCAAAAGGCATTCCCCTGAGATTGGCAATCATTTCTTTGGTATAGCCCAGTGCCAAATGACGGAGGAAACGCTCGTCATACTCATCAATATCATAGCTTATGATTGCTTCCTGACGTTTTGCATCATTCAGGACAGATTTCTTGAAGCGTTCCACAATCTTCTCCAGTATCGGATAGTTAAAGACCAGCTTCTTGCCGTCCATCACTGCCTGCACATCGGTTTTGGTCAGCAACTCTCCGGTTTTCAGGATAATGCCGTCGGCACCGGCTTCAAGTACGTCCACCCATAACTTCTCATTCAATATTTCTCCCGTGAATATCAGCACATGTACTCCCGGATAACGCTTGAAGATATTCCGGCAGATGTCCACCCCGATTGTGGTCGAGCCTCCCAATCCCAAGTCCAGCAGGACAAGATCCGGCACGCCGGCTTCAATCAATGTCCAGAACTCCTGCTCAGTCATGGCAGTACCTATTACCTCCGCATCGGGAATTTCATGGCGGAAAATTTCTTCCGTCCCTTTCAGTTCCAACTTGACATCCTCAACGATGATTACTTTAAATTTTTTGTCTTCCATATTTCATTTTTTCGGTAGCGTAAAATATATTGTAAAACCTCCTTCCCTTCCCGGTTCGGCATTGATACGGCATCCCCGGCGTCCGGCAAACTCGTCATGGTCGCGGATAATCTGCTTGCACACCAGATATTCCGTACCACGCAGTTCACCTTTCTCACCGGCCGTCATGCGTGACAAGTCGGGATAGAACAATTGGTTCAATTCTTCACGGGTCTTTTCCCTGCGCATATCTGTAAACAGAAAACGTATAAATTCCCCATCTTCCGGGCCGACAGACAGACAGCTCCATCCAGAGTTACGGAGCAAGCCTCGTCTATCAGGTTTTCAAGCAGGAAACGCAACTGGTTCCAGTCACCGGTAATCCGTCCTTCCAACGGTTGTATCTTAAAATCAATATGCGCTTTGTTTCCCTTATACACTTTGCGGAAATATTTCCCGGCAGTAGCCATAAGTTCCGGCACAGATATTGTCGCACGCCTGAAAGTCACCTCTTCCAACTGGCGGGAAGCGCATGAACTGAGTGTCGTAAAGATACCTTTGTAATACTCTATCAATTCGCTGATGGCAACCACCGTTTCCCGCTCCTCCGCTTCTGTCTGTTTGCCGGACCGCAGTTTCCCTATCAGCTGCTTTATCTTGTTCGGATAATAAATCGTTTCATGCTTGATGGTCGAGAGACAATTATCCAGCACCATGTTCTGTACATGCAGCAAACTGTCTTCCCAGGAAGCTCGCCGGGCTTCATCCTGAGCCACTTCGATGTCCCGGTATTTCGTAGCCAACTTAACCACTGCATTAAAGATTACAATGGAGACATAACGGGCTATCAGTTCCAAAAGCAGATGGTCGGTCTCCTGCTCCGTGCCTTCCCTGCGTTCCAGACACAGCACACCTATGCAACGGCACATATTTCCCGCATCCACAACAAGCGGCAATGCCTGTATACCCTTTTCCGATATGTACACTTGCCGCTCAAAGCAATTCTCCATATATTTCCTCCAGACAGGCAGCCCGTCCACGGCGGTATCTTCCACAGGATTGGAAGTGTATTCCAGCTTATGTGCAGTCTCGTTGTATACGGCTATGCTTAACCGGTCGATACTCAAAAGTTCGTTCACTGCATCAAAAGCGGAACCTACAATCTGCCGTGGGATTTCCTTCAATGTATCCTCCTCACGCTGCAACATTTCCTCCGTATCCGAAACCGGCAGCAAGGAGGCATTGAACACCTTTCCGTTGATTTCCAGTACTTGCTCCAGATTCCAGCGGTTCACCAGACGTTTTCGGAAATAGAGTATGTAATATCCCAACAGTAATACGAACAGCAAAATCACCGCCAGCAAAATGCCCACCATCTTGTTGTTGGTGGAACGCTCCAGCTGCCGGCAATATTCTTCCAAGGACTGGTCTTCTCCCAACAGTTTGTATAAGGTGGTGTAGGCAGCATTATTATAACTATAGTCATCCCATTGCTTCAATGCAAGAAATGAGACTGCCGCTTCATTCCTTATATCCAGAATTACATGGTAATCCGAATTGAACATCCGGTTCCACCAATCCAGTTCCGCAGGCGCCCCGTCTCCCGTCAGTGTCATATAGCGATGTATAGGATGGGCGTATTGCTTGTAATGTTCGTTCAGGCAATACATTGCCGAATCTATGTATTGCAGAGCCAGTTCGTATTCTCCGTCTACATTGCAGTAATAAGCTTCATTGGCATAATCGGAGGCTTCGTCCAGCAAAGCTTCGTATTCATTCTGTGCAAGCAGTGCCAAAGAATCCGGTAACACCTCTCCGGAAGCAGGCTGTTCCACAGCATGCCGGCAGGATGACATGCACAAAGACAACACAACGAGCAACACCGACACAGACTTACGGATACCGGCAGGCAGACGGAAATAAAAACGGCTGCCTTTTCCCAGCCCGCTCTCCACATTAAACAGACAAACCTTGAACAAATCATTCGTCTTGCGATATTTTTCAATGATACCCTTACAGTTCATCAGTCCAAAGCCACTTCCTTTATTCTTCCTCAATTCCTCCTTGTCGGGAGCGTCACTCATACCGATGGCTTTCGAGTCATATACTTTTTCTCCCACAATGCGGGCTACATCTTCCGGTGACAATCCACAACCATTATCCTCTACCGAGATTTCCACGTAATCCTCCTCCTGCCGTGCATATACTTTCACCATACCGCCCTGAGGGGTATATTTACGGGCATTCTCCGCCAGTGTATTTATCATAAACAATGTAAGGGCCTTGTCCGCCTTTACCCGGATATCCGTAGGCTGCACCTCCAACGACTGTCTCTTCATCTCGAATGTACGGCTTCCTTTCCTGAGCAGCTCGAAAAGTTCATTCAATTCGAACGTCTCTATGTTCAGGCTAAGGCTCCCTTGCTTCATCTTTATCCAAAGGGCAAGAATATCATTGTATTCGTTGATGGTAGTGACCAACTCGTCGATATACTGGTATTTCTCCTCTTTGATCCGCTCCTCTTTGATGAATCCTTTTTGAGTCAGTTTCTGCACTTCATTGATGATACGGTCTATGTACGGGTGAATTCCGTTGACAATAGCCATACATGCTTTCTTTATCAGATTTTGCCGTTTGTTCCCCGCGATGTGCTGCTCGTAAATGTAGCGTTGCTTTTCCAGTCTGCGGCGTTCGTCGCCAAGGGAGATGGACGTCATGCCGTTGTCAATTGCCCATTGGATATAAGGGGTTATCACCCGTACCATCGCCTGCTCATCCTTGCTCATCCGACGCGGGAACACTAATTGCCCGTTGTCTATGCGGATATCCTTCACTCCAAACAGCTTTTCCAATTCCGGGCAGACAGCCGTCCGGATGGAGCCGATGATTTCCTCCTCAGTCTGTGCATCTGCCGGAATGGACGCCGTTATCTTCTGACAGATATCCAGCATCAGTTGCAGACGGTGGAGATGCACCCTGTTCCGGTCTTTGGAACGCTTGTTGAAAAACCAGAAGAAGAGGGATACAAGCACGAAGCCCACAATGACCAGTGACAACACGACGTTGAGCTGTCCCGCCTCCTTTTCCAATGCCTGATAGCGGCTTTCCAGCTCTTTATCCTGGCGTGTATCTTCAAGGATATCCAGGTAAATATTGCGGTTATAGTCTGATTTTTCTTTCATCCCGAGTCCTGCATACGAAACGCTCAACTGTTCACGAATACGTGAAATCCACTCGGGTACGGTTTTCAGTTTCTGCTCCATCCATGCCTTCTCCGCACAAATCGTATCCCGACGGTCAAATGCTTTCAGCCAGTCCAAACTATCGTGGCAGTCATAGAAAAGGCGGTGATGGTCATTTACACATTCCAGAGCAAGTTTCAGCGTGTCAAGGGCTTCCGTATAGCGACCGTGGGCATTCAGGTACTTGCCGATGGATACATATGCGCCTGCTATCTGATACAAATCCTTGTATTGGCTGAATTTCTGCAATGCCAACTGCCCCAGACGCATGGGCAGCAGCGAATCTACCGGTACTCCAAAACGTGTCAAGGCATGGGAGCGGCGGTCTTGAAAAAATGCGTAATTATCCGGTGAAGCCATCAAGTTGGCAAGTCCCTGCACTCCATTGCCCTCAAAGTAAAGATAGCCCTTGCGCGAAGCCAACCGCCATGCGGTATAGAGCTCGTCAAATTCTTTCAGTCTTCGCTCATCCGGTGTCTCACCCTCGCATAAGGCAGCAGAACCTTTGATGTAGTGATAATACAACAACTGATTGGTATCTGCCGGCAACTCTTGTTTTTTAGTAACTTCATTAATAGAGGCTACAGCTTCCGGACGCTGTTGCAAATAATAATAATACACAGCAGATACGATATAAAATTCCGAACGGGCATAATTCAAACGCATTTGTTCGTGTTGGTCCACAAACAGGTTGTCATCCTCCGCTATTCTTTTCATACGGTGCAAGGCACTGTTGCGATAATCGTAGAACTCCTTGTTCAACGCCGTCCGCTGATAAATCTTCATCAGACCGATGTCGGCAATAAGGAGTTCCAGTTCATTCTTGGTCAGATTATAGACATCCATATGAAACTTTTCGGCCTGCTCAAAATCCATGCGCATAAAAGCACAAAAGCCCAGGTTATTGGATGCTTCCACTTTTCCCTGTTTATAGAGGCTGACTTCACGGTAGGCCCTTGATGCCGCATGGCAGGATGAATCCAGGTTTTTATAACGATAAGCATAAGCCGCCTGGTTCAGTGAGTCGATAAGGCGTACTTCCTTCCTGGGTGCCGTTCCCACACACGAAACCATTGTTGTACAAAGGCACAACAACCCCGCAAACCATATGGAAGAAAGTCGTTTCATAAAGCAAAGCTACGAATAAATCCGGGAAAGAAAAATAATTTTTATACAATAACTCTTGTTTTATGTAACGGGAAATTCATACCTTTGCACGCAAATTAACAAATAGGTAACATCTATTACACAAATGAGCGAAAAAGCACCCTTTATGGTATTCTCCGGAACAAATTCGAGATACCTTGCAGAGAAAATCTGCGCTAGCCTTGATTGCCCTCTGGGAAAGATGAACATCACCCATTTTGCAGATGGTGAGTTTGCAGTCTCTTATGAGGAATCTATCCGTGGCTCGCATGTATTCCTGGTTCAATCAACCTTCCCTAATTCTGACAACTTGATGGAACTTCTGCTGATGGTTGATGCTGCTAAAAGAGCATCGGCAAAAAGCGTTGTAGCCGTTATTCCTTACTTCGGTTGGGCTCGTCAGGACAGAAAAGACAAGCCTCGCGTGTCCATTGGCGCCAAGCTGGTGGCCGACCTGCTCTCTGTTGCAGGTATCGACCGTCTGATTACGATGGACCTTCATGCAGACCAGATTCAGGGTTTCTTCAACATTCCGGTGGATCATTTGTATGCATCAGCAGTATTCCTCCCCTATATTGAATCCTTGAAACTGGAAGACTTGGTAATCGCCACTCCGGATGTGGGCGGTTCAAAACGCGCCAGCACATTCTCCAAATACCTCGGTGTACCCCTGGTATTGTGCAACAAGACACGCGAAAAAGCAAACGTGGTTGCCACCATGCAGATTATCGGTGATGTAAAGGATAAGAATGTTGTATTGATAGACGATATTGTAGATACAGCAGGAACCATTACCAAAGCTGCCAACATCATGCTGGAAGCAGGAGCCAAATCTGTCCGTGCCATTGCCAGCCACTGCGTAATGTCCGACCCGGCTTCTTTCCGTGTACAAGAGTCTGCACTGACCGAAATGGTATTTACCGACAGTATCCCCTACTCTAAAAAATGCGCCAAGGTCAAACAGTTGAGCATTGCCGATATGTTTGCCGAAACCATCAAGCGGGTGATGAACAATGAATCAATCAGTTCACAATACATTATCTAACCGCGGAGCGGTTAGAAATTAAAAATTAAAAATTAAAGGCTGCGCAATGTTCACTTCAGAACCGCGCAGCCTTTAATTTTTAATTTCTAATTTTTAATTCTAATTCTCCAGCCTTCCCATCTTGTAGGTTCCTTTCCGTATCACTTTTCCGTTCTTGTCCGTTTCCACGAACGGACCGTGTTTTTTGCCTTGTTTGAAGAAGCCTTCATAACGGTTTCCGTTCTTGTCTTCCTGGATGCCGCTACCTTCTTCCATACCGTTCACAAAACCTCCTTTATATTTGGTTCCATCGGTCTGAATCAGGGTACCCTGGCCGTTGAACTTATTGTCTTTCCATTCACCTTCGTAAGAGTCACCTACATTCCATTTGTAAGTACCGTATCCGTCGCGTTGGTTATCTTTCCAATTACCTTCGTAAACGGCGCCGCTTGCCCACGTAAATGTGCCGTGGCCTTCCTGCTTTCCATCCTTGAAGCTGCCCACATACTTGTTGCCGCTGGCATGGTAATAAATGCCCTCTCCGGTACGTTCACCTTGAACATAAGAACCTTCGTAACGGTCGCCGGTATGGAAAAAGTAAATACCTTTGCCATGCTGCATGTCGTCCTTCCAGTCACCTACGTATTTGTCGCCGTTGGCATATTCAAAAGTTCCTTTACCGTCCCGGACATCATTTTTCCATCCCCCGTCATATTTGGAACCGTCATTCCAGGTCAGTGTTCCTTTGCCGTCTTTCTTGTCATTCTTCCACGAGCCTACATACTTGGAACCGTTCTTCCAGGTATACGTTCCCTGGCCTTCGCGTTTATCATTCACCCAGTCACCCTCATAAATATCACCATTGTAATAGTACATGATTCCTTTACCGTGCTGGTAATCCTGAAACCACATGCCGTCGTAACGGTTGTTATTCATAAAATAGTAGATACCCTTGCCATGCTGCTGGTCTTGAAACCATTGTCCCTCATACTTTTCACCGTCGGGAAACATATATGTACCGTAGCCTTCACGCTTGCCCTTCACATACTCACCCTCGTAGACGTCGCCGTTCTTAAAAACGGTCTTCCCCTTTCCATTGGGCTTGCGGCCTTTTATTTCACCGGTATAGACGGCCCCGTTGTCTTTGAACGTATAGGTGCCTATCTTTATCTCCGAAGAGAATGTACTTTTCACTTTATCGAAAAAGCCGCTTTTTTTTCCTGGGCAGTGGCTCCGCCTTGACATAAGAAAGCCAGAATGAGTGCAGTATATAGATATTTCATTAATTGATAGTTGATAATTGATAGTTGATAATTGACAAAGGTAGGATTTATCCGGTAAAATGATACGATAACTCCCGCTTTTTATGACATTTTTTTGCCGCACACTATTTCTTTTAATTTCTCTTTGCATAAATGCCGCCCTGCAAGTTCACGGATTTCTTGTGGTGTAACCTCCTTGACAGCATCCAGTGCTTCGGCAAAGTAAGTATCCTGCAAGCCCGATACCTGCACAAAAATCCAGGCATCCGCCAGCGAGAATGCAGATTCATAACTACGGCACATGTCTCCCAACATATAATTCTTCACCATGGAAAGTTCTTCATCGGAAACCAACTCGTTCTGAAGGCGGTCTATTTCATGATAAACCTCACCGACAAGAGGCTCCACAAATTCGTTGGCGGCTTCGGCACTGACCGCCAGCACTCCCTGCCCCGGATAGGGTATGATGGCTGCGGAGATACCGTACGTGTACCCTTTATCTTCCCGGATATTGGACATCAGGCGACTGCCGAAGTAGCCCCCGAACAGTGTGACCAGCACGCGGGCCTTCAAGTAGTCCGGATGATTGCGGTCCAGGGAAAGCATGCCCATACGGACAGCACTCTGCAGGGCGTCCGGACGTTCGATGAAGATACGTTTTCCGGAGGTGGTCACCGGATGGAATTCTGTCTTTTCCGGTTTGCGGAAATCCGTACCGAAAGCCTCGCAGCCAAACAAGGACTCTATCCTGCGGATGCAATCACCGGTTACCTTACCCGAGAGATAGATGCTGCAATTATTGGAATGATAGTGACGGTCATAAAACTCGCGTAGCACCACAGGGTGATGCGCCGATAATCCTCTTCCTGCACCAGACGTCCGCCGGGATGCTGCCCGCCGTACAAAGCCTTCACCAATCCGCGGTGTGCCAGAAAGTCCACCTTGGAAGAGTTGACAAGAAACTGCTGGATATTGTTGTCTACAATCACTCCCAGCTCTTTCTCGGGAAATACCGGCTCTTTGACGATAGACTCCAATATGTCAAGCGTTTGGGGAAGGTATTTATTCAGAGAATAAAGGGTGACATAGGCATACTCGGATGCACTGGACAATTCCAGCCAGGCTCCATAATAGTCCAGCTTTTCTGCTATCCGGGCGGCATCGTAGCGTCGGGTTCCCTCGCGAAGCATACGGTTCGTAAACAACGCCTGCAAAGGCTGTTTCTGTTGCCATCGGCCGCCTGCCATGAGGAGATCGATACGTGTCACCTCATTGTCACCGGCATTGAGCACACTCAATGGCACGCCGTTAGGCAACTTGACACGTTCCGGTCTTTGCACTGCCAGTTGTTCCGGTTCAAGAATCCGGGGTTGGTCACTTCGGTTCAGCATGGGCTTTCGGGTTTACAGCCCGTGGCTTTTAAGGAATTCTTCCGCCCGTTCCAAATCCTGAGGAGTATCTATGCCGATAGTTTCCACATCCGTGACACCTACCTTGATGGTATATCCGTTTTCCAGCCAACGAAGCTGTTCCAATGATTCGGCAATCTCGAGGGATGACTGCGGAAGGGCGGTTATCTCTTTCAGTACCTCCACGCGATAGGCATAAAGGCCGATATGCTTATAATACGTATGGTTCTCCAGCCACTCCTCCTTCGCCGCATTGCGCTGGTAGGGAATGATGGAACGGCTAAAATAGAGGGCATTCCTGTTCTTATTGAGCACAACCTTCGGAGAGTTCACGTTTTCCAGCGCCTCGAAACCATTATCCACCGTAAAGGGTTTCACCAGAGTGGCTATCTGGGTGGCCGGGTCGTCGAAACATGCTTTGACGGCTTGTAACTGCGAAGGCTGGATGAAAGGCTCATCCCCCTGGATATTCACCACGACATCAAACTTTCCTCCTATTTTTGTACAAGCTTCCTGGCAGCGGTCAGTGCCGCTTTTATGTTCGGTGGAAGTCATTACCACCTTTCCTCCGAATGCCTTTACTGCGGCTTCAATACGCTCATCGTCCGTAGCCACGTATGCATCGTCCAAGATTCCTGCCACTTGCTCGTATACCCGCTGTATCACGGTTTTTCCGCCCAACACCGCCAATGGCTTGGCCGGAAAACGCGTAGACGCGTAACGGGCAGGTATGATTCCTAAAAATTTCATTTTCAATCTTCGTTTTTTTTAAAATGAGGGTGTGTCCGAAAGTGTTCATATACTATCGACACATCTCCTTATATTCTTTATTAATTATAACAGTTGTTTCAATCCTCGCAGGATATAATCACGTTTCAAATCTTTTGGCTTATAGACAGTCCCGTCACAGGATAGCAAGTCTATATCCAGCCGTACAATTTCCTGCTCCTTCTCTTCGGGTTTCCTTCCGGCTTCCCGTTCGATGGCTTTCAGGCAGGCAATGACTTCCTCTGCTGGATTATCGGAAGCGAAGCATGCCACCTGATTGGAGAACAGGTTCGGACAGTGAAAGAACAAAGGTGCCGTCTCCTCCTCTTCCGAGAAACGTATTCCGGGAAAAAGTTCCGTCAAGCGTCTGCGGGCCAGTTCCATGTTCTCCCTCCGCTGCTCGTTGCTCCCAATACTAATCGTATAGTCCACTTTCAACTTTCACCTTTCAGCTAATTAAACAGTTCGTCGAGTCCCTCTACCGGTTCTTCGATATGGGTATCTCCTTCCAGGTTTATATCATCCTTGCACGGGTCGTAGCCTTCGGGCAACTGGAATGTTTCATTTTCATCATATCCCAGAGACTTGTCACCGAGCACTTTCACCATGTATTTGGTCCAGATAGGCAATGCCATGGAAGCACCTTGTCCGTGAAGCATCGTATCGAAGTGAATGTCGCGGTCCTCACCGCCCACCCAGCAACCGGACACAAGCGAAGGCGTGAAGCCCATAAACCAGCCGTCGGCATTGTAGTTCGTCGTTCCGGTCTTGCCGCCCATGTCGGCTTTCACCCCCAGACGGCGCACACGGCCTCCGGTACCTTCGTTGACAACGGCACGCAGCATGACCAGCATCTTGTAAGCGCTGGATACACTGATGACTTCCTGCATTTCGGGAGCAAAGGTTGCCAGCACGTTTCCATCATTGTCCTCGATGCGGGTCACAAACAGCGGAGCTACCCGGATACCCTTGTTGGGAAATGCGGTATAGGCACTTACCATCTCGCCGACGGAAATCTCGCACGGGCCCAGACAGAGTGAAACGGAAGGTACTATGTCACGGTTGCGGACACCGAAAGTATGTATCAGACGTTTCAGGTTATAGGGATTCAGTTTGCTCATGAGATAGGCCGTAATCCAGTTGTCCGAGTTTGCCAGCCCCCACTTCACAGTCACCATGTCACCAATCAGCTTTTTGTTGGCATTACGCGGCGTCCACGGTTTTCCGTTTTCATCGAACAAGGTATATTCCACATGGCGCACCTCGTCGCAAGGCGAAAAGCCGTTCTCCATGGCCAGTGTATAAAGGAAAGGTTTTACCGTGGAGCCTATCTGGCGGCGTCCCACCATGGCCATGTCGTACTGGAAGTAATGGTAGTTCGGCCCGCCTACGTATGCCTTTACGTGTCCGTTGCGCGGATTCATGGACATGAAGCCGGCGCGAAGGAAGAACTTGTAGTAGCGGATGGAATCCATCGGGGTCATAATGGTGTCTTTCTCCCCTTCCCAACTGAATACGGACATCTCCTCCGGGGTGTCGAAGGCTTTCTTTATTTCAGCTTCGGTGGCTCCGGCTTTCTTCATGATGCGGTAGCGGTCGGACAACCTCATGGCACGTCCCAGAATCTCGTCCACCTGCTCCTGGGTCAGACGGAAGGTGTAGGGAGCTTTCTTGGCCCCTTTCTTTTCTTTGAAGAAGTAACCTTGCAGTTCCTTCAGATGCTCCGTCACGGCATCCTCGGCATACTGCTGCATACGCGAGTCGAGCGTGGTATAGATTTTCAGCCCGTCGGTGTAGAGGTTGTATTTGGTACCGTCTTTCTTGGTATTCTTTTCGCACCATCCAAAGAGCGGATTGTTCTCCCAATCGAGTGAATCCTCGTAGTATTTCTGCATCTGCCAACCGCGGTAATCAGCCTTCTCGGGCTTCTTGGCGGTGAGCACGCCGCGCAGGTATTCGCGGAAATAAGTGGCCAGCCCTTCCTTGTGGTCCACACGGTTGTACTTCAGTTTCAGAGGCAATGCCTGGAGGGAGTCGCGCTCGGCTTCCGTAATATATCCCGCTTTCCGCATCTGGTCGAGCACCACATTGCGCCGTCCACGGGAACGTTCATTGTAGCGCACCGGATTATAGAGAGACGGATTCTTACACATGCCCACCAACGTAGCCGCTTCTTCAATCTTCAGATCCTTCGGTTCGCAACCGAAGTAGGTAAAGGCAGCGGTCTTGATGCCTACCGCATTGTTCAGGAAGTCGAACTTGTTGAGATACATGGTGAGGATTTCCTCTTTTGTATAGTAACGTTCCAGCTTTACGGCAATCACCCATTCGATAGGCTTCTGGAACAGGCGTTCCATCACATTGCCGGCACTGGGAGAATAAAGCTGCTTGGAAAGCTGCTGGGTGATGGTACTGCCACCGCCGGCATTCTTCTGCATCAGGATACCGCGCTTCACTACGGCACGCGTCAAGGCATAGGCATCGATGCCCGAATGTTCGGTAAAACGCACGTCTTCCGTAGCAATCAAGGCGTTGATGATATTGGGCGACAAATCATCGTATCCCACGAACACGCGGTTTTCCTTACTGTATGAATAGGTGCCCAGCACTTTCCCGTCATCAGAAAAGACTTCCGTAGCAAACTTGTAATTCGGGTTTTCCAGGTCTTCCACCGGAGGCATATAGCCTATCCAGCCCTTGGCTATGGAAAAGAATATAAAGACACACACCAGCGCAATCAGTGCGATGAAAATCCATAGGATTTTGACGACTTTCCTTATCATGTTTCAGTTGCTAAAATCAAAGTTCAATAATAGGGCAAAGGTACGGAAATATATTGGATGTGCCTATGCTTTTTATATCTTTTTCAGGATAAGCTTTCCGGCATCTGCAAAAAAACGCCCGTTTATTTTAATGGAAACTCTCAATGAATTGCGAAACAATTGCAAAACAATTAGAAAACTTGAAGAAAAAATCGAAAAGAAAAAATATACCGTAATAAGCTATAATACAGATTAAAACAATGAAAACTTGCCCTCGCGCGCGTAAGAGGAGATAAGAATAGAATATAGAATAGAAAAAACGACGTTGTCGTTAAAAAGAACGACGGCGACGGCGTAAAGAGATACCACACTTCACTGTCCGGAATGCCACACTTCGACAAGGCAAACGCTACACTTGAACAGGGCAAATGCCACACTTGAACATTCGCGAAATGCGGCATTTGCCTTGTCGAAGTGTGGCATTCCGGATGATGAAGTGTGGCATTCCGGATGATGAAGTGTGGCATTCCGGACAACAAGCCACACGGTTAAAAAAACAGCCCATATTTCGCAAAAAACTTCCCCGCATATTTCCGTAGCCCGCATATTTTCCGTAACTTTACACTCTCAAAAAGTATAAATGAATTCAACGATATGGAAAACAGAAGTTTAGTCACCATTGCCGAGCATAGCCGGGAAAAAATCCTCTATATGCTTGAGATGGCGAAAGAGTTTGAAGCCCATCCCAACCGGCATATATTGGACGGGAAAGTAGTTGCCACCTTATTTTTCGAGCCTTCCACCCGTACACGCCTCAGTTTCGAGACTGCCGCCAACCGGCTTGGAGCACGTGTCATCGGGTTCAGCGACCCCAAGGCCACCAGCTCATCCAAGGGAGAGACGCTGAAAGACACCATCAAGATGGTGAGCAACTATGCCGACATCATCGTGATGCGCCACCACCTCGAAGGGGCCGCACGCTATGCCAGTGAAGTCACCACCGTGCCCATTGTGAATGCCGGAGACGGTGCCAACCAGCACCCCTCACAGACCATGCTCGACCTCTACTCCATCTACAAGACACAAGGCACGCTGGAGAATCTGAACATCTTCCTGGTGGGCGACCTGAAGTATGGCCGTACCGTCCACTCCCTGCTGATGGCAATGCGCCACTTCAACCCCACTTTCCACTTCATCGCCCCCGACGAGTTGCGGATGCCCGAAGAATACAAAATCTACTGCCGCGAGCACAACATCAAGTACGTGGAACATACGGACTTTACGGAAGAAATCATTGCTGATGCCGACATCCTCTACATGACCCGTGTGCAGCGCGAACGTTTCACCGACCTTATGGAGTACGAGCGGGTGAAGAATGTCTACATCCTGCGCAACAAGATGCTGGAACATACCCGCCCCAACCTGCGCATCCTGCATCCGCTGCCCCGTGTCAACGAAATAGCCTATGATGTGGACGACAATCCCAAGGCATACTATTTCCAGCAGGCACAAAACGGACTGTATGCCCGTGAAGCTATTCTGTGCGATGTTCTGGGCATCACGCTGGATGACATCAAATAACGTAAACAAGTGGAAAACTGAAAGTTGAAAAAAGAAATGAAAAAGCAAGAATTGCAAGTGGCCGCCTTGGAAAACGGCACTGTAATAGACCATATCCCTTCCGAGAGGCTGTTTACCGTAGTCTCCCTGCTCGGACTGGAGCACATGAGCAACAATATCACCATCGGCTTCAACCTCAAAAGTGGTAAGCTGGGTACAAAAGGCATCATCAAGATTGCCGACAAGTTCTTCTGCGACGAAGAGATAAACCGCATTGCCGTGGTAGCTCCCAACGTGAAACTGAACATCATCCGCGACTACGAGGTGGTGGAGAAACGTGAAGTCCGTCTGCCCGAAGAGTTGCGCGGAATCGTGAAATGCGCCAACCCGAAGTGCATCACGAACAACGAGCCGATGCCTACGCTGTTTCATGTCGTGGATAAGGACAACTGCGTCATCAGGTGCCACTACTGCGAGAAGGAGCAGACCAGAGAAGATATTGAAATAATATGAAAGAAGATTGGAAACCCGGAACAATGATTTATCCGCTGCCTGCCGTATTGGTGAGTTGCGGAAGCACTCCGGAGGAATATAACATTCTGACTGTCGCATGGACGGGTACGATTTGCACGAACCCGCCCATGTGCTATATTTCCGTACGCCCCGAACGCCACTCCTACGACATCATCAAGCAGAATATGGAGTTTGTCATCAACCTCACCACGAAAGACATGGCACGGGCCACGGACTGGTGTGGCGTACGCTCCGGAAAGGACTACAACAAATTCGAGGAAATGCATCTGACACCCGGGAAAAGCACCGTAGTCAGCGCGCCTCTTATCGAGGAATCACCGCTTTGCATAGAATGCCGGGTAAAGGAGATTATGGCTCTCGGTTCGCACGACATGTTTATAGCGGATGTGGTAAATGTCCGTGCCGATACCCGTAACCTGAACCCCGAAACCGGCAAACTGGAACTGGCGGAAACGAATCCCCTGGTCTATGTGCACGGCGGATATTATGAGCTGGGAGAAAAGATAGGCAAATTCGGATGGTCAGTGGAGAAAAAGAAGTAATAATGCGATAAAGGTTTTAAGAGATGGAGCTGCGACGAATCTTGATGGGTTTATATCTGTTGGCCTTCCCCGCATGATGTGGGGACAGACTCCGATTGTGCCCGGCACTGCCGACGAAGCGCATTCCGGACACCACAAGGAAACTCCGGTCAATTTCGGCTTCAAAGGCGGTTTCACCTCTTCCTTGTTCCTTGTGTCCCAGTTCAGTGTCAACGGAGTGCCTATTGACGAGGTGCAGAACAATTATAAGATAGGCTATTTCGGCTCCCTTTTCATGCGGATAAACTTCGACCGCCACTTTCTGCAACCGGAAATATCCTACAACATCAACCGGTGCAACATCACCTTCGAGAAACCTCTGCCCGAAGACGCCGCATCAGGAGCCCTGCCGGAGGAAGCCTCCATTACATCGTCCATCCACAGTATAGACATCCCCGTCATCTACGGATACAACTTCATCAAGGAGGGGCCGTACAGCCTTGCCGTCTTTGGCGGGCCCAAAGTGCGCTATATATGGGACCGGAAAAGTGACATCGACTTCGAGAACTTCGACCAGGTGAATATCCGTGAAAGGCTGCGTCCGCTCAATCTCAGCTTCACGGTCGGCGTATCCGTCACCATCTCACGTGTCTTTTTCGACTTCCGTTACGACATGGGGCTGCACAACATCTCCAAGAGCGTGACATACGATATTCCGGCCGACAACAACGCCGCAGACGAAAATACGAAAAACGAAATACGTTTTCACCGCAGGGACAATGTACTGAGTTTTTCTTTCGGAGTGTTCTTTTGACAGTAAATTTCTTCCTTTTCTTTCAATTTATTCATTTATTTCCCGTAAATTTGTGCGCTTAATAAGAGAACACAGATTTATCAAACTTATCTAATAAGCAGAATGAAAAGAGATGATTTAATTTTCGATATTATCGAAAAAGAACACCAACGTCAGCTCAAAGGCATTGAACTGATTGCATCAGAGAACTTTGTAAGTGACCAGGTTATGCAGGCAATGGGCTCCTGCCTCACCAACAAGTATGCTGAAGGATACCCCGGCAAGCGTTACTATGGTGGTTGTGAGGTAGTGGACCAAAGTGAACGGATTGCCATCGACCGCTTGAAACAAATTTTCGGCGCAGAATGGGCCAACGTACAGCCGCACTCCGGTGCACAAGCCAATGCAGCCGTATTCCTCGCCGTGCTCAACCCGGGCGACAAATTCATGGGACTGAACCTTGCACATGGCGGTCACCTCTCCCATGGCTCGCTGGTCAACACTTCCGGTATTATCTATACTCCCTGCGAATACAATCTGAACCAGGAAACCGGACGCGTGGACTATGACCAGATGGAAGAAGTTGCCCTGCGCGAGAAACCCAAAATGATTATCGGTGGCGGTTCTGCTTATTCCCGCGAATGGGACTACAAGCGCATGCGCGAAATCGCGGACAAGATAGGTGCCATCCTGATGATTGACATGGCTCATCCTGCCGGACTGATTGCAGCCGGTGAACTGGATAACCCCGTGAAATATGCCCACATCGTGACCTCCACTACCCACAAGACTCTGCGTGGTCCTCGCGGTGGCGTTATCATGATGGGTAAGGACTTCCCCAACCCCTGGGGCAAGAAGACTCCAAAGGGAGAAATCAAGATGATGTCCCAACTGCTGGATTCAGCCGTATTCCCCGGTATCCAAGGTGGTCCGCTGGAACATGTCATCGCAGCCAAAGCCGTTGCCTTCGGCGAAATCCTGCAACCGGAATGGAAAGAATATGCCAAGCAGGTGAAGAAAAATGCCGCTGTCCTGGCACAAGCCTTGGTAGACCGTGGTTTCACCATCGTTTCCGGCGGTACGGACAACCACTCCATGCTGGTGGACCTGCGCAGCAAATATCCCGACCTCACCGGTAAGGTTGCCGAAAAGGCGCTGGTATCTGCCGACATCACCGTAAACAAGAACATGGTTCCGTTCGACAGCCGTTCGGCTTTCCAGACTTCCGGTATCCGTCTGGGTACTCCTGCCATCACCACCCGTGGTGCCAAAGAAGACCTGATGCTCGAAATTGCCGAAATGATTGAAACCGTCCTGTCCAACGTAGACAACGAACAAGTCATCGCAGAGGTACGTGCACGCGTAAATGCGAAGATGAAAGAATATCCGCTGTTTGCTTATTAATAAGCAAACAGAATTAAAAATTATAGTAGAACAGAAATGATTTGCGAAAAATACGGAGTAACTTACTTCTCCTCCTCCGGGGAGGAGGAGTACCCGTAGGGGGAGGTGGTAGCGATACACTCTGTACTGTTTTTCATTGCTTTATGCTCCCTACCACCCCGCCCTTTGGGCACCCCTCCTCCCCGGAGGAGGGGAATTAAGTTACTCTCTATTTCACTTCTTTTCTTCGCAAGTCATTTCTGTTTGACTATAAAAATAAAGGCTGCGCGGTTCATTCAAAGCGAACATTGCGCAGCCTTTAATTTTTAATTCTTAATTTTTAATTCTAAACGCGCTCCGCGCGTTTAGCTCAGCCCTTCTATATTACCATCCACAATATCAATGTGTTCGGCTTGCGGTTTCTTGGGTAATCCCGGCATACGGAGAATTTCACCGGCGATGGCTACAATCATTTCCGCACCATTATTGACCACAATATCCTTGATGTGGAATTCGAAGTTGTCGACTGCACCGTATATCTTCGGGTCGGCAGAGAAAGAGTACTGCGTCTTGGCGATACAGACGGGGTAATGGCCGATACCCATCTGTTCTATCAGTTTGATAACCTTGCGTGAGTGGAGACTGTAAGTCACTACACTTGCCCCGTAGAGGTTGCAGGCTACCTTTTCAATTTTACGTTCCACGCAATCGTTCTCTTCGTAGGTGAAGGTCAGCGGTTCGGATGGTTTGTTCCCGATAGTATCCACTACCAGATTGGCAAGGTCAACGGCCCCCTCTCCTCCTTTGGCAAAGGCGTTGTTCACGGCAAAACCTACCTCAAGCTTTTCTTTGCAATGGCGGCGGATAGCTTCCACCTCCTCGTCCGTATCACTGGCAAAACGGTTGAATGCCACGATGACCTGCTGGCCGAATGAACGCAAATTGCGTACATGCTTGTCCAGATTGCCGAAGCCCTCTTTTAACCCTTCCAAATTCGGTTCCTTGATGCGGTCCAGACTGACGCCGCCATGCATCTTCAGTCCTTGTGCCGTAGCAACGATTATCGTCAACTTGGGCTGCAAGCCACTCTTGCGGCACTTGATGTTGTAGAACTTCTCCGCACCCAGGTCAGCCCCGAAACCGGCTTCCGTCACTACATAATCGCCGAATGTCATGGCCATTTTTGTAGCAAGAATGGAATTACAACCATGGGCAATATTTGCGAACGGTCCTCCATGAACAAAAGCGGCAGTACCTTCGGTAGTCTGCACCAAGTTGGGGTTGATGGCATCTTTCAACAGTACGGTAATGGCACCGGCCACACCTAACTCCTTCACTGTAAAAGGAGTACCATCGAAACGGAATCCCAGGATAATATTTTCGATACGGCGACGGAGGTCGTCGAGGTCCGTTGCCAGACAGAGAATAGCCATAATTTCGGAAGCCGGGGTAATGTCGAAGCCCGACTCCTCGGTAATGCCGTTGGTGCTCGGTCCCAATCCGGTGACAATGCTCCGCAAGGAACGGTCGTTCACATCGAGTACGCGCCGCCAGATGATTTCTTTCAGTCCGAACCCGTCTGCCTGATGCTGGTACAAATAATTGTCGAGCAAAGCGGAAATCATGTTGTGTGCGGAGGTGATGGCATGAAAGTCGCCCGTAAAATGCAGGTTTATCTTCTCCATGGGAAGCACCTGGCATATCCTCCGCCGGCAGCACCGCCTTTCATGCCGAAGCAAGGACCCAACGAGGGTTCGCGCAAAGCCACAATCGCTTTCTTGCCAATCTTGTTCAGCCCCAATGCCAGCCCGATGGACACGGTTGTTTTACCGATACCCGCTTTCGTAGCCGTGATAGCCGTCACCAGTATCAGATTACTTTTCTTCACTTTCTCTTCATCAATCAGATGCGTAGGAATCTTGGCTATGTAGCGGCCATAGTTCTCTACTTCGTCACGCGGGATATCCACACTTTCAGCCACCTGCTTTATCTTCTTCAGCTCTATGCTGCGGGCTATTTCAATGTCCGATTTCATACAGAGTCTTTTCTTTATATAACAACTTTGATGTTTTGAAAGTTGCAAAAGTACGAAAAATCCCCTACTATTCCATCAGTTTCCCCAGTTTCTCCAACAAACTGCCTTTCCCGTAACCGGACCACATCTCTACAACCTCTCCCTCCGGAGATAAAAACACATAGCGGGGAATGGAGCCTGCGCTATATTTGGCATACAATCCGTGATTGCCTTTCAAGTCATTCAAGTTCCACCAACTGATGGCATGATGGCGCGAAGCTATCTCCCAATTTGTTTTGTCATCAATGCTTATACTTACTACCTCCAAACGGTCTTTATACTTTTGGCTGATTTCCTTCATCTCCGGCAAAGCTTTGAGGCAAGGACCGCAACCACGGCTCCAGAAATCTATCAGCACCGCTTTTCCTTTGAAATCGGACAAGCGGTGTACGTTTCCTTGCAAGTCAAACAAGTCACCATCCGCAGCTTGCTCTTGGGCGGCAACCGTCTGGGCAGGAAATAGAATACAGCGCTTACTATCTTCCTGCAGTTCATATTCTTTATCGATTTTGATTAATTATGAACAATGATACTAAAGAATAAAAGGAATTACGAAAAAAATCGTAACTCCTTTTATTCATATTTAACATCGACCTTTTTTATTGTAACTATTCAACGAATAATTACTTTTTATTTGAACCGCGACGTATCCACCGCCTCCCGTTGCTTCTCCTTATATCCTCCGAACTTATAGGTGAACGATACACCCACTTCGCGGAAGGAGGAGTAACGGTTCGTCACGTTCTGCGTCTGGAAGCGGATGCGGGGAGAAATCTGTCCCGTCTCAAAAATGTCATTGCAGTAGAGGTTGAGGATGGCTTTGTTCTTGGCGAAGCCGTAGCGCAGGGCAATATTCACATGGCCCGACGTGGGCAGGTCGTAGATGCCTGGATGGCTTTGCTATGCACCATTCCGGTCAGTGTCAGCTTCAAATCGGGCTTGGTGGAGAGGGTAAAAGTATTGTTCATCTGGGCAATGCCATAGCATTGTTTTCTGTCGAAAGGAATATCCCAGAAATCACCATCCTTTTCGCGGTGCCACAAGCCGATGAGGGTAAGGCGAGAATTCAACCAATTCTTCAGCTTAAACGGTATAGATACTTGTATTCCTACTTGTTGCTGATAATCAAAATTGAGTGTCTTGTAGATTTCAACCAGACGTTCGGAAGATTGGTAGAGTGTCTGTACAGAGTAGTCCTTGGTGTGGTTGAACCAGGCGCTGAAGATGTATTTGCTTTTCAAAATATAGGTCATTTTCAGCTCATACTCTTGTGCCGGTTTCAGCAACGGATTACCATGCAGCTCAGAGTATCCACCGCCGATGTAAGAGACGGCATCCTGCACGGCCCAGTAGTCGGGATAGTCCTTGTCGCTGCTCAGAGAAAGCTGAAAGATATGTCCCGGTGCCGGCATATAGTTCAAGTTGACAATGGGATACCAGTCCCACTGGTCCCAAACGGGAGTCTTGTAATGCTCCACAGCCAGAGAAGCGTCCAAAGCGAGTTTGTCGCCGAAACTCTTGCTGAAACCTGCATAGATATTCCAAGTTTGCTCGCGGCGGCGGGACTTCATATTGCTCAAAGCATCTGATGAGGTCAACTGTTCACCGGTTTCGGGGTGGTAATAATATTGGTAGCTGTTGTCAATACTGGTAGTGTAGACGGCTCCATAATTCAAGTCCCAGCCTTTCCCCAAGTTATGCTCCTGGGCCAGAAAGAACTTCCAGCGGTTGATGCGCTGACAGTCTTCCGTGTAGAAATCGAGTTCCTCATCCTGCATACGGCTATGCAGTAGTTGGTTGGACGGAGAGCGGTAGTAGGTCAGCTCGGCACCGGCTTTGAGGCCGAAAGGGGTGCGATAGTCCAGACGGCCGTTGTGTAGCCAGTCGGTGCTATTGCTATGAGTTGTGGACACCTGCGTGCCCGTCACGCCCTTCCAGTTGTGGGAGGTGGAATAAGCACCGTTATAGACGAAACTCAGCTGATGGTCCTTGGCGATGTTATAGTCTGCCCCTACCCTGAAGCTATGGGTATGGCTGCGGCCACGGCTCACCTCATCTGTTGTCATGGGGTGAACCGAGCCGTCTGCCAGAGTGTGCACAGCCTCTTTGTCGGTAGTAGAGTAGCCCCGGCCATGGCTGTGCGAGTAAAGAATATCTGCTGAGAATTTATTTTTGCTGAAGAGCAGGCTGGCGCGTTCCTCAAAGCCTTCGTTGTGCTTCTGGCGATACTTGGCATAGAGTTCGCCTTGCCAGGAGCCGAGGCCGCCTGCCGATTGTTTCAGGGTGATATTGATAAGGGCGCCACGCACTTGGTAGCGCGCAGGGGCATTGTACATCACTTCCGCCTTCTCTATGCGGCTGGCAGGGATGCTGCGCAGCAAGGCATAGAGCTGCTCGGTGCTGAGGGTGGTTACTTTGCCGTCCAGAATAACGGTGACTCCCTGGCCTGCCAGTTGCAGCCCGCCATTCATCTCGATGACACCGGGAAGCTCTTTCACGGCATCGTAAGCATTGTCTACGGGGAGGTTCCGGATAAGGCGGGGCAGGTCGTACACCAGCTTGCCTTGCGCCGCCTTTACGATGGGGCGTTCGCCGGTAATCATCACTTCCGGCAAGGTCTGATAAAGACTGTCCAGACGGGCATCGGTCGTGATAAGGCTGTCGGCGCTGAGGATGCGGTTGTCATCGTCATTCTTGGGGGACTGTGCCGAAAGGCTGATGCCAAGGACACAAGCGAACAGGGATAAATAAACTCGTTTCATTTTCATTGAATGTTAGTTCAAAAGTTCACCACAGAGGACACAGAGTCTCACAGAGTTCTATTTCCCAACCTAAAAGACAAGTTCCTATCCTTCCATCCAACGCATCGGAAAACTCTGTGAGACTCTGTATCCTCTGTGGTGAACCTTTTTGCAAAGTACGGCAGAATCAGCAGAAACTTGTGTTATCAGCGGCTTACCAAGTGTTATCCAGTGTTATCGGGAGTGTTATTTAGTCTTATCGGATGATAGGGTTCACAACATTAATCTTACCTTTGTATGTATAAAAGTAACCGGAAACAAACATGAAACTGCCATTCAAATATATTGCCATACTTGTCATCGTCTCCCTGACCGGCATCTTCGCCTACCAAGCCTACTGGCTGACGGGGCTCTACCATACCATGCACGACCAGATGGAACGCGACATCAACGAAGCCATGCGCATGAGCGACTACAACGAGATGATGATACGCGTGGAAAAACTACGGAATGACAGTATCAAAGAAGGAACCGTGAGTGTATCGGCAGGTTATGATAACGACAAGCCCTACGTCAGCAGCTCCACGAGCATCACCACAAACACCCCGAAGCAAGAGCCCGAGAAAGCGGACAGTCTCATTGTGGAAGTGACGGGAGACACCATATCCGAGTACGAGCCTGCCGACTCGCAACGCTCCGCCATGAGAGTCCACGAAGGCATGGACGTCATTCTCGGCAAGCAGAACAACATGCAGAAACTGACGAACTACTTCCAACGTGGACTGCACTCCGGACTGGATGTCATCCTCGACCCGGACCTTGCCATCTACGACAGCCTGCTCACCAGCCTGCTGCGCGAGCAGGGGCTCGACATGCCCTACCGGCTGGAATACCTGTATGCGGGAGGCGGCAGCGGCAACATCCTTCCCTACACCGACACCCTTTCCGTGAAAGGTACCGAGGGGTACACGCCCAGCGCCCAAGCCGTGCAGTACGACTATGCCTTCAACCTACATGGCAGCCAATTGTACCGGCTGACGATAGAACCCGTCACCGCGATTGTGCTACGGCAGATGTCGGGCATTCTCGCCACTTCCTTCATCATTCTCGTGATACTCTCTTTCTCCTTCTGGTTCCTTATCCGCACCATCTTAAAGCAGAAGACCCTGGAGGAAATGAAAAGCGACTTTACCAACAACATCACCCACGAACTGAAAACACCCATCGCCGTGGCCTACGCTGCCAACGATGCCCTGCTGAACTTCAACCAGGCCGAGGAGAAGACGCAACGCGACAAGTACCTGCGCATCTGCCAGGAGCAGCTTCAGCGGCTTAGCGGACTGGTGGAGCAGATTCTCTCCATGAGCATGGAGCGCCGCCGTACGTTCCGCCTCCATCCGGAGGAGCTCTCCCTGCAAGAAATCGTGGAACGCCTCGTAGAGCAACACAAGCTGAAAGCCGGGAAGCCCGTCCACATCTCCACCGACATCGAGCCCCGGGACCTCACCGTCCTTGCCGACCGTACGCACTTCAGCAACATCCTCAGCAATCTGCTGGACAATGCCATCAAATACTCTAACGGAGAAGCCGAAATAGACATCCGCTGCCGACGGATTGCCACCATGGAGCAAGGCGAGCAGACCGAAATATCTGTCAGCGACCGTGGCATAGGCATCGCACCGGAAAAGCTGAAACATATCTTCGACAAGTTCTACCGCGTGCCTACCGGCAATCTGCACGATGTGAAAGGATACGGGCTGGGATTGTTCTACGTAAAGACCATGACGGCCAAACACGGCGGCACCGTGTCCGTGAAGAGTGAACCGGGAAAAGGAAGCACCTTTACCATAAGGGTATAGCCACACCACGCGCCGGTAAGATTTACATTACTTGGTAAGGTGCATTACATTACTTGGTATGACACTTTACATTACTTGTTATAAACACAATGATTATGGAAAAGATAACCGTACTTCTGGTTGAGGACGAACAAACCCTCGCCATGATTATCAAAGACACGCTGGAAGGACAGAACTTCATTATCCACACCGCCGACGACGGTGAAGAAGGGCTGCGCCTATTCTTCAACCTCCGTCCCGACGTACTGGTGGCAGACGTGATGATGCCCCACATGGACGGTTTCGAAATGGTGCGCCGCATCCGGCAGACCGACAAACAGACCCCGGTACTGTTCCTCACCGCCCGCTCCGCCATCAACGATGTGGTGGAAGGGTTTGAGCTGGGTGCCAACGACTATCTGAAGAAACCCTTCGGCATGCAGGAGCTGATGATTCGAATCAAGGCGCTGGCAGGTAAAGCCTTCTCCTTTACAGACGAGAAGCCCAAGGAAAGCACCAGCTTCGAGATAGGCGACTACCGGCTCAACTCCATCACGCAGCGACTTACGTACGTGGGAGTCGCTGCCTCACTGCAGATGCAGACGGAAGTGGAACTCTCCCACCGCGAGTCCGAAATACTGAAACGTCTTTGCGAGAACCGCAACCAGGTGGTCAACACCCAGAACGTATTGCTCGACCTCTGGGGAGACGACAGCTTCTTCAACTCCCGCAGCCTGCATGTGTTCATCACCAAACTGCGGCATAAACTGGCCGGAGACGAGCGCATCCGTATCGTCAATGTGCGGGGAATAGGATATAAACTAATAGTGAACTAAACTAAAACTAAACTACTATTTATGAAAAAGTTATTATTCATTACTTTTATCTGTTCCTCACTCTGCGCCTATGCACAGAGCGAGATTCCGGAAGACACAATAAAGAACCGGCCTCCCGTAAAGAAAGAGCAGATTCCCTTTTCTCCAAAAGAGAACAAGCGTACGGGCCTTGATGAAAGCCAGCCCCAACAAAGTCTGCAGGGCGAACAGCAGGAAGAGATAAATCTCCATCTCCCTCCCTCCGACTATGTGGAGCCCCTGCCCTGGACGGACATGAAGAAGATACACTTTCAGAAAAACATCTTTGAATGGGACTTCCAGCGTTTCGCCGATTTCCTGCTCTCGCCGGAAGTCGTACTGACGATGTACGGCAGCCATAACACCTATCCTGCAATGGGCTCCATCATGCAGGCTGGCGCAGGAGTTACTTATTACAGTCCCGACGGACATTGGGAATTGAGCGGAGGGGTATATGCCGCCCATTATTCCATCTCCCAACCTTCATCCATTACCGGTGCCCAGTATGCCAAAAGGGATGCCCCCCGAGGTACTCAATGGGACATAGGCTACAATGCCTCCGTATCCTACCGCATCAATCCCTACATGCGCCTGCATGCCTTCGGCCAGTATTCAGGCTACGGGAGAAGTAACTCCTTTCATGGATATATGAACCCGATGTATCCACAAAGCGGTTATGGCATGGTACTGGAACTGAAAGTGACGGACTGGCTCGACCTCAACGGAGGGATGGAACGAAGATACGACCCCACCAAAATGAAATGGGTAAATTCGCCCATCTTCGCCCCTACCATTCGTATAAAGAAATAGAAATAATACAAAGATATTTCCAGAAATAGAGGGAAACGAGTATCTTTGTTCAGTCTGCCCCTATGCGGTGGACAGCAACTGAAATTGTGAACAAAGAACAATGAAACGAATCTTCTTCTGCATCATCATTTTACTTGCAGGCATGTCATCCGTCAGCGCACAGAGCGAGATGCCTGCCGATACGGTACGTACTGCTGTACGTGGCAAAGCGTCTCCCGAAGGCATGTCTCCGTCTGAAAAGGAACTTCTGCCGGACGTGAAGAATTACGACGGCTTCCTGCTGGATATGGGGCTGATGAATCTGTCCACCCCCACTCTTCCCAAATTCACTTTGGAGATACCGGATGCCAGCAAAGACTATAGCCGCATCTTCCAGTTGAACCCGAACGTGACTTATTCACAAGGTCTTTCGAACATATTCTCACTCAGCAACTCCCGGTATTTCAGTTCGAATCCCTTCGGACTGACGGGCTTCTGGGGCTCTACCGACAACCTGCAAATGGGAAGTTTCACTTTGAAGAACGGCATGCGCATCCATACGTACGGCGAATATGACAAGGACGGCTGGAAAGTACCCAACCCTTCCGCACTGCCTTGGGAAAAGAACAATTTCAAAGGGGCGTTCGAGCTGAAATCAGCCAACGGAGCCTTTGGCATACGCATCGAGGTACAGCAGGGCAGACACGTGCCCTATTGATGCCCATCACTTAACAACAGAATCAATGACAAGAAAGAAAATACTGGTAATAGGCGCCAACGGTTTTACCGGCAGACGCATCCTGGATGATTTGTCCCGCAACTTGTCTTATCAGACAACGGGCTGTTCCCTGCACGACGACATCTGTCCTCATTCGGGCGACTATCGCTTTATCCGTACGGATATATGCAACCGCCAGGCGGTGAAAAAGCTTTTCCAGGAAGTACAGCCGGATGTTGTAATCAATACCTCCGCCCTCTCCGTCCCCGATTATTGCGAAACGCACCATGCAGAAGCGGATGCCGTCAACATTACTGCCGTGGAGCATCTGGCAGAATGCTGTGAGGCAAGAGGCAGCCGTTTTATCCATCTTTCCACCGACTTCGTTTTCGGTGGTGTTACGGACCGGCCCTATACGGAGGAGGATATTCCCGCTCCCGTTAATTATTACGGCTACACCAAACTGGAAGGTGAGAAACGTATCGCTGCCGTTTGCAGGGATTATGCCATCGTGCGCATAGTGGTGGTGTACGGTGCCGCCCTGCCCGGACAGCATGGAAATGTGCTCCAACTGGTGGCAAATAGATTAAGGAACAATGAGGAAGTGTTCGTCGTATCCGACCAATGGCGTACGCCCACCTTCGTGGGAGACGTGTCGCAAGGAGTGGAGAAGCTGATAAGTCATCCGCAAAACGGTATCTATCATCTCTGTGGCAGCGAGTGCCTGACCATTGCAGACATCGCTTATCGGGTAGCGGACGTATTGGGGCTGAATCGCTCGCTCATCCGTCCCGTCACCACGAAGGAGATGAACGAAAAGACACCACGTCCCCGTTTCAGCGGGCTGAGTATAGAAAAGGCACGCCGGGAACTGGGGTATCGACCGCATACGCTGGAGGAAGGAATAAAGCTGATGTTCGGATGGTAAATAATGCAGGTGCGGACGGCAGCAGATTAGACTACAGCAACTCCGGCTCTGCCAGTCCTTTCTCTTTGCGATACACACGTACCATCTCCAGAATCACATCTCCATATTTCTCCACCCCTCTCTTTCCGAAGTACGGAATACGTACAAGCATGGCCTTATCCGAAGGAAGCAGATTGCTGATGCCTAGAATTGCCTTCTGCTGAATGACGGTGTATACGGGCAGCCCTAATGCGGAAGCTTCTGCATTGCGCCATGCTACCAAGCGGTTGTAAAGTTCCGGATGCAGCACATCCGTGGGTACTTCAACAGCCGCAGCATCGCGTTTCCGCTCACGCGGACGTTTCTCTTTATCAGCCTGCTTACTGCTTCCCTGCCCTTCTTTGGCAGAAGCACTTCTCCCTTTGCCTTTACCCTTCTGCGAAGCCGAATCATCAATGGAAAGCAGTGCTTTCTGCTTCAAGTATCCTGCCATATGGAAACCATTCTCCAGCACATAATCCAGCAAATCAGTCTTCATGTCAAACACTTCCTCCAGCTCCTCCATGGCATCCCGGAGCTTCTTCTTCAACTCTTTATTATCAGAAGTTACCGTACTCGCCATCACCGCATCCAGCGGTTGCAACTGCTCTTGAAAATAAGTGGCGGCAGAGTGTATGCGCCCCTGCAAAGTCCGGTCGGCTGCATAGTCCTGTGCAGTATCAATCAGGCGGGTATACTGGATACTGAACTTCTGGGCTACTTTCGTCACTTTGTCGTGAAAACGTTCCATTTCCTCCTTGCAGGCTGCGAGTTGCTTGGGAAAGAGCTTGTACAAGTGTTCGTCTATCAGCCGCACATACCGCCGCAAAGCCTGCTCCATGGGCTGGAAATCGAACAAGCCCGACAGCAGTTCCAGGAAATAGGTCTGCTGCAAGGAACGGAAGCGTTTCTCGTCCGGCTCGTTTCTCCGTGCCTCCATCGTGAAGGTATCTACTGCATGGTCACTGATAACGGCCTTTGCAGAAAGCGGGGCACTGAGCACCACTCCCTCCAATGTCTTGCAGCGGCTCAGAGCCACATAGGTCTGCCCATGCGCAAAGGAGGCACTGGCATCAATCACGGCACGTTCAAACGTCAGTCCCTGGCTTTTGTGAATGGTAATCGCCCACGCCAGCTTCAGCGGATATTGCCGGAATGTTCCTTCAATATCTTCTGTAATCTCCTTGGTTTCCTCATCAAGCACGTATTTGGCATTCGTCCACTCTTCCTCTTGAAGTAAGAAGGTAGCGTCGCTTCCCTTACTGCGCACTTCAATTCCATCTGCCGACACGGCTGTCACCTCTCCAATCATGCCATTGTAGTAACGGTGCTCACCGGAGGTGTCGTTCTTCACAAACATTACCTGGGCACCGCGTTTCAGTTCCAGTACTTCATCCGTGGGATAGGAATATTCGGGAAACTTTCCGTCAATCTTGGCACGAAAGGCATACGAGCGTCCCGGAAGTTGTTCCAGCTCATGGTCATTAATCCGTTGGGCCTGATAATTGTGGGTCACCAGGCGGATGTATCCTTCTTCTTTATCTGGTACGAAATTGGGAATATACCGGCGGTTCAAGGCTTCCAGCACTTGCCCGTCACAACGGTTTTCGCGAATGCGGTTCAGTAATTCAAGAAAAGTCCCATCGTTCTGCCGATAGACTTTCTTTAGTTCTATAGTGCAGTATTCCGTCTGCTTCAAAGCCTGGCTGGAGAAAAAATAGGGCGTGTCATAGTATTTGCGCAGCATCTGCCACTCATCGTCTTTCACTACGGGAGACAGCTGCTGTAAGTCGCCAATCATCAGCAGTTGCACGCCGCCAAAGGGTTTGTTCCGGTCGCGGAACCGCCTCAAGACGGCATCCACCGAATCGAGCAAGTCGGCACGGACCATACTGATTTCATCGATGACCAATAAATCTATGCTGCGTATAATGTTGATTTTCTCTTTCCCGTAACGAAAACGGTAGGTTGCCTTGCCATCTGCGCTGAATGAGCTTTCGGGCACATAAGGAGCGAAAGGCACCTGGAAAAAGGAGTGGATGGTGACACCGCCCGCATTGATGGCGGCAATTCCCGTCGGCGCAAGTACAATCATCCGTTTCGGACTCTCCGCCTTCAGTCTTCGCAGGAAAGTTGTCTTACCGGTACCTGCCTTGCCGGTCAAAAAAAGATGAGTGCCTGTGTTTTCAATGAATTGCCATGCAAGCGCTATTTCGGGATTATTCTCCATGGATATGTTTATTATTCAACCAATCCGCTCTCTCTCAGAATGATACGGATTTCATCAGTAGTCATATATGATAATAGGACAAAGATAGCGGTTATTTCGTTATCCTTGTCCTATTATTCCATTTATTTGTACCCATCCTGAGAAAGCCCTTTACGGGGCAATCCGGGCTATTTCAAGCTACCGCCGATAATATCGAGCAGCTCATTCGTAATGGCCTGCTGACGGCTCTTGTTATACTGTTTCGTCAAATCTTGAATCAACTCGTTGGCATTATCTGTCGCCGTCTGCATGGCTAGCATACGGGCAGCATGTTCCGAAGTATTGGAATCGAGAAGCACGGTAAATATCTTCTGACTCAACACTTTTGGCAGAAGTTCCGCTATCAGTTCGCCGACGGAAGGTTCCACAATGTAATCATTATTAAAACTGCGGGCATCCTCCGGTACATCTTCTGCCGCCTCCTGCGCTACTTGCGTCAGGTCAATGGGCAGATAATTCTCGCGGAGCAGCACCTGCGAACCCATCGATTTGAAGTGATGGTAAATCAGCTCCACATGGTCAATCTGCTTTTCCACAAACTCATGCATCAGCTTCTCCGCCAGCTCATACGCTTCAACGTACGAAGGCTTGTCTGCCATCAACTGATAGCTGCCTTGCGGCACATATCCCATTTTCTTGACGGCTTCCTCCACCTTTCTCCCAACGGGATATATCAGAATATTCTCCTTGCCCAGCGACTGGTAACTTTCCAAAGTCCGTTCCAGCATCTTCGCCACATTCGAGTTGAATGCACCGCACAAGGAACTATTGGACGAAAACGCCACGACCGCTACCCTCGTCACGGGCCTTGTCTCGGTATAGGGCGACTCGAAGGAAGCATCCGTACGCAGAAAGTTCGTCAGAATCTCATTCAGCTTCCGTTGATAAGGCAGCATATTCTCAATCCGCCCCTGCGCCTTATGCAGTTTGGCAGATGCCACCATCTTCATAGCCGATGTTATCTGGCGTGTACTCTTGACGGAGCTTATTCTATTTTTTACCTCTTTCAGTGAAGACATATATCTATTTACGATTTAATTATTTACGATTTACGATTGAAGTTACTTTTGCTTGCAGCCGATTTACCACTTACCATATAGAGTAGCCCCAATCGTAAATCGTAAATCGTCCAATCGTAAATTACATGAATTGCCTTGCAACCGCCTCTGCCGTCTCCTCAATCTTCTTGCAGACATCGTCATTGATGGCACCCGTCTTTAAAACATCAAGCACCTCCATGCGATAGTTCATCTCAAGAGACTCAAGGAAGTTGCGTTCAAACTCGCTGACCTTGTCCAAAGGAACATTCCTCAACAAGCCGTGCGTGCCGCAATAAAGAATGGCAATCTGCTTTTCTACCGGCATCGGGCTGTATTGGGGCTGTACCAGCAGGCGTGTATTCTTCTGTCCCTTGTCGATGGTCAATGCCGTCACGGGGTCCATATCGCCACTGAACTTGGTAAACGCTTCCAGCTCCCGGTACTGTGCCTGGTCAATCTTTAATGTACCTGCCACCTTCTTCATAGCCTTGACTTGGGCATTACCACCCACACGGCTCACAGAGATACCCACGTCAATGGCCGGACGGTTACCCTGGTTGAAGAGGTTCGTATCAAGGAATATCTGCCCGTCAGTGATTGAAATCACATTCGTTGGGATATAGCGGACACGTCTCCTGCCTGAGTTTCGATAATGGGCAATGCAGTCAGCGAACCGCCACCTTTCACCTTGCCTTTCAGACTGTCCGGCAGGTCGTTCATCTCGCGTGCCACTTCCTCCTGGCTGATAATCTTCGCCGCACGTTCCAACAAACGGGAGTGCAGATAGAAGATATCACCCGGATAGGCCTCACGTCCTGATGGACGGCGCAGAATCAGAGACACTTCACGATAGGCCACCGCCTGCTTGGACAAGTCGTCATAGACCACCAGCGCATGACGGCCGGTATCACGGAAATACTCTCCGATGGCAGCCCCTGCAAAGGGAGCGTAATACTGCAATGCAGCCGGGTCGCCCGCCGTAGCAGCCACCACGATGGTATAGTCCATCGCACCGTACTGGTGCAGGGTATTCACGATAGAGGCAACGGTAGAACCTTTCTGACCAATGGCTACATAAATGCAATACACCGGGTCACCGGCTTCAAAATTGGCACGCTGGTTGATGATGGTATCAATGGCAATGGCCGTCTTGCCGGTCTGGCGGTCACCGATAATCAGCTCACGTTGCCCGCGGCCAATAGGTATCATGGCATCCACAGCCTTCAGACCGGTCTGTAGCGGCTGATTCACCGGCTGACGGAAGATGACTCCCGGCGCCTTGCGTTCCAGCGGCATTTCATAAAGCTCTCCGCCTATCAGTCCTTTTCCGTCGAGCGGCGCACCCAGAGGGTCTATTACACGGCCAAGCATGCCCTCTCCCACCATGATGGAAGCAATACGCTTTGTACGCTTCACAATGAAGCCTTCCTTGATTTTATCCGTAGGACCAAGCAACACAGCACCCACATTATCCTCTTCGAGGTTCATCACAATGGCCTTGATGCCGTTGTCGAACTCCAGCAACTCGTTGGCTTCGGCATTGCGCAGCCCATAGATACGGGCTACACCGTCACTGACTTGCAGTACCGTGCCAATCTCGTCCAACTGTACGCGGGTGTCAATCCCTTCCAGTTGCTTGCGGAGAATATCGGAGACTTCGCTTACTTTTATATTTTCAGACAACATCTTAGTATTTACTATTTTACAATTTACTATTTACTATTTGAAAGAACACGAATCATGTACTGTTTGACCTCTACAACTTACCCATCACAAAACTATTAAATAGTAAATTGTAAATTGTCAAATCGTAAATCACACGATTCTTCTATTCTTATCAATGAACTGCTGTTTCACTTTCTTAAGCTGCGTAGCAATACTGGCATCCAGACGGAAGTCGTTGATGTCGAAGATAAAACCACCTTCAATGGAGGGATCCACTTCAGTCTGTAGCTCCATGCTGGCATGCAGCAAGGAGGAAGCACTGTCATGGATACGCTCCCGCACTTCCTGGCTGACGGGAACGGCTGTTATCAGCTTTCCTACACCGATATGCTTGTCTTTCCGGTACAAATCCAGAAAGCTCAAGCAGATGTACTGGAGAAAGCTTTCCCGCCGGTTCTTCAACACCAGGGCCATGAAACGCGCAAACTCACGGCCCGCAGGAGCATCCCCCACAGCAGCGGTACAGATAAGTGCGAACTTCTCACGTATCGTCAGGATGGGGTTTTCCAATGCCATGCGCAAATCCGGATGTTTCCTGAAGCTACGGTCGAGCATACAAAACTCCTTGTACAGAGTATCTTCTGCCCCCATGCTCTTGGCATATTCCATCAATGCTTTCGCATAACGCATCGAAACGATTCCTATATCCATTTCTTTGAGAATTAATTGTTTTTACTTGCGGCCAGCACTTCATCCAGCATCCGGTCTATCATCTCCATCTGCTCATGTTTCTCGTCCAGATTCTTGCGGATAATTTTCTCGGCTATATCTACGGACAAGACTGCCACCTGGCGGCGAATATCGCGGATGGCCTCTTCCTTCTCTTGCTGTATCTGCTTTTTAACTTCGTCCAGCTCCTTCTGCGCGGCGACTTCCGCCTGCTTGCGTGCTTCGACGATAATCTTGTCACGCTCATGCATCGCCTCCCGCAGAATGCGTCCTTGTTCTTTGTTGGCAGCAGCAATCAACGCTTCACTCTCCTCTTTCAGTTTGGAGAGCTGGGCATTTGCTTCGCGTGCCACTTCCAAAGACTGGTCGATGTAGGTCTTGCGACCTTCCACCATCTTGGTGATAACGGGAAAACCGTACTTGGCAAGCACCACAAACACCACACCGAATGAAAGGAGCATCCAGAACAGCAGACCACTATCGGGTAATAACAATGACATAATTTTATTTACTATTTGACAATTTACGATTTACAATTTGGCTGCGAAGTGATGCTGCACGGACAAATTGTACTTTGTAAATGGTAGATTGTACATTATAAAAAGAATACCAACAAACACACAACTACTGCCAACAAAGCAACACCTTCAATCAAGGCAGCAGCAATAATCATGTTCATACGGATATCTCCAGATGCTTCCGGCTGGCGGGCAATGGCTTCCATGGCAGAACTACCAATTTTACCGATACCCAAGCCTGCACCGATGACAGCAATACCTGCACCTAATGCAGCACCCAACTTACTAACTCCAACACCTGCCGCAGCAGCTTGCAATAATACAGATAGTAACATAACTTTTAGTTTTTAAATGGTTATTTTTATTAATATTTATATTCCCAATAATCGTATCACTTCACCGCCTTCTCCTTATGCTCTTCCTGCGCCAAGCCGATGAACACAGCCGATAGCATGGTGAACACATATGCCTGGATAAAGGCAACCAACAACTCAAGCGCATTCATAAAGATATTGAATAACACCGATGCCACAGTAAGCGCTCCGTTCAAAGCAGCTCCCATACCGACCGAGATGAATATCAGACAAGTAAGCACCAACATAGCCATGTGCCCTGCCAGCATATTGGCAAAAAGACGTATCATCAAAGCAAACGGTTTGGTAAAAATGCCGAAGAACTCGATGAACGGCATCATAGGGACCGGCACCTTCAGCCACCAGGCACATCCGGCCAGAAGATATCTTTCCAATAAGTCTTGGTTCCAAAGATATTCACGGCCAAGAAAGTACAGATGGCCAGTATCATCGTAATGGCTATATTTCCCGTCACGTTGGCCCCTCCGGGAAAGAAAGGAATCAGCCCATAATGTTGTTGATGAAAATAAAGAAGAAGGCCGTCAGCAAGTAAGGTGCGAATTTACGGTACTTCGGACCGACACAGCTCTTTATAATATCATCGTTCACCATCATGATAAACATCTCCATAAACCCGATGAAACCACCGGGAGCGGCACTTCCCTGCGGGTGCTTGCGATACCAGTGCGCCACACTCAAAATGATGACAAGCAGCAATGCGCTGTTGATGAGCAAAGCCAGTGTCACCTTCGTGATGGAGATGTCCAACGGGCGTATTTCGTTTCCGGTGGCATCATGCTCCACCAGCTTGCCTTCGTACTTGCTCCCTGCGGGAGCAATGGAAAAGCCTTCATAGCTTCCACCGTTCTCCTCCAGACGTGAGGATAGAAAGGCATGCCATCCGGTGGTAGAGCTATGCACTATTACCGGCAAGGGAATCGTAACGTGAGTTTCGCCCCACGTCGTGATGTGCCATTCGTAAGAATCGCCGATATGCCCGAAGACAATCTCCTTCACGTCCACCGTATTCTCGGCCCGCACCGTGGCGGGCAGCAACATGCCCAGTGCCAGCAGAACTACAGTCAGTATGTTACACAATCTTTTCATTGTTACTTTTCTTTTTCAGTTTCCGGTTCACCTCAAAAGTGAAGAAAAACCAGGAATCATAAATCAAATATATCAGATAGTTGGCTATAAACGTCAACAGAAACGCCCTGGCTTCCTCACGTACTGCAACGCAATAAACCAGCATCACAATCATGGAGACCAGCATTCTCATCACACGCATCAGCAGATAAATCTGCAACATTCGTCCCGGCATCCGGTGACGGCAGCTTTCGGTCATATTAATCATGAATACTCCGAAAACAAAGAAGAAAAGCGGAATCAGCGGATAACCGCCGAAATAGTGATGCGGATTTATCGAAAAATACGCCCAACCGCCTGCAATTCCTATCAACACCGTCAAGAGCGCCGTATGCAACAAGTAGTTTCTCTTAGTAATAGTCACGCCAACAACCTTTAACCTTTAATTTTCAATTTTTTAATTGCCTATTGCTGTTCTATACAGACGGCAACCCTTCCGTTACTCATCTCCACGAATCCGCTTTGAATATCCAGCTCATGTTCCTCACCGTCCGCTGCGTAGACCAATTTCCCCGTTCCCAACGATGATACAATCGGCGCATGCTGTGGCAGGATAGAAAAAGAGCCATAGTGCCCGGCAATGTAACACTTTCCACTTCCCCGTTGAAGAGCTCCTTCTCCGGTGAAACAATATTCAAATGCAACCTTTTCATCATCAAAGCTCCCAGACTTTTAATTTTTAATTGTTTTTCCCCCTGCCTGCTCCAGTAGTTTCTTACCCTTCTCAATGGCTTCTTCAATGGTTCCCACATTCAAAAAAGCTGGTTCGGCAGGTAGTCCACCTCTCCGTCAAGAATCATCTTGAAGCCTTTGATAGTATCCTCAATGGAAACCATTGTACCTGGGACACCCGTAAACTGCTCGGCAACGGCAAACGGCTGTGAAAGGAAACGCTGCACACGACGTGCACGGTTCACCAACGTACGGTCTGCATCAGAGAGTTCCTCCATACCAAGGATGGAGATAATGTCTTGCAATTCCTTATTGCGCTGCAATATTTGTTTTACACGTTGTGCCACTTCGTAGTGTTCCGCCCCCACGATGTGTGGGTCAAGAATGCGTGAAGTGGATTCCAACGGGTCCACAGCAGGATAAATACCAAGTTCGGTAATCTTACGGCTCAACACCGTGGTAGCATCGAGGTGGGTAAACGTTGTGGCAGGCGCCGGGTCCGTCAAGTCATCGGCAGGCACATATACAGCCTGCACGGAAGTGATGGAGCCGTTTCTTGTAGAGGTGATACGCTCCTGCATGGCACCCATTTCCGTTGCCAATGTCGGCTGATAGCCCACAGCAGAAGGCATACGGCCCAACAAGGCCGAAACCTCGGAACCGGCTTGGGTGAAACGGAAGATATTATCAATGAAGAACAGAATGTCACGCGGACCGTCCGTCTCCGCTCCCATGTCACGGAAGGACTCGGCCACCGTCAACCCTGACAATGCCACGGACTGACGTGCACCGGGAGGTTCGTTCATCTGACCGAATATCAGAGACACTTGTGATTTGGCCACTTCGTCATAATCTACTTTGGACAAATCCCAATGGCCTTCCTCCATACCTTTCTTGAATTCTTCCCCGTAACGGATAACGCCGGATTCAATCATTTCTCTCAGCAGGTCGTTGCCTTCACGTGTACGTTCTCCTACACCGGCAAACACAGAGAAACCATGCTGCTTCTTCGCAATATTATTAATGAGCTCCTGGATAAGCACCGTCTTGCCTACACCGGCACCACCAAACAGACCGATTTTACCACCCTTGCTATAGGGTTCCAGCAAGTCGATGACCTTGATGCCTGTATAAAGTACCTCTTGTACGGTAGTCAAATCTTCAAACTTAGGGGGTTCGCGATGGATGGGATAAGCACCGGTACGGTCCAATTCCTTCATGCCGTCGATAGAGTCGCCCACTACGTTCATCAGGCGGCCTTTGATTTGTGTACCTATCGGCATGGTGATGGGGCCTCCCAGCGGATGCACTTTCATTCCTCTCTGCAGGCCGTCCGTACTATCCATAGCAACAGTACGCACCGTGTTTTCACCAATGTGCTGCTGTACCTCTACAATCAGCCTTTTGCCGTTCGACCTTTTTATTTCCAGTGCGTCGTGAATACTCGGCAACATCATTTCTGCCTCCGTTCCTTCGAAATAGACGTCTACTACAGGCCCGATTACCTGTGAGATATGTCCAACAATCTGTGACATAAGCAATCTTTTTTATTCTATAATTATTTTTCCCAATACTAAGTTGTAAGTCGCGTGTATCCTCTAAAACAAATCAGCCAAGTCGCGTCTTTCATCAGCTATATAAGTACTTGTACCTATTAACGTTTGTCAGCAACGGTTTGTTCATCCCAATAGTTACATAAACAACGATGCAAATGTATAAACAATTTGCATGTAGTTGTTACCGTGTATAGCATTTTTTTGAACAAAAAAGACTATTTTGAACGATTAATACTACAATTGGAACAAATTGTTACAGACATGATAACGTCAGTTAACAATTAGCAAGAAAAGGAATTGTCCACCCATCTTATGAAAAACCACTGAATTGGCTACAGAGATTCTGTATATAAAAAATAAGCCTTGTCTCTCGACAAGGCTTATTCACAACACAAACACAAAATAAAACACGACAAAACTACTATGCAATCTTACCTGTCTATGCCGGGGAGGCATACGTACTAGTTACGGATATTCACATATACATAAACAGCTTCAGGCTGATTTGCACATTATAAACAAATGCGGGGAGGCATTTGTTTATTGCCTATTTGTTAAAAAACACAAATTCAAAGTTTGTCATTGAATACCTCTTTCACGAAGCTTCAACTGCCATTTCCATGCAGAAAGTAAAGTATCTTCAATACTTGTTTCTGCCTTCCAACCCAATTCATTGTTTGCCAATTCCGGGTTTGCCCATACTTTCTCAATATCACCGGCACGCCGACCTACTATCTGATAGTTCAGTTTTACACCGGTAGCCTTTTCGAAAGCATTAATCAGTTCCAATACGGAAAGTCCACGACCTGTACCGATATTGAATACTTCCACTTTCTCCTTCTGCTTGTTCTCCAAGATACGACGGATAGCCACTACGTGTGCTTTGGCCAAATCGACTACATTGATGAAGTCGCGGATACAAGAACCGTCGGGAGTATCATAATCGTCACCAAACACGCTCAGTTTCTCACGGATGCCGATAGCGGTCTGGGTAAGATAAGGTATCAAGTTCTGCGGTACACCGTTAGGCAACTCTCCCAGCAATGCTGTGGGGTGTGCACCTATCGGATTGAAGTAACGCAACAAAATGGCGTTTATCGGAGCACCGGAAGCAACCGTATCACGTACAATCTCTTCATTGATTTGCTTCGTGTTTCCATACGGAGACTCAGCTTTCTTAATAGGTGCCTTTTCCGTTACCGGAAGTTCGTCCGGCTGACCGTAAACTGTGCAGGAAGAAGAGAATACGATACCCTCCACTCCATGCTTCGGCATCAATTCCAGCAGGTTTATCAGTGAAACCAGGTTGTTACGATAGTAAAGCAACGGTTTCTGGACAGACTCGCCCACAGCCTTACTGGCCGCAAAGTGAATGATGGCTTTAATGCCTTTATATTTGGTAAACACAGCGTCAAGACCGGCATAATCCAAACAATCCAATTTCTCGAATGCAGGACGGATGCCTGATACCTTCTCTATGTTATCTACAACATCTGCGCTGGAGTTTGACAAATTATCAATAATAACAACTTCATAACCTGCGTTTTGAAGTTCCACCACCGTGTGAGAACCAATATAACCGGTTCCACCCGTAACTAAGATTTTCTCTTTCATATTAAATATAGACAATTTAGCTTTTAGGTTATCAATACGCCACAAATGTAAGGAAATAAATTAATAAAAACAGAAAAAGGGGGATAAATTTTAGCTTATCCCCCTTTCACTTTATTTCCGGTTTTTCTTCTTTAAATCTTCACAACCCCCGAAAAGCCCATGAATGCCATTGCCAGCAGTCCGGCAGTAATCAAAGCTATCGGAGTACCCTGCATACCTTTCGGTACACTAACGAGGCTCATTTGCTCACGCAAACCTGCAAACAGTGTCAGCGCCAAGCCGAAACCAAGTGCTGTAGAGAATGCATAAACCACTCCCGTCAGCAAATCATAATCTTTTTGGATAACAAGGATGGCCACACCGAGAATACAGCAGTTGGTAGTAATCAACGGCAGGAATACGCCCAAGGCTGATACAGAGAAGGAGAAACTTTCTTCAGGATGATCTCTACCATCTGCACCAATGCGGCAATCACCAGGATGAAGGTAATAGTCTGCAAATAGCCCAAATCAAAAGCGTCGAGCACATACTTCTGAATAAGGAATGTCACGATAGTGGCAATAGTGAGCACAAATGCCACCGCAGCCGACATGCCCAATGCAGTCTCCACTTTCTTGGAAACCCCCAAGAACGGGCAGATTCCCAAGAATTGCGACAATACGATGTTGTTTACAAAGATTGCCGAGATAAATATTAATATATATTCCATAATCATTAAATTAAGAATTAAAAACTAAAAATTAAAAGCCCGGCAGCCTACTGCCGATACGTTCTCAATTTTTTCATTTTTAATTTTTCATTATTAATTCTTCTTCATACTGTTGATTAAAGCAATGAGATAGCCCAATGCGATGAATGCACCTGGAGCAAGGACAAATACCAACATGCCGTATTCTTCGGGAAGGATACTCAAGTTGAATATCTTGCCGGTTCCCAAGAACTCACGCACGGCACCCAGCAATGTCAGTGCAATGGTAAAGCCCAAGCCCATTCCCAAACCGTCAAACAAGGAGGCCACCGGATTGTTCTTGGCTGCAAATGCCTCGGCACGTCCCAATACGATGCAGTTTACAACAATCAATGGAATAAACAGACCCAGCGTGGCATACAATGCGGGAACATATGCCTGCATCACCATCTGCAACAGAGTCACAAAGGATGCGATAACCACAATGAATGAAGGGATACGCACCATATCGGGAATCAGATTCTTGATGGCAGAGATTACCACATTGGAACATATCAGTACGAACATCGTAGCCAGTCCCATGCCCATACCGTTGATGGCAGAGGAAGTGGTACCCAATGTAGGACACATACCAAGCAGGAGTACAAACGTAGGATTCTCTTTGATAATCCCGTTCATCATAACCTTAAAATTATTCATATCTTCTACTCCTTTCTTTTATTCGGCACTGATACTGTCTGCGGCAGCAGTGCCGGCAGCATCAGCAGCTTGTTCAACATTCTTTTGAGTGGCACCCGTAGTACCGTCTGCCGTGTTCTGACCGGCATAAGCGGCGTATGCAGCATTCACCGCACTCAAGAAAGCGCGTGAAGTAATGGTAGAGGCAGTAATGGCATCCACCTTGCCACCGTCCTTGCTCACTACCAGAGGGGCTTCACCCGGATTCATGCCCGTAATGTCCCCCTTGTTTCCCTTCTTAAACCAGTCGGCAGCCTTGGAGCCCAGTCCCGGAGTCTCCACATGCGACAACAAGGAGTAGTTGATGATTTTGCCTTCGGCATCAAAGCCCACCAGCACCTTCAGTTCACCACCAAAGCCCATAGCAACTGCTTCCACAGCCGCTCCGACATACTCTCCACCTTTGGTGGCAGGATATACGGAATACTGTACTCCGTTTACTTCCTGCATCTTCTTCTCGGCAATGGGGTCATTGTCGAAGCCCGGAACTACCAAGTTTACAGCATCGCTCAAGGTCTTTGCATTGGCCTGCGCAATGGGTTCTTTCGTCAATTCGTTTACATAAGCCAGCAGCGCTACGGAAATTGCGGTAACACCCGTAAGTACCAGCAACATATTCTTCAAGGATGATTCTAACTTTTTCATTTCTTCTTCGCTACCTCCCCAAAGCGTTTAGGTTTAACATAGGTGTTGATGAGCGGAGTGAACGCATTCATAATCAGAATGGCAAACGACATACCCTCCGGATATGCACCAAACAGACGGATGATGACAGTCAGCAGGCCGATACAAACACCATAAATCAGCATACCTTTGTGGCTCATCGGAGAAGTCACGTAGTCCGTAGCCATAAAGACAGCACCCAGCATCAGACCACCGGACAACAACTGTACGACCGGAGATACATAAAGTTCCGGATTGACCAGATACATGATACCGGAGAACACGAATACCGTCACCAGAATAGATACCGGAATGTGCCAGGTGATGATTTTCTTCCACAGCATGTAGAACAAGCCAAGCAGCAGCGCCAAGGCACTCACCTCACCGAGACAACCTCCATTGTTACCCAACAGCAAGTCGAAAGCTCCCGGAAGGTCGCTCAATGACATGCCCGGAGCACCATTGATGACACCTTTCATAATAGCCAGCGGTGTAGCAGCTGTCGTGGCATCCGTATAGGCCGTCAACTGGCCTACAACCGGCCATGTCGTCATCTGTACGGGGAAGGAAAGCAGCAGGAACACGCGTCCTGCCAGTGCAGGGTTAAAGGGATTGCAGCCCAAACCTCCGAAAGACATCTTGCCTACCCCGATGGCAAACAAGGCGCCGAGGATGATTATCCAAACGGGCAGGTTGGAAGGCAGGTTAAAGGCCAGCAACACACCGGTAATGATAGCAGAGCCGTCGGTGATGGTTGTGGTCTCTTTTTTCATGAGGAATTTGCCGATGGCCCATTCAAAGAACAAGCAGGCTGCTACGGAAGTGGCCGTAACAATCAGCGCACCCAGTCCGAAAAAGTAAAGCGAAACAAGGAATGCCGGAATCAATGCGATAAGCACACCGTACATATTCTTCTTCACGCTGTCACCGCCGTGAACGTGGGGCGAAAGGGATACGATTAATTTATTCATACTTCGTTATTTTTTAGCTTGACGTGCACGGATCATCGCTCCTACCTTACCCTTACCCAAGCGGATATAATCCAGCATCGGACGATTGGAAGGACAAGTGAACTGGCATGAACCGCATTCTATACACGACATAATGTCTTCTTTCTCTACTCTTTCAAAATCTCCGTGGGCCGAAACGGTAGCCAGCAGATACGGCTCCAACCCCATCGGGCAGGCTCCCACGCACTTGGCACAACGGATACAAGGCTGTACCTCGCCGCGCTTGGCTTCCTTCTCGTTCATAATCAGAATACCGGAGCTGCCTTTAGCAGTCGGTACATCCGTATTCACCAAAGCTTTACCCATCATCGGGCCACCGCCGATAATCTTACCCGTATCTTCGGGCAGGCCGCCGCAAGCTTCAATCAGCTGCTTCATCGGCGTACCGATACGTGCCAGGAAATTGGACGGCTTTGCCAGCGACTTGCCGGTCACGGTAATGACACGCTCAAACAGAGGTTTGTTCTTCTGTACGGCCTGGTAAACGGCAAATGCGGTACCCACATTCTGCACCACAGCTCCCGTGGAGATAGGCAGCGCACCGGCTGCAACCTGGCGACTGATGACTGCATCAATCAACTGCTTTTCACCACCCTGCGGATATTGTACCTTCAAGGGTACCACCTCGATACCTGCATAGCTGGAAGCGACTTTCGTCATCAGCTGGATGGCATCGGGCTTATTGTTCTCAATGCCGATGAATGCCTTGTTCACCTTCACCGCCTTCATCAGAATGGATACACCTACCATAATTTCTTCCGCATGTTCCAGCATCAGCTGATGGTCGGCAGTCAGATACGGCTCGCACTCTACGGCGTTGATGATGACACACTCTGCCTTGAATGCAGGAGGAGGGCACAACTTGACCTGCGTAGGAAAGCATGCACCGCCCAGACCTACGATACCGGCATCGGCGATTTTCTTCACGATTTCCTCGGAGGTCAGACTGCATTCCTTCACCAACGTTTCGGAACGGTCAATGGATTCTTCCCATTCATCCCCTTCTACGTCAATGAATATAGCAGGTTTGGCGTAACCGCTGGCATCGACAATCGTGTCAATCTTAGCGACTTTCCCGCTGACAGACGAATGAATGGCTGCTGATACAAAACCGCCGGGCTCGGCAATCTTTGTACCCACTTTCACAACATCACCTTTGGCAACGATAGGCTTGGCAGGAGCACCGATGTGCTGTCCCAGCAAGATAGCTGCCTTGGCCGGAATCTCCGCCTTGATGATAGGCTGATGTGCTGAAAGTTTATTTTCGTGTGGATGGACTCCACCAATTGAAAATGTCTTCAACATACAATTCTGTATTTTTAGTCGTTTATTTACTTTATTAATTCATACCTCAACTTGGGAAGTCTAAACCTCTGCTTTAGGAGTCTCAACCTCAGCTTTAGGAGCTGCAACCTTTACTTGGGGAGCTGCATCGTCAGCTTTCGGTTTGCGCGGCGGGAAGTTGAGGGCAATGATTGTGTTTTGCGGACAAGCCTCCTCGCACTTGCGGCAGGATTTACACTTATTGGGGTCAATGTAAGCCAGATTGTTTTCCAGCGTGATAGCCTCGAACGGACAAACCTTCACACACTTGCCGCAACCGATACATGCCACGGTACAAGCCTTACGTGCTACGGCCCCCTTGTCCTTGTTTACACACTGTACGTAAATACGACGTGATTTCTTGCCTTGAGGACGGATTTCAATAATAGATTTCGGACAAGCCTTGGCACAAGCTCCACAAGCTGTACACTTTTCCTCATCCACTTCGGGAAGTCCGGTCTCCGGATTCATGTGGATAGCATCGAACTGGCAGGCAGCCACACAGTCGCCGCATCCCAGACAGCCATAACTACAACCCGTTTCACCACCATAGAGAGAAGCCGCAATGGCACAACTCTTGGCGCCATCGTATTGGTTCACACGAGGACGGTTGGCACAAGTTCCATTACATCTCACCACCGCAACCATAGGTTCGGCAGCAGCGGCATCCAAGCCCAGAATCTCGGCAATCTTTGTCATGACGGGCTGTCCACCCACCGGACAAAGTTTACCATCCAGCGAACCTGCCTTTACGCAAGCATCTGCAAATCCGCTACAACCGGGGTAACCACATCCACCGCAATTTGCCTGGGGAAGCACCTCTGCTACCTGGGCAATCCGCGGATCTTCATACACGGCGAATTTCTTGGAAGCCACGTAAAGAATAGCGGCCGATACCAGCGCTATAACTCCCAATGAAATCACTGCAATCAGAATTACATTCATAAATTAGTTGTTTATTAATTATTTGTTTTATTATTAGTTAGTTCATCGGTCGTACGGAGAATGAGAACTTCTTACCCATCCGCGACTTGTTCAGCCACAATATATAATAATAAGGTATAAGAAGTGCCAGCGAACAAAGTGCAGAACGCAGCTCGTCATTCCAGATAGCCATAAAGACAAACAGTGAGATTATCAGAATAAGGAAAGGAAATATAAAGGCAAACAGAACTGCCATCACTCCCATTGAAAGTTCGCCCGTCACCCATACACGGTCGCCGGCTGGTAGGATGCGGCATTGACATCGGCCACATCGACAAGTTTCTCTTTCGTATCCGCAGAGGTACAATGTCCCTTGACACTACACGAAGCGCACGCTGAAGTCTGGATGATTCTCACTTGGAGATGAGAACCGTTTATGTTTTCCACAATACCTTGATGTTTTATAGTATTCGCCATTTTGCAAAGTGTGCATTACAAATCGTGGCAAATTTACGCATTATTTGTGAACTGCAAACCTTTCCTATGCATTTTCTGTGTTCGTAAACGTGCTTTTTCTATGTTTTTATGTTTTTTCACCTGCCACAGACTACAAAAAGACAAAAAACAGACGGTCTGTCAAGGAAAAACAGACCGTCTGACTAACCAAAACAGATAATCTGTTCACTCCGAACAGACCATTTGTTTATTTACCATTTATAATTGATACCGAAACTGAGCAATTCTTTTACCTGGAAATAGCTGTCCCCTTCCGTCGGCTTGGCACTGTCGTCATAGCGGGCGTGCACATAGAGCTTGGTGGAAAGATAGCGGTTCAGTACAAAGTTCACCGTGTTTTCCCATTCGATACGCGTCCACTCATAACTGGTCTGGAAGTCCAGGCGGGAATCCAGCGTGATGGAAGGAATGATGGTCCATGAAAGAGTAGGCTGTATCTGCGAACCGAAATTATGCTTCACACATTTACCCTCATCAAGACCGAAACTCACTTCATTCACCCCCTTATTCCCTACATAGCGCAGCATGTACGTCAGCGGAGCCATGAAAACGGACAAGCTGAATTTCTGCTTCTTCAACTTGTAGTCCATACCGATACTGCTCGACCAATCCGCCGGAGCAAAGAAAGCCGAAACCAGCTCTTCACTGTTGGCCTTATAGCATTGCAGAACTGGGTCTTAAACTCAGTCGTGATGGTATAATACCACTTGGATGCAGCCTGAATACCCAGTTTACTGTACAGCCGGAGTTGGTCGGTACTTACCAGATAGTTATGAAACTCGTCGGAAGGTGCGGAGCTGAAGCCCAGCTTGGCATCGAGCAGATTTTCCCACTGTATCTTTTCACGGTCATTATAGTTGGCGAACAGTTGCAGGTTGGCAAGCACGGCGTTAGTGCTCTCACCTCCCTTGTACCAGTTGTCGGAAATATAGTTCTGGGTAATCTGCAACGAACCGTTTCCACCCGTCACCCACCAATTGGGCTTGTGGATAATCACGTCGGCTTCCTCCTTCACTCCCACCATATTCTCTTGCGCAAACAGTTTCACGACTGACGGCTTGGAAGAGACCTCCTTTTCTATATTATCCTTGAATATCCTCTTTCATCACCTCCTTCTCGGTCATTACAACCAGATTGGGACAATCCACATACGTATTCAGTAGCGTACGGTCCACCAATTTGTTGGCACGGTCCTTCGAGGTGAAACTCAGTGTGTCGAACGGCAACATCTCGCGCGTCAGGGCAGGCACCGTATCGGGCATCTGGAAATGCCAGTCCACCTTGGAAAGGCGTCTCATGGGGGCATAATAATAAGTAAGGGGAAGAAACAACCTATAATAGTTCGGATTGGAAGGTATATAACGTTCCGGAGTCGTGGGGTCATTCAAATAATCCAGCACTCCAAGATACCTTTCATATAATATGGAAACAGTATCCAGCTTGTAACCCATCCCTTCCGGTTTCAATTTCAGAATCATATATTCTTTCATTATATCCGGCAGGGTATCGGCTTTGGCCGTTGTTTTCTCTCCACTACTCTTCGAGGCGGTATCCAGCGTATTCTGTGCCATCACCGACGAAGAAATCATCGTAGCAATTAACCAAAATGCAATGTGTCTATTCTTCATAATGCCCTAAAGTCTATGTTTCGAGCGCAAATTTAGCTTAAAATGTTTAGAAAACATAGAAAAGCTATAAAAAAAAGCGAGAGTGAGTTTCTTCGATGAAATCGTATTTTTTAATAATTGTTTCACCTAAACTTTCTCTACTTCCTCTTTTTTTTATAATTTTGCGCTTTTTAAGTTCTACGTGTACTGACGGGAGCAGTATGCACCCTGAACGACCAGCCGTATAGGCTCTTGGCATTAGATTAAACAATTAATAAAATAATATAGTTGTGGGAGAAACAAAGTATATTTTCGTCACCGGTGGTGTTGCCTCTTCGTTAGGTAAAGGTATCATCTCATCCTCCATCGGTAAATTGCTGCAAGCAAGAGGTTACAAGGTAACCATCCAGAAGTTTGACCCGTACATCAACATCGACCCGGGTACACTGAACCCTTATGAACACGGCGAATGCTACGTAACCGTGGATGGCCACGAAGCCGACCTCGACTTGGGCCATTACGAACGCTTCCTGGGCATCCAGACCACCAAGGCCAACAATATCACGACCGGACGCATCTACAAAAGCGTCATCGACAAAGAGCGCCGGGGTGACTATCTGGGAAAGACCATCCAAGTTATCCCCCATATTACAGACGAAATCAAGCGTAATGTAAAACTGCTGGGAAACAAATACAAATTCGACTTTGTTATTACCGAAATTGGCGGTACAGTGGGTGACATAGAGTCTCTGCCCTATCTGGAAAGCATCCGTCAGCTGAAGTGGGAACTGGGAAAAGACGCCTTGTGCGTACACCTTACTTATGTCCCCTACCTGGCTGCTGCCGGTGAGCTGAAGACCAAGCCCACCCAGCACTCCGTAAAGGAACTGCAAAGTGCCGGTATCCAGCCCGATGTCCTCGTATTGCGTACGGAACACGAGTTGAGCACCAACTTGCGCAAGAAGGTGGCTCTATTCTGCAATGTGGACGAGAATGCCGTGGTGCAGAGTATCGACGCGCCTACCATCTACGAGGTGCCCATCTTGATGCAGGCCCAGGGACTGGACGTTACCATTTTGAAGAAAATGGGACTTCCCGTCGGCGACACTCCGGGACTGGGGCCGTGGCGCGCTTTCCTCGAACGCCGTCACAAAGCCGAAGAGACTGCCCCGCTGCACATCGCATTGGTGGGCAAATATGACTTGCAGGATGCCTACAAGTCCATCCGCGAGGCCCTTTCACAAGCAGGAACCTACAATGACCGCAAGGTGTCGGTAGACTTCGTAAACAGTGAAAAGCTGACGGACGAGAATGTGGCAGAAGCCCTGAAAGGCATGGCAGGCGTACTCATCGGCCCGGGATTCGGCGAACGCGGCATTGCCGGCAAGTTCGTAGCCATCAAATATGCGCGTACACACGACATCCCCACCTTCGGTATCTGTCTGGGTATGCAATGCATCGCCATCGAGTTTGCCCGCAACGTATTGGGCTATGCCGATGCCAACTCACGCGAAATGGATGAAAAGACGCCGCACAATGTCATCGACATCATGGAAGAGCAGAAATCCATCACCAATATGGGTGGGACCATGCGTCTGGGTGCCTACGAATGTGTTCTGCAGAAAGGCAGCAAGGCATACGAGGCATACGGTACCGAGCATATCCAGGAACGTCATCGTCACCGCTACGAATTCAACAACAGCTTCAAGGATGCCTACGAAGCAGCAGGTATGAAGTGTGTGGGTATAAACCCCGAATCGGACCTGGTGGAAATTGTTGAGATTCCCGCATTGAAATGGTTTGTCGGTACCCAGTTCCATCCCGAATACAGCAGTACGGTATTGCATCCGCACCCGCTGTTCGTAGCATTCGTAAAGGCCGCCATCGAAAATGAAAACGAAAAGAAATAATTTGTAATTAGTAATTTGTAATCAACAAAGAATGGATAAAAATACCATCACAGGTCTTGTTCTGATAGCGATATTGTTAGTAGGTTTCAGCTTTCTGAGCCGTCCCAGCCAGGAGCAGTTGGAAGCACAGCAACGTTACTACGACTCCATAGCCCAGGTGCAACAGCGCGAAGCCGACTTGAAAGCCAAGGCGGAAGCAGCCCTGGCCAACGAAAGCGGAGCGGAAGCAAGCGTTGACTCCACTGCCCTCTTCTTCGACGCCCGTCAAGGAACCAACTCGCAGGTAACCATCCAGAACAACCTGGCAGAAATAACCGTAGATACAAAAGGCGGACGCATAGCTTCGGCCACGCTGAAGGAATACATGGGACAGGACAAGACGACTCCCGTCACACTGTTCAGCGGCAATGACGCTTCCATGAATTTCCTCTTTTACAACAAGAAAGAGACTATCCAGACGGAAGACTATTATTTCACCGCAGTAAACCGTACGGACAGTACCGTTACCATGCGTTTGTCGGCAGACAGCAACAGCTATATCGACTTTACCTATAGCATGCACGATGACACATACCTGATAGACTTTACTATCCAGCAGTCAATATGGAAGGCAAGCTGGCTGCCACCAATAATTATGTGGACATCGAGTGGTCACAACGTGCCCGTCAGATAGAGAAGGGGTACACCTACGAAAACCGTCTGTCCGAGCTGACTTACAAAATCACCGGAGAGGGTACCGATTATTTGTCCGCTAACAAGAACGACGAAAAGGAAGTTCCGGAACGCCTGGACTGGATTGCCTTCAAAAATCAGTTCTTCTCTTCGGTATTCCTGGCAGATGCCAACTTTGAAAAGACAAAGCTGAACTCCAAGATGGAGACTCAAGGCAGCGGCTACATCAAGGACTACTCTGCAGAGATGAGTACGAAGTTCGACCCTACCGGCAAGGAACCTACCCAGTTGTTCTTCTACTTCGGCCCCAACCACTACAAGACTCTGACCGCGCTCGACAAGGGGCGTGACGAGAAGTGGGAGCTTAACCGTCTGGTCTATCTGGGCTGGCCGCTCATCCGCTGGATAAACAAATGGTTTACCATCAACATCTTCGACTGGTTGTCCAGTTGGGGCTTGAGCATGGGTATCGTATTGTTGTTCATGACGCTGATTGTAAAAGCAGTGGTATTCCCGGCTACGTGGAAGACCTATATGTCCTCTGCCAAGATGCGCGTACTGAAACCGAAAATCGACGAGATAAACAAGAAGTACCCCAAGCAGGAAGATGCCATGAAGAAGCAGCAGGAAGTGATGGGCCTCTACAGCCAGTACGGAGTCAGCCCGATGGGCGGATGTCTGCCGATGCTGATACAGTTCCCTATCCTGATGGCGTTATTCATGTTCGTGCCGAGTGCCATCGAACTCCGCCAGCAGAGCTTCTTGTGGGCAGATGACCTTTCCACTTATGATGCGTTCATCAATTTCCCGTTCCATATCCCGTTCCTGGGCAGCCATCTCAGCTTGTTCTGCCTGCTGATGACGGTTACTAACATATTGAACACGAAGTACATGATGCAGCAGCAGGATACGGGTGCCAATCCGCAGATGGCTGCCATGAAGTGGATGTCATACCTGATGCCCATCATGTTCCTCTTCATATTGAACGACTATCCTTCGGGATTGAACTATTACTACTTCATCTCTACGTTAATCAGTGTGGTAACAACGCTCATCATGCGTAAAACGACCAATGAGGAAGCGCTTCTCGCTCAAATGGAAGCCAACAAGAAAGACCCGAAGAAGATGAAGAAAACCGGTTTCGCCGCTCGTCTGGAAGCCATGCAGAAACAGCAGGAACAGATGATGAAAGAAAAACAGAACAAAAAGTAGTAAGACTACCGTTCAAGATATTCTTTTGCAGAAAGCCGGACAATGACATTTGCCCGGCTTTCTTATCCTTATACGAAAAACTCACAGACTCTAAATTATGCAGACTAAATACACTTACAAACAAATCTGGCTCATAGCCTACCCTATCTTAATCAGTCTCATTATGGAGCAGATGATAGGTATGACGGACACCGCCTTCCTAGGACGTGTGGGCGAAGTCGAACTGGGAGCATCTGCCATCGCCGGTGTCTTCTATATGGTCATCTTCATGGTTGCCTTCGGTTTCAGCATCGGGGCACAGATACTCATTGCCCGGCGCAACGGCGAACGGCAGTATAAAGAAATCGGTGACTTGTTCTATCAGGGCATCTACTTCCAGGTAGGGCTGGCAGCTGTCATGTTCCTGCTCTCCTATTGCTTCTCGCCGCTCATTCTGAAACGGGTTGTCGCATCCGAGCATATCTACGAAGCAGCCACCAGTTATCTGCACTGGCGGGTATTCGGAGCTTTCTTTTCTTTCAGCGCCATTATATTCCGCGCCTTTTTCCTGGGAACTACCCAAACCAAAACACTGACGCTGAATTCCATCGTCATGGTGCTGAGCAATGTCGTTTTCAACTACATTCTGATTTTCGGTAAAATCGGTTTCCCGGCGCTCGGCATTGCCGGAGCAGCTATCGGCTCCTCACTCGCCGAGCTGGTCTCACTGGTATTCTTCATCCTCTACACCCGTAGCCGTATCGACTGCCGCAAGTATGGACTGGACCGTATTCCGAAGTTCCGGCTGGACGTATTAAAACGGATGCTGAATGTCTCTTTCTGGACCATGATACAGAACTTCTTCTCCCTATCCACCTGGTTCTTGTTCTTCCTTTATGTGGAACATCTGGGAGAGCGTTCATTGGCTGTCACCAATATTATACGCAACGTATCCGGTATCTTATTTATGGTATTGATGGCATTTGCTTCCACCTGTGGCTCATTGGTAAGTAATCTCATTGGTGCAGGACATGCCGATTGCGTACTCGGTACTATCCGCCAGCACATACGCATTGCTTATATGTTTGTACTTCCACTGGCACTGTTTTTTACCTTTTTCCCCAAGTTGATATTGAGCATTTACACAGATATCCCCGACTTGCAGGACGCATCCGTCCATTCTTTATGGGTGATGTGCTCCACTTATCTGTTCCTGGTACCCGCCAATGTCTACTTCCAGGCGGTCTCCGGAACCGGTAACACGCGTACTGCGTTAGGCTTGGAGATGGGTACCTTGGTTATATATGTAGCTTATATCACCTACATTATCCTTTACCTGCAACTGGATGTAGCCCTCTGCTGGACTTCCGAGATTGTCTATTCCACCTTTATCCTTATTTTCAGCCGGTTTTATATAAAACATGGGAATTGGCAGGGAAGAAAGATTTAGAATCTTTACTGACAGCGGAGATAGGTTGCACCTCAACACGCGGTTCTTTGATTTATATAATTCATAGAAGGAGCTATCAGGTCACCCGAAATCTCCGGTGCATAGCTCATATTGGTTCTACCGGAGTTTTTCATCATATTTCTCAGCACTCAGCACAAATCCTCTGAAAGCCTTTATTCATGGGCATTGAGCGAGTGACGAGAAGCGTGCTGACAGCGTGTTGAGAAATGGTTCTCAACACGCTTTTTTTCTTCCGCAAGACTTTAACTGTTTGATAACAAGGACTTAATCACACTTTCCTCCCCGGTCTCCAATTGTACCGAAATAACATCTATTAACGCCGATTTCGGACTTATTCTTCGCTTTCCGCGTGCAAATACGGCATTGAGGGGGACAAACTCTGTTGTCCATGGTGCCGGAAGTGTAGCTTTCGCTCCCGGGATGCAGGTACTTTTTCCCTCCATGCCCTACGTGCAATACAGAAAAGCTTGGTGCATAATTCCCGAATCCTTATTACAAGACTTCGTCCCACGCATAAACCTCCATGATAAAAAGCACAGGACATATGCGGATTCTGCCTATACTTTCTTCCGGTTTTATCCCTATCCGGGGGACGGTCTTTCATCAGTTTCAACGCATCCTCATTATTGGTTTGGCATTATTTAGCGTTACGCCAATTCTTCCGCATGACTACCGGCGGACAATGATTCTCCCTGAATCGTTTGATGGCCTTAGGATTCCAAGTTGTCGAGCGGGTTGCCGCTTTCCGGTTGATGGCATCGTAAGCGACAAATGTTTCATAGTCGAATGCCCAGGGCGAGCCGTAGGCCAGTTTGTGGATACGATGGCAAACGCTTTTGTCATCTTTCTGCAAATATATGGAAAATATATTAAAAAAGTACTGCAATGCCACGGCTTTTTCATTTAAAGGAGTCAGAGCAGCTAAAGGGAGTATCAGCTTTGACTCCTAACGGAGCGGAGCAGAATGACAACTCCTCCAAATGAAAGAGCCGTAACCTCAACATAAAAAATAAACGAGTTCATTTTTTATGTATTTGGTTTGCACTATCTTTGCCCCCAATAACCGAAACAAAAAGCATATATGAAACAAGTAAATCTACTACTTATGTCAGCAGCTATGACATTGGCCTCCTGCGGAGGGACAAAAGATGCCGGACAGCAACAGGACGCAGCAACGCTCATCCAGCGGTCGGACATCAAGATTGAAGGGAAACGCATGACTCCCGAGGCACTCTGGGCGATGGGACGCATCGGAAGTGTGGCCGTATCGCCCGACGAGAAGCAGATTGCCTACACGGTATCCTATTACAGCGTGCCCCAGAACAAGAGCAACAGCGAGCTGTTCGTGATGAATGCCGACGGCAACGGGAATACACAGATTACCCGCGATGCCTGGCGCGAAGGAGAACCCACGTGGTTCAAGGACGGCAAGAAGATAGCTTTCCTTTGCAACGAGGGCGGAAGCAACCAGGTATGGGAAATGAACCCCGATGGTAGCGGACGCAGGCAACTGACCCGGTATGACGGGGACATCGAAGGATTTTCTTTCTCGCCGGACGGCAAGAAGTTGCTTTTCATCGCCCAAGTCGAGACGGTGAAAAGCACAGCCGACAAGCACCCCGACCTGCCCAAGGCCACCGGCATCATCGTCACCGACCTGATGTACAAGCATTGGGACGAATGGGTGACAACAGCCCCTCACCCCTTTGTGGCCGACTTCGACGGAAACGGCATCAGCAACGTAAAGGATATCCTGGAGGGATTACCCTACGAAAGCCCGATGAAGCCTTTTGGCGGCATTGAGCAACTTGCCTGGAGCCCGGCATCGGACAAGGTGGCTTTCACCTGCCGCATGAAGACGGGACTGGCATACGCCGTTTCCACCGACTCGGATATCTATGAATATGACGTGGAGAAGGGCGGATTCATCAACCTTTGCAAACAAAACGCCAAAGACGCTGACGGGAAAGATGAAATGGCAGGCTACGACACCAATCCCCAATACTCGCCGGACGGTAAGTACATCGCCTGGCAAAGCATGGAACGTGACGGCTACGAAGCCGACCTCAACCGCCTGTGTGTAATGGATCGCTCCACGGGCGAGAAGCGTTTCATCGTCAATGCCGGAAACTTCCCCTCGAACGTGGATGCTTTCCTCTGGAACAAAGATTCCCAGAGCATCTACTTCATCGGTGTATGGCATGGCGAGACACAGATTTACAACATCGGCCTTGCCGGAAACGACAAGCCTGTCCAGCTCACCGACGGCATGTACGACTATGCTTCACTTGCCCTTTGCGGAGACAAGATTATCGCCAAACGCCACTCCATGAGCATGGGCGACGAAATCTATGCCGTGGCCAATGCGCGTAACGGTGACGCTTTTGCAGAAACAGTGCAGCTGACCACAGAGAACAAGCAGATTTACGACCAGCTGGAGATGGGCAAGGTGGAAGCCCGCTGGATGAAGACCACCGACGGCAAGCAGATGCTGACTTGGGTGATTTATCCTCCGCAGTTCGATCCTAACAAGAAGTACCCCACCCTCCTCTTCTGTGAAGGCGGTCCTCAGAGTCCCGTCAGCCAATTCTGGAGCTACCGTTGGAATTTCCAGATTATGGCAGCAAACGATTACATCATCGTAGCTCCCAACCGTCGCGGCCTCCCAGGCTTCGGTGTAGAGTGGAACGAAGCCATCAGCGGTGATTACGGCGGCCAGTGCATGAAGGACTACTTCACTGCCATTGACGAGATGGCAAAAGAACCTTTCGTCGACAAAGACCGCCTGGGTTGCGTAGGTGCCAGCTTCGGAGGCTTCTCCGTATATTGGCTTGCCGGACACCATGACAAACGCTTCAAGGCATTCATCGCACACGACGGTATCTTCAACATGGAAATGCAATATCTGGAAACGGAAGAGAAATGGTTTGCCAACTGGGATATGGGCGGCGCTTATTGGGAAAAGAACAACGCCACGGCACAACGCACTTTTGCCAACTCCCCGCATCTCTTCGTCGACAAATGGGACACTCCTATCCTCTGCATCCATGGGGAGAAGGACTTCCGCATCCTTGCCAACCAGGCAATGGCCGCCTTCGATGCAGCCGTGATGCGTGGTGTTCCTGCCGAACTGCTTATCTATCCGGACGAAAACCACTGGGTGCTGAAACCCCAGAACGGTGTGCTGTGGCAACGTACCTTCTTTGAATGGCTGGACAAATGGCTGAAGCCTGTCACTATAAAGGAGCAGGGTTATCCAATAGCCAGGTAGTTCAGTAGCATGACGCCACAAGACTGCAATGCGTCGTTTGCATCACGATGATAATCAGTGTGTTCCTACTTTATTTTTATTTATCGGTAATAAAGTATCACTTTACTGTCGATAAAGTGCCGCTTTACTACCGATAAAGTACTACTTTACTACCGATAAAGTACTGCTTTACTACCGATAAAGTGATACTTTACTACTATAAAGCACTTAACATTCACGCCCGTTTCCACCAAGGGGAACGGGCGTTTCTCTTAATACCGATAACATCCAAGCTGTATGCTTGGGGCAAAGTCTCTTCTCACTCCTCCAGGCTCCGGGCATACAGATTGTCAATGATACCGTCTGCCAAGCCGATGACCGGTACATGTACATATTCGGCTTTGACAATGCCGGCAATCATAAGGAATATTTCGGCAGCCGGGACAATGACATCTGCACGGTCTTCTTTCAGACCGAATTCCTCCATGCGCTGTTCGGGAGTGAACGGCTTCAGTTCATCGTACAGGGCTTGCAGGGAGTCTACAGGTAAGCGCAGCCGTTTCTTGTCCTTCTTGTCGGCAAGGCGGTAGAGCTTGTTGATATTGCCGCCCGAACCGATGATATTGATGTTCTGAAAATCGGCAGTCAGACGGGACAAGTCATTCTTCATCTGCATCCAGCTTTCTTCCTTCACGGCATCGCTCAATATCCCGATAGTCCGTCACTTCATAAATCTTCATCAACTGGCAGAAAGCCTTCATCAGCCTGCGTAGTTTCACCGCTTTCACATCGATTACAGTTCACGTTCTCCGGCCTTTGCCTACAAAACCGTTTCCGGCAGTTTGAAATACGAATACGGGAAAGTCGGCACGGGATAATGGGACAACGGCGCACTATTCTCTATATGGTACAGAATCCTACGGTCGCAGCTACGCACCCAGTAGCGGAAAGCTACGTCCGGATGATAGTCGGCCGCGAATGCAAGCAAGCGTTCCAGGTCGAATCTGTCGGAAACCACGCCCGCACCGGAACGTGCCGCGTCGTAGGCATTGCAGTCTTGCTCGATGTGGGCAGGCACCATCAGCAGGGGCTTGCCCAGATACATGGCCTCGCAGACCGACTCGAACCCGGCAGTTGTGGCGTATGCCTTGCAACCCGCCATATAGCGCAGAAACTTGACATCGTCTATCTGGTGAAAGCTCAAGGTATCGTCCACCCGGCACACTTCCTCCTCGTCCTGCTTGTCCCAGAAGAAATGAAGGGGCACCTCGGGACGGGCATTGTGCCAGCTGCGGATGTTTTCGCCGAAACCGGAGTTCACCATATATCCGTGAAGATAATCCCCTTCCGTTCCCTCACACGACAGGACATCCCTCCGCAGCAACGGCGGAACCACACGGATATGCTCTTCTTCATCGTCCTCCATCTCACGGAAAGAAAGGGCGAGTTTTTCGCGGGCACCCATACACGTGAGACGCGTGAAGAAACGGAGCATCCACAGGCTGAAGCCATTCTTGTCGGGAAATTCAAAGTCACGATGCAGAAAGAGATATTGATGGCCTATGCTGATTTGGGGCACGGAAGGCCGGAACAAAAGATAAGTCAACCCCGTGAGCAGTTCGTAGAAGTTGATGACCAGTTCGGCACCGCTCTCCTCAATGCGGCGGCGTATATAGCACATGCTTTTGAGGTAAACGGGCAGCCGCGCCACGTTGTAAGCCACGCTGCGCGAAAGGCTCACCCGCTTGTTGGCAGGTGTAGGCAGAAACATTGGGCACATGTTCGTCCACCAACATCTCGTCATAATGGACAATGTCCCAGTTCCCGTTCTCATCCTCCGTCAAAGCGGAAAGTGTCTCCACCCAGTCGCCGGAGTTCAGATAGTGGATGTCACTGTAATACGTATTGGCCGGATGGTGGATGTGGCCGCAAATCACTCCGTCGCACTTGCGCGCCCGGGCAAACTTCACCAGTTCTTCTTCAAAAGAGGATATATACGAAACGGCAGACTTCACTTTTTGTTTGACGGCCTGGGACAAAGAATAGTATGGCAGGCCGTGGCGCTTATGTTATAGAACGTCATCGGGGCAAGGCTGTCCATAAAGTCGTCATGATTGCCACGGACGTAAATAACCTCCGTCCCCTGTTTCTCCATCATCTTCATGATGACCTTGAAGAAGTCGATATGCTTGGCCTGCCATTTGCGGGTTCCGCCTCTTTTCAAAGCCCACCCGTCTATGATGTCACCGTTCAGTATCAACCGGCGGCAGTTGACTGACCTTAGAAAATTGCTGACTTCAACAGTCTTGGAATTCGATGTGCCCAAATGAATGTCAGACAGCATAATCGCAGAATAAAAAGTACGTAAGCGCATAGTATTGCATTTTTGATTGCTACAAATGTCACGCATTCATGTTACGGGAAGATGTAAAGGAGATTACAAAAGAATGAACGAAAGGCCGGGCGTTTTGCAAGGAAACCCCAGGAGTTTTATGCGAAAACGCCTGGGGTTTCAAAGAAGAATCCCCGGAGTTTCAACTGAAAACTCCGGGGATTTATATCAGAATGCTCTGTAGTTATTAATAGGAACGTGCAAAAATCACACGGCAGGCAGAAGGCTTGCCGGTAACCATGCACTTGCCCGGTTCCTTGTCACCCGGAACAAATGACTCGAAAGGAATACAACGGATGGTTGCTTTGGTCTCTTCCTTGATTTTCTCTTCGGTTTCGGTAGTTCCGTCCCAATGAGCCAGGATGAAGCCGCCTTCTTCAATCTTTTCCTTGAATTCCTCGTAGCTGTCCACGCTGGTGATGCGGCTGTTGCGGTAATCGAGCGCCTTCTTATAAACATTTGCCTGAATATCCTCAAGCAAATTCTTCACGTACTCTTCGATGCCCTCGCAGGAACGCGTCTCCTTCTCCAGTGTATCGCGACGCATGATTTCCATTGTATTGTTCTCCAGGTCGCGGCCACCCATCACCAGACGAACGGGAACACCCTTCACCTCATAGTCGGCGAACTTGAAGCCCGGACGTTTGTTGTCGGCATTGTCGTACTTCACGGAAATACCCATTGACTTCAGCTTGGCAACAATGCCTGCCACTTTCTCGTCAATCTTAGCCAGCATCTCTGCATTCTTGTAGATAGGTACGATGACTACTTGTATCGGAGCCAGGTGCGGAGGAAGTACCAGACCGTTGTCATCGGAATGCGTCATGATAAGCGCTCCCATCAGACGGGTGGAAACACCCCAGGAAGTAGCCCAAACATACTCCAGCTTGTTCTCCTTATTGACAAACTGCACATCGAACGCCTTGGCGAAGTTCTGTCCCAAGAAGTGGGAAGTACCGCTCTGCAAAGCCTTTCCGTCCTGCATCATCGCTTCGATGGTATAGGTATCGAGTGCACCGGCAAAACGCTCGTTGGCAGACTTCACGCCTTTCACTACGGGCACTGCCATGTATTTTTCGGCAAACTCGGCATATACATTCAGCATCCTTACCGCTTCTTCTTCGGCTTCCTCACGGGTGGCATGTGCCGTGTGGCCTTCTTGCCAGAGGAATTCGGCAGTACGGAGGAAAAGGCGGGTACGCATTTCCCAACGCATCACGTTTGCCCATTGATTACACAAAATAGGCAGGTCGCGGTAAGAATTAATCCAGTTCTTATACGTGTTCCAGATGATGGTTTCGGACGTAGGACGGATAATCAGTTCTTCTTCCAGTTTAGCTTCGGGGTCTACAATAACTCCGCTACCGTCGGGAGCATTTTTCAGACGATGGTGTGTCACAACTGCACACTCCTTTGCAAAACCTTCCACATGCTCCGCTTCACGGCTGAGGAAAGACTTCGGAATCAGCAACGGAAAATAGGCATTCACGTGTCCCGTTTCCTTGAACATATCGTCCAGCTGACGTTGCATCTTCTCCCAGATAGCGTATCCGTAGGGCTTGATCACCATACAGCCGCGTACTGCCGATTGTTCTGCCAAATCGGCTTTTACCACCAACTCGTTGTACCACTGAGAATAGTTCTCACTACGTTTGGTAAGGTCTTTCAATTCTACTGCCATTCTATTTCGTTTTTTAAAGTTTTCGTTGATTTCTCTAAACAGTCGGCAAAAGTACAAATTTTAAAGGAAATTTATTTGAAAAACAAATAGTATTTTTAGTAGAACAGAAAACACACTAATCTACATATTCTATTTTAATCACAATCTTCCTGCTTTTAACAAGTTCCCCCTTTCCCCGGACAGAAGGCTGGTGAATGTCCGAAGGGAAAAACAAGAAGAAACTGCCGGCATCGGCAGAGTGGTGTTTTATCCGGGAAGAGGTATAAAAAGCAACATCTTTTTTTGAATTATACGCCTGGCGTACGTCGACGTCACTTGCCAGCCCCATCTTTTCATTTCCCCAGAGTACATACTGAAGGTCGACAAAACGGAGGTGGCTTTCAATATTCCCTTTCTCCACCTCTTTGGGAATGTATTCGCTGACCGTAGCCCAGCATTTCCCTTCCCGAATGACATGGTTGCCAATAGACAGCGCTTCCAAATCATGTTCGGCAAGAAAGCGGAATGCAGCATCCCAGACATCCTTATTCTTATGGTATTGGCAGGCAAATTCAACTGCATTGACAGATTTATGGGGAGAGACAGTCCAGCCATTGGACCAAACGGCACTTTTCATCCATTTCTTCGCATTTCCGGTGGTCCACTCCGAATTTGTTTGTGCAGATAAATACATATAGAAAAGAGTTAATAAACAAATGATTGATATACGTTTCATATTTTTTATTTTATCGTGAATTGAAACTGGTCATAAGATTCCGTACGCCATGCCTTGTCCTTGGTTTGAGGAGAAAAGCCGAAAAGCGGAGAATAGGTCCTGACCTGCACCGTGTGTCCGTCGGGCAAGAATTCGAGCAGACGCAGCCAGCCGTCTCCTCCGTTTCCACTCATGCCGCCACCCAACGCCTGGCAGTTGAACATCATCTGGTGCACCTCATGTCCGGCCGCATTCTTGTCGGTACGGAATCCCGTGGTATAGTCCAACCGTTCATTCGGAGTGGCATAGTGTCCGCACAGCACAAGACGGATGTTGGCAGAAGGTTGCACCAGCTTCTGCCAGATGCCTTCGCCCGTATTGGACGGAGTTATCTTATAGCCTTCCTTGGTGATGCGCTTGCTGTCGAAGCCGGTAAGATAGGAATGGGTGATAAGAATCACTGTGTGGTCTTTGAAGCGTGGGGCAGCCACCAGTTCCCTTGCCCATGACAAGACCTCATCACGTGGGGCAAATTCAACGGCAATAATCAAAATCCTCCCCCAATGCTCGTCCGTTATCTCCATTGCGGCATTTTCCAGCGTAGGCAGGCCGTTTCTATTATTGGTTGCAGCCACGATGGTCTTTTTCCATTGGCTGTTGCGCTCTATCGGGAAATATTCCGGGAAACGGGTCATCGAGTTCTCCGAACGGGTGTAGCCGTAATCATGGTTTCCGGTAGAAATGAGATAAGGGACCTTGTTGTCCAACCGCCCGAAAGCCCGCGACACAAATGTCCACTGCTCCCGGCTCGTAAGATTCCCGAAACGCGGGAAGGGAGGTAGAATACATTCATTCTGGTCTACCAAGTCGCCCGTACAAAGCACCGCCTTCACACGGAGGGAGTCTATATGATGAGCGGTCCACGCCGTCATCAGCTCAAAAACCGGCTGGTTATAGTCATACTTCACGTAGTTTTGCGGGTCGCCCAGCAGGACGATGGAAAAAGAATTAGGATTGCACAAATGCTGCTGGTTGGTATTGACTTGTGCCCGGAGCTGGAGGAATGCCAGCAGGCATCCCAAACAAAGAATGATTCTGTTTTTCATGGTTGCGTACTGAATTGATAAATACATGTCTGTTTATAAAGGTCTCCTTCACGTAATACGATGGAGGGGAAATGCGGGTTGTTCGGTGTATCGGGAAAGCACTGGGTTTCAAAGCAGACGGCGCTACGACGCGGATACACAGTGCCATGCATACCCGTGAAGCCCGGCAAATAATTGCCGGTGTACATAATAAGCCCCGGCTCTGTAGTATAGACATCCATTCTGCGCCCACTGGACGGACTGATGCAGGTGGCGGCAAAAGAGAGCTCATGCAGCGCGGGTTTCTTCAGGACAAAACAGTGGTCATAGCCGTGGCCGTTGAGCAGCTGCAAGTCTTTCCGGTTGATGCGTTCGCCTATGGAATGGTAGTCGCGGAAATCAAAAGGCGTATCGCCCACTGCCCTGACTTCGCCGGTATTGTTCGTATTCATGTCGATAGGCAGATAGAAATCCGCGTTTATCCTCACCAGATGGTCTTCAATGGAAGTAGTGGGAGTTCCCATGCCCGCCAGGTTAAAATAGGCATGATTGGTGGGACAGAACAAGGTGTCGCGGTCTGTCTCCGCCTCATAATCTATGCGGAACCCATTGTCGTCCGTCAAGGTATACATCATCCTTACCGTAACATTGCCCGGAAAGCCGGCTTCTCCATCGGCATGGAAATGACGGAGAAGAAGTTGGTTTTCACACGGTTGCTGTGTTTCCCACACCACCGTGTGAAAACCGTTATCACCACTGTGCAGAGTATTAGAAACAGAGTTAAGCTGTAAGTGATAATCTTTTTCTCCTACACGGAAAGCGCCGTGCAATATACGTCCGGCTACGGGGCCTATAGTAGCTCCTATATAATAGTCCTTGCTTTGCCTGCGGGCCTCTTCCAGCGTATCGAAGCCTATGACGACATTTTCAAACTTACCATGACAATCAGGAGCCATGATGGATAAGACAATGGCCCCGTAGTTCGTGACGCACATCTCCATACCGCTGCCATTGCGCAGTATATAAAGGCCCGTATCCTTTCCGTTGATTACGGACCGGAAATTATCGGGATTCAATCCCGTCAGGTTGGTCTTATCTTTCATACTTTCTAAACTTCGGGATATTCGTTGCACAACAGATGTTCGGCCGGAACATCCTCTTCTATCTGCGGGAAACGCCCCTTGGGGGTGAGGAAACGGTTGTCCCTCATGTCATCGTTCACCGTAGAGACTTCGCCTACCAGACAATGGTCGTCCTCGGCCCAGAAAGTATGGTAGAGATAAGGCTCATAACAAATGCTTTGTCCGGGAGCAAGACGCACCGTTTCTCCGGGAGCTACCCGTGTACTGACTCCGTCGATGGAAACGACAAGCGGTTCTTCAGTCAGCGCTTCAGTTTCCTTGTCGGCCTTCCATAGACGCATGCAGAGGATTCCTCCACCCCGGTTGATGATGTCTTCCGTTTTCAGCCAATGGAAATGGGTGGGAGTAACTTGTCCGCAGCGGACAAACATAATCTTTTCACAATAGGGTTTGTCTTTCTTCTGCAGACTTCCATTACGGAGGGTTACCAGAGTCAGGCCGATTTTCAGGAAATCGCCCCAGCCGAAGTCGGTCAGGTCCCAGCCCATGGCTCTTTCCCGGATATCATTACATTCCGGTCCTTTGCTTTTCCAGTCGTCCGGAGTCCAGTCCGCCCATGGCGGCAGCATGAAGTGATACTTTGTCATAAATGCTTTGGCTTCGCGGATATATCGATTGATTTCACTGCGTTTCATATTTGTCTATTTTTTAAGGTGTTATACTTTTATTTCTTCAATAATTCTTTCAGCGGGATAGCCTGGAACTGAATGTCGGCTTGGCTCCCCTCATAAAAGATACCTATGGTATGCTCGTCAATGGAAGTCATGCAAGAGTACCCCGCACCCCTACCTTCATCCAACAACATCCAATACTCCTCGGGCCAAGTTTGCCCGTCATCGAAACTCACCTTAATGGTAATGTTGTTACGGCGCTCTTTTGAATTAGGATTGGCAAAGAGTAATACATGACGTTCTTCTCCGTCTTCAATATAATCATGGCGCAGCAAAGATGCCTGGCAAGCCGGTTCAATGAGAGCTCTGCGCGACGTAGGATGTTCCGTCCACGTTTTTCCCAAATCGGCAGTGACAGCAATGGCCCGCCCATTACCTTCCTGACGTCCCCGGTTGCTACGCTCACGCATGTTCAACATCAAGGAATGGTCTGAAAGTTCTACCACCTGACATTCGTTGGTATTGTAGTAAGCCGGTTCGCCTACAGTCCAGTTTTCTCCCTTGTCTTTACTCCACATGATTGTAGAGAACTGAAGCCCGTCTTCGTTCCGCCCCTCTACCGGAAATACCAATGTGCCATCTTCCATTGTGATGCCACGACCCGGTCCGGGAGCAAGCAGCCACCATTTTTCCTTTTTTACTTGACGGGTAATGTTACGCGGCTCACTCCAGGTAAGTCCGTCGTCGGTACTCTTACTAATCAGGAATTGAGAACTTTGTTTAACACCATATCCCGGCTGAGAACCGTGCGCACGCCACTGGTGGTTCCATACGGTCGAGGTATCGGTAAGATTCTCTACCCATTTGCCCGTCTTGGGGTCCAGGACTCCGTGCATCCACAACCCTATGACATAGAGATCTCCGGTGAAATCATCCGACAAGATGCAACCATCACTCACTCCATTATATTTCTGAGGTAGCCCGCCCCATTCTTTCATGTCCAGAACAGTCTGCATGGGTTGCCAAGTCCGCCCTCCATCTTCACTGCGATTGATGGCAATATCAATGTCGCCCTGCAAATCGTCATCTCTTTCATTGCGTGCATCATACAAGGCCAGCAAGGTACCTTTCGTCGAAGTCACCAATCCGGGAATGCGGGAAGTATGTACCCCGTCCTGCCCCGACTGCCGCAGGGCCACTCCTATACGGAGCGGCTTCACTGCGGGCAACTGGCGGATGCCCGCTAGCCCCAGGTCTGTCTGAACACTGCTGCATGAGATTTCAATCTTGCTTGTGGCCTGCGCCGCATCATCCCTCAATCGGAGTGTCACCCAGCATGTCAGTGTATCTTCCTCTATCTGCCGGCCTACCTTAAAACTCAATTGTTTGTTCACCGGTTTGGCACTTGTACAGAGCTGCCCGCAATTCTCATCCAAGAACAGCGAAGCGGAAACGACATCGCCGGAACGGACTGTTCCGCCCAAAGTGAAATTTATCTTTTCCAACTGATATGCCACGCCGCTGTTCCTAATCAGGCGCAGACACAATACCGGATTATGCTCCTTCAATGTCAACACCGGATATACCGGTTGCCGAATCTCCACCGTTATCTTATCCGTATAATTTTGGCATGCCATGATGCCCCAAGCAGACAAGACCAGTAAAAGTATAGTCTTATATCTCATATCATCCCAATATTTATTTGTAACCTTCAGTTTGTGTTATATTCGGATTAGTATTGAGACAAGCAGGAGCAATAGGCCACAAGGTAACATTCTTCTCCCCTTCACGCCCCTTCAAGGTTTCGATAAGCTCGAATTCCTTGTTAAAGCGAAGGTATGCCCACCATGCCTTTGATTCTGCGACAAACTCTTTCAGTATTTCGCTGATAATGGCATTGTCTATGGCATCCTGAGTCCTTGCCGTGTAGTAGTTGTCTACCCCATAAGCACGCTTGGCCACTACATTCAGATTCTGCAAAGCGGCATCCGTATTTCCCAAGGCATTTTCCACTTCAGCTTTCAAAAGATAGGCTTCGGCCAAACGATAGACGGGGACATCACTGTCAAAACTACGCGTATCATTGGCAAAGGAGCCTTTGAACTTCACAACCATCCTTTTAATCTGTACTTCTTCCGTCAAGAACTTATCCTCGAATACCCGTACTGAAACATCCGTACGCGTGTCACGTGCATCTTCAGCCAGAAAATCACAATAGGCTTGCGTGGGCACAACATACTGGGCGTGGGAACCGGCGGGAACCTCATCTTCAGTATAGCCGGCTTCCCTCAACCGGGTTCTATCACCGTTAGGTGCCAGATAATAGGCGAAAAAGTTGGGGGATGTCCCCGGAGTCACATTTTCATTGACGATATAGGGCAATGTCCAGATAAGCTCGGCATTGGCTTCGTTGTTTAAATTGAAAATATCGGCAAATGCGGGAAGAAGCGCATATCCGGCTTTCAATACCGCATCAACAGAAGACTGCGCTGTGCTCAGAGCAGCATTCCCTCCTCCCAGACGCTTTGCCATCCACAAGTAATATTCGGTACGCAACATGTTAACGGCTGCCGGAGATGCCTTATGGAGAAGCTTGGAAGAAGCGGGCATCAACCTTAAAGCTTCTTCTATATCGGTTTCGACCTGAGCATATACCTCAGAAGCCGCCGTACGGCTGGGATACATGTCCTCCTGCTTTTCTGACTCAAAGCCGGAAGTCAGTAGCGGACAGTCACCGAATACCCGCACCAGCGTAAAGTAACAATATGCCCGCAGGAAATAGGCATTGGCCATTACTTCATTGCGTGTAGCTTCATTGGTAAAAGAGATTTCCGGAGTATGCTTCAGAATCAAATTTGCACTATTAATGGTAGTATATATGCTACTCCAATTTGTACCTGCATCACCGCTCAGCAATACGTTTGTACCCACTCTATTAAAAAACGCATCATTTACCGCCCCACTCTCATACCAGTTTGAGCGCAGCTCTCCATAGATATTGAGCAAATCGGAAAAGGCGGAACGGAATTGAGTATATGCTCCATTTACCGCACTCGTAGCATCGCTCTCCTCTGTCCACATGGACAAGCTGGTGAACTGGCTGGGCTGTATCACATTCAGGTCTCCATGACATGATGTAAAAAACGAGACCCCACTTATAAGAAGAATGCCGGATAATATTTTTATTTTCATAATTCTTATTTTTCGTATTAAACTTCTTTTATCACAAAGTAACTTTACATCCGATAGAGAACTTACGGATAGGCGGATAGGTATTGAAACTGCCGGAATAAGTACTTGATGCACCTACTTCGGGCGAAAGGCCTATTACTTCCGTAAAATAATGCAGATTGTTTCCGGCCAGGGTCAATACCAGCCCTTTCAGACCAATCTTTGCCAGCAATGCTTGAGGCAAAGCATATTGCAGAGAGATTTCACGGATACAGAGATAATCTGCTTTCTGGGTGAAAACATCGGAGTTGTCCCGGAAATTCTTATTCAACTCATCGGAGTCATTGCCTGAGAAACGGGCATACTTGGCCTTACTCGGGTCATCCCCCACATTCCAGCATTTCAGGATTTCGGCAGGCAGGCTGGTGTTTCCATTCATGAAATTACACATCTGGCGTTGCAGATAACCATTGGAAATGGAGTGCCCCAAAGCAAAATCAAGATAGACATTCAAAGTGAAGCCCTTGTAAGTGAAAGTATTATTCAAACCTCCGGTGGTATGGGGAATCGTATTTCCCAGCAGGAACATATCATTGCTGTTGATGATATTGTCTCCGTTCAGGTCTTTCCACTCATAGTCTCCGATAGTCTTTTTTCCGACACCCAGTCTCTGTTTCGTGGTCCAGTCCCAACCTTTGGATGAGGTGTCATAACGGGCATTAGCCGCTTGCTCGGGAGTTGTGATGATAAAGTCTTTCTTATATCCATAGAAACGACCCAACGGTTCACCCTCGCAACACCTCCGAATTCTTTGGTCGTGCCATCCTGCATTTTTACAGAGTATCCTCCCTGACGGTTCTTGTCCCGTCCGTTTTCGGGCAGTTTAAGTACCTTGTTCTTTACGTAAGTAATGGTGAATTTAGATTCCCACGTGAAATCCTTCTTGACAATGTTGCGTGTTGTAATTTCAGCATCGAAACCACGGAAACGGACTTTTCCAAGATTGGTAAGGATGGAACCGTATCCCGACGTATTGGGCAATACTTTGGAAGTAATCAAGTTATCCGTAATCTTATTAAAGTAATCGATACCCAGAATGATACGGTTTTTAAATAACCCCAAATCAACACCTAAATCCAGCTGTGTGGAGGTTTCCCACTCAAGAGCCTTGTTGGGCATGGCAGAAGAAACTGTCGCCGCATCCTGATTGTAGCTGGTGGTAATGGCATACAGCCCCAATGCATCATAATATCCGATAGAGTTATTACCCGTTTGGCCATAGCTGCCACGCCACTTCAAATTACTTATAAAGCCGACATTCTGCATAAAAGGCTCATCACTCATAACCCATCCGACAGAAAGCCCCGGGAAAAATCCCCATTGATTGCCTTTGGCAAAACGGGAAGAGCCGTCCTCACGGAAAGTAGCAGTCAACATGTACCTTTTCAGATAATCATAGTTCAATCGGCCGAAATAACCGATATTCACATCTTCCTGCTTGGTCGACGTTGCATCGGAATAGACAGAACCTCCGTTCAATGTCGGTATCTTGTCGGAGCTGTGTCCGGTAGTGGCAGCATACACATACTTGTACAGATATTGCTGATAGGAATATCCTACCATCGCGCTGATGCTGTGCTTATCGGCAAACGTTCTTGTATAGCTGGTGTAGAATTCCAGTTTCTTCCGTTGCTCATCCGTCATGTTGGTAGTCGCCTTCCGCGTTCCATTCATCGGGTTGGCACGCATAAATGTATCTCCATGGCTGTTTTGCGTAAACAAAGAAGCGGTGCCCACAGCATGCCATCCTTTCAAAACTTCCCAATCAAGAGAGCCGACTAACCCCAAACGGTTGGTACGCTGATTGTTATCATTAAAATACGAGTAGAAACTCGGATTCGGAGACGAAGAGTTGGGACCTGGAGTCGGGGTTCCGTACCATTCATTGTCAGACACCCAATATTTACGTTGAACAGCCGGGGTCATCAATCCACGGGAAATCACCTGATACTGACTGGCATACTCTTCGCTATTCGTCTGGCTGTAATCTATGTTGCTACTGAAAGTCAGGTTCTCTCTGATTTTGGCAGTTACATTAGTACGGGCGTTAAAACGGTCGAATGCCGTGCCCACACCTACACCGGAATCTTTCATATAGCCAATGCTGCCCACATAGCTCAATTTCTCCGTACCTCCTTCTATCCCCACATAATAATTTTGCCAAAGAGCATTCTTGAAACAAGTACTGGCCCAATCATTATCTTCAAAAATCAAAGTCTTACTTGGATCCAGCGGATCAGCCACAGACTTCCATCCTGCCGGAATACTCTCTCCATCCTCAAGTAACGGGTAGAAAACTTGGAAGCATCCGTATTGCCGGAACTATAAGCATATCCGTCAAGGTATAACTTTTCCGGACTGGGTCCGGAAGCCCAACGATCGCGCATGATAGTAACAGCTTGGGTAGCATCCAGATACTCAATCATCCGTTCCACATTCTCGTTTGCAAAGGAAGCCTCAAACGTCACTCGAGGAGCACTGCTTTTTCCTTTTCTTGTCGTAATCAGGACAACTCCATTCGATGCACGCGAACCATAAATAGCAGAGGAAGCGGCATCTTTCAAGACTTCGATAGATTCGATGTCATTGGGATTGATACCCGCCGTACTGCGCTCTACACCATCAACTAATATAAGAGGAGAATTACTCTGGCTGATAGATGAACCACCACGAATCAAGAACGTAGCCTCTGCACCCGGAGTATTGTTCTCATTGTACACGCGTACACCCGCAATTTTGCCCTTCAATCCTTCTCCCACAGTATTGATAGGGGTTGCCTTCAATGTTTCTCCATCCACCTTGCTGATGGCGGATGTTACGGTACGCTTGGATTGGGTACCATAACCTACGACCACCACTTCATCCAACCCCATGGTGGTCGGTTCCATCCGGATGTTAAGAATCTTTTGATTGGTAATCAGGATTTGCTGTTCATCATAGCCCACATAGGAAAATACAAGAGTTTCCCCCTTGCTTACTTTCAGCTGGAAAGCGCCATTCATATCCGTAATAACTCCTCGAGTCGTACCCTTCACAGCGATGGAAACTCCTGGAAGAGTTTCACCAGTATTGTCCACTACTACACCTGATAGGTTAAATTCTTGTGCCCAAAGCAAAAATGGGCAAAATAGTAGAAAAGTTATGAGGTGAAAATGAAATATTTTTCTCATCTTTGTTACGATTTTAATAATAAATTGTTTCAGTAATTTATTTAAGGGGAAACGGGAAGTGCCAATACTCGTTTCCCCTCCTTTTCGGGGGTCAAACTTAAGTTGGCCAATGAGCTTTTTCATTGGATGTATTGTTGCAATATCTCCATAGGCAATCGTTTTTAGTTAATTAATGTATTTGAAGAATTCCGTATTTTTCAATTCATTTCTTGTCTCCTCCAGCTCTTCTTCAGAGCAAGGAGCTATCGGCAATCGACATGGTCCGCAGTCTATTCCTGCCAGTTTCATGAAAATCTTACCGGCTCTGACTCCTCCCCCATGCTTTATCAGCACATCAATGATTTCAACAGATTTCCATTGCATTTCACGGGCTGTCTCAAGGTCTCCCTTTTCCATGGCTTCCATCACAGCTTTGTATATACCCGGAACATAGTTGTAGGTACTACCTACGGCAGCCTTGGCTCCAACCGACAGTCCGGTAATCAGTATCTCATCAAAGCCGTGCAAGACCTCAAATACCCCACCGTCCGCATGAATGCACTGCTGCATCTCCATCAGGTTGTTATGAGTGAACTTGACTCCCACCAGATTGGGAATTTGCTTCTTGCCCTCTATAAGAAACTTGTGTACCGGCAAGGAAACCCCGGTGATGGACGGCATGTTATAGTAGTAAAACGGCAAGCGGGAAGCCGATGCAGCTATCGGCTTGAAAAAACCTATCAGCTCATCTACAGAACCGGGCTTGAAAAAGCAGGGTGCCATGGCTGCTATCATATCAGCTCCAATAGCTTGCGCATGGGCTGCCAGCTCGGCACACTGAACCTGCGACATGCCCCCTACATGCACTATCACTTTCAGTTTTCCCTTGACTGCCTCCATCCATTTTTCCGCAACAGCCTTTCGTTCTTCTGTTGTCAGAGAAACGGATTCTCCCGTCGTGCCACAAATAAACACTCCCGTCACACATTTCTTTTGCATCAGAAACTCTGCATACGGCCCGATCACCTGCAAATTTAAGGAACCATCTTCGTGCATTGGCGTAAATGGTGCAGCGATTAATCCTGTTAAAAGTCGTTTGTTCATAAATAAATTATATTATAATTAATGATGGGTTCAAACCTATTTTTTCTTAAAGAACAAGCTTGCCAAATAGCCTATGACAAAACATGAAATAAAGCCGGACGCCGTGTACAAAAGCAAATGGAATGTTTGGAATCTGGCAACAAACAATTGCACGATGATACTTGCGACTATACCAATGATTGCCCCTCCGGAATTGGCGCGTTTGGTAAGCATGCCCAACATAAACAGTCCTCCCATACTACCCAATATGAGCCCGAGTATCTTGTTGAATTCGTCCCACAATGAAGCGATATTCCATGTTGCCATGAGAAAAGCAAAAGATAGACTAATGATTCCTATCACACAAGTTGCCATACGTGCCGCACGTAATTCATTGCTACCCTCTCCCTTATGAAAGAAACGTGAATAAATGTCTACTATATAAGCTGTGGCTGCCGAATTCATACTGCCGCTCAAAGTGGACATTGCCGCTGCGAAGATGCCCGAAATAAGCAGCCCTACAATACCGACTGGTAATTGGGTAAAAATATACCACGGAAAAATGGCATCGCCGTTAGGAATACTGATACTCAGATTCTCAGGATACACTTTGTAATAGGCATAAAGCGCAGTGCCTATAAAGAAGAAAATCAGTGTGGCGGGAACAGTCAATATCGCATTGGTCCATACACTCTTCCGTGCCTCTTTCATCGAAGGGGTAGTGAGATAGCGCTGCACCATACTTTGGTCCGTCCCATAGGTGGTAAGATGGGTAAAACATGCGGCAATAATGACAGTCCACATCGTAGCATCCTTCAAGTCAAAGTTCGTCGCTCCCAAATCGAACTTACCGTTTGCCACGGCAATATCAATCGTTTCACCCAATCCACCGGGAAGAGAACACGAGATGTATATCACTGCAAATATCGCTCCTCCCAACAGTATAATTACTTGAATGGCATCTGTCCATACAACCGCCTCTATTCCCCCTATCATTGTATATAGAATACTACAGACTCCCATAATACCGATACATAGGAATATATCCAATCCAGTCACTACATTCAAAGCAATAGAGGGCAGAAAAAGCACAACGCCCATACGCCCTACCTGGAAAATAATAAAGGCCAGACTGCAAATAACCCGGATAAAAACATTGAAACGTATCTCCAGATACTCATAAGCAGTCGTTATATTCAATTTCCGGAAAAAAGGAATAAAGACATAAACAATGACGGGGGCAACAAGCACAATACCGGTATTGAACAACACATAACTCCAGTTAGTGGCATATGCCTTGGAGGGTATAGCCATGAAGGTGATGGCACTCAACGCGGTTCCGAAAAGACTCAGCCCGGCAGCCCACCACGGAATGCGTCCTCCACCCTTGAAATAGTCATTCGTACTTTTCTGGCGCCGTGAAAAGTAAATTCCAATTCCGGCCAATACGGCAAAATAACCGATAATCACAAAGATATTGACAAGTCCCAACCCCTTTTCCAAAGGAACAATATCCCCCTGAAGGCTGTACAGTCTATTCGTTCCGGAACTGGCATTGCTACCGAGTATAACGAAGGAACGGTTTCTTTGCAAGACTTGCATGGTGTCATAGGTACCTGGAATACATTCAGACTTGACAAGAGTCTGCGTAATTGTATGGTATTTCCATAAAGCATTCTCTTTTTTAAGATGCTGTGTATCTTCCTGCTCTTTCTGAAAAAGAAGTATATGGTTGGCTCCGCTGGCGACAGCAGCACATATTCCTTTCGGAAAATCCAAACCTAATGGACTCCATCTGTCCAGTTGGGGGTTATAGACATATCCATCCGTCAAGCAAGAAGACAGCCCTTCTTCCGTTTCCGTCTGTCCGCCCAATAAATACAGACAAGGAGAAACGCCGTTGTTCTGTACCACGAGAATTGCATCTTCCCGGACGCTTCCCGGATAGCCTGGTAACTCTTTCCATCCTCTGGACTTGTTCGACAAATCCAGCACAAAGAAAGAATCCGATAACCTGGACGGGCTTACCGATTTTCTGCCTCCAAGCAGATATACTTTATTGTCCAGTAGTACTCCTGCCGCGTTAGACAACGGAAAAGGAAGTGGTGGCCAATCTTCCGAAATATTCAGTTTTCCCTGCTGCATTGTGACAAGAAACACATCTTTGTAACACTGGGAAGAATCACGTCCTCCAATACATAAGATACCGTCAGAGAGTGTTATGGAAGCGCCATAAGCCAACGGTTTGGACAATAGTTCTTCATACAAAGTGAATCCGGCTTTTTCAGAAAGGCATACCGCATTTCTTCCCCACCGGCTATAATCGTCGGAAGTGCCGCCTACCAATATTATTTGTCCGCCAAGTACTCCGGAAAAGAGTCCCAAAGTATTATGTTCCTCATTAAGAACACTCTCGTTGCCCCACTTTATCTGCTCAGAATGAGAAGCATCTGCAGCTTTCAAGCTTTGCCCCCAAAATAAACAAAGGCATACCAATACAACACAATTACTTACAATCCGTGTCATTTGTCATATTTTTATTGTGATTGACCCTTATTCTGTTCTCCTAACACCGCCCTATCATAAATCAGCTTTTTATAAACATAAAAGTGTTGCTCGATAGCATTTCTATAGCCCATTTCATCCTTATTCTTGATAAAGTTCAATAAATCGGTGTGAGTTACAATCTTTCCCTTTTTTTCCAATTCTATATTTATGGCTTCCACCCGTTCCCTCAAATTGGTTTTTACAAAGTTCATAACCGGATGAATGATGCTTTGGAACTGTACAATCGTCTTATTCCCCGTTATTTCGTATAGTTTTGAATGGAAAGTATATTCACTGAGATTGGCATATTCGTTGTTCCCCAATGCAACACCTGCATTCACAATCTCTTCCAGTTCCATAATATCCTGCTCTTTAATATTATGAAATATGTCACTACTGATTCCTATCTCCAGGGCAACCCTGAATCCCAAAAGATCGAGAAGTGATTCCTGGCTCATAATACGGGGATCAACCACTCTCTTCATTCCTCCTAAAATGAAAGGTTCGGTTAAAATCATTCCACGACGTGTGCGACTTTCAATCATTCCCATCATTTTCAGACGGCTAAGAGCTTCCCGAAGAACACTACGAGCAACCCCCAACGCTGACGACAACTCAATTTCGTTAGGGATAGAATCACCCACTTTCAAGTCCTGACTTCTGAAATAATTCAATAACTTGTCTTCCACTTGGTCTACCAAAGTAATCGACTGCCCATCAATTTTTAAGTTTTCCATATATTAAATCGTGTTATTATTAGTCCTATTAGTATTATTTGTCAGACAAATAAATGGATAATTTTTAATAAAAG
>NZ_BAKJ01000015.1 GCF_000614125.1 Bacteroides rodentium JCM 16496
GCTCCGGTATTTTCCCCGAAAACCTTGCCTGTGGAGGCGGTCCGCATCCTGGCCCCTGAAATTGGAAATGACATGTTTCACCTTTTAATAGCAAATGATCATGAAAGCAAAGGAATGTATCGAAAAACCGAGAACCGGCAAATGGATAAAAAGAATGGCACTGGCCGCCGCAGCTTCATAATGTTCAGTTATCTTTATTCAAGAGGGATTTCACCGGTATGGGCGGCAGTCGCCATCGTCTGTTTCAGGGGATTCTTCAGGTTCCTCTATAAAATCGCCTGCCTTCTGGTAGCGGCGGCGATACTTTTCTGCATCCTCAGCTGCCTGGTATTCTGATTCCACCGGCATACAATATCGGGAAATGAAACAAATGCGGCATATAAACCACTGCAACACCTTGCAGGACAGGGCTGTCCCAACGGACGGCTCTTTTGGTATCCCATACTTTATGAAGACAAGGATGACGGGATCAGGGACGGAAAGGAAAGAGAGGCATATACAGCCATTGGCAGACCGGGAACTACAGGGCAAAGTTGGCAAACGCTTCTTTTCGGACGGCAAGGCCGGGACTTCGGGTTTCGCGGAAAATCATCCTCGCCCGGAGGGCTTGCGGTATTTTTCCCGAAAGCTTTGCCTTTCCGGAAGCGTCTGCCGTAAAGCCCATGTAGTTCAACGGGCTGCCAAAGCCCGAGTATCCACAATTAAAATGATAAAGTCATGAATCAAGCAATCATCTCAAGACCGCCGACGGCACCGGTACAGATACCAATGCCGATACCGGCAAGAAGAAAGTACCATGTCCCGGAACCGACCGTCAAATTCCCTCCACGGGAAAAGGGCGGACCCGTACACATCTCCACACTGCTGGACCCGATACTGGAGATAAGCAGTCATCCTGACCGGAACAGGCTGCTAGCAGAGTTCTTCAACAGATAGAAAGAATACGGTTATTCACACTTTAATCCATATAATTATGTTTTTTACAGCAATCAACCAGATGATGACAGAAGGAGTCGACCTGACACTCGTCATCCGTAAAGCGAACGGACAAATGGCGGTATCCGTACTGCCGAAGTCAAACGGGCTGAAAGACGAAGCCCAGAACCACATTATCCCGTTGACCCTCAAGGGAGTTCCGCAGGAACTGGATACCGGATTCCTGCAAGCCGTCGCCCGGCCGGTGCAGAAAGCCACGGGACTGATCACCAACATGGCGCAGTTCGAGGCACAGACGGAAAAGGCCGCTTCCGAGAGCAAGGCGGCGAAGGATGCAAAGGCCAAGGAGACGAAAGAGGAGAAAGAGAAACGGGAGAAGTACGAGAAGCATCTCAAGAAAGCTGAGGAACTGATTGCCGCGGGAAACCATAAGGATGCAGTGACGGCTCTCGGACAGGCCCGACTTTATGCCAAGCCGCAGGACCAGAAGAAGATTGACGAGATGCTGGAGCAGCAGAAAAAGGCCATGAACCGGGGAAGCCTGTTCGAGCTGATGGAAGAATCGCCTGCACCGCAACAGCTTCGGTCACAACTACCGGCAGCAACGGCACAACAGTTGCAGCCTGCACCGCACTGTCCACCGCAATCCCAGGCATCAGGACCGGCGGGCGGACAAATTCCTGACGGGCAGCAGCAGACAATGTGGCCGCCACAGCAGCCTGCGCAAAGGCCGGCACCGCATCAGGCTCCCCCACAGCCGCAATACGCCGGACAACGGCCGATGAGCCGCCAGCTCCCTCCACAGCCTGCATACGCGGAACAACAGATTTCATACCGGCAGGAACAGGAGCAAAATCCCGAAGACCTCTATCCGTACTATCAGAGGGGACAGGAAGTCCCTACCTACCGCCCGGAAGATTATGAGGAATATCCCGATTTTCCGCAATCCATGTTAGAACCCAATGTTTCACATTATCAAAGCATTTAATATTATGGCATTAGAAATCAAGGGAATGACACGTTCATTCACATTCAAGAAAGGCAACGGTATGGTCACACTCGATGACCCGAACACGTCGGACAGCCCCGAAATGGTCATGAACTACTACTCGAACTTCTATCCGGAACTGACCACGGCAACGGTGCACGGGCCGGTCATCAAGGAAGACAAGGCGGTGTATGAATTCAAAACTACCATCGGGACAAAAGGATAAAAGCAATGGGAAAGGACAATAAAAAACAGAAGAAATCATGTGTACCATTGGACGAACAGCAGGTGGAACGGCTTGCAAGGCTCATCATCGGACAGACCGTACGCAATATCCATTACAGTACGGACAGGAAAGAAAGGATTACGGCACCGGGGGGTGCCGTTCCTCTTTTCTGAACGCCACGTTTCAGCCAAAACCTTTGCCGAGTCTTGTCGTGGAAGATTCCGACGGGAAAAGGCATAATCTCATCACGCGGGACAACTACAGGTTCCTGCGTGACTCCTTCTTCAGATATGCCTGCCTAATGGAGAAGGAGGCGGTACATACCCCGGGCCGGACGTTCGGGGAAGGGATCGCAAGGCTGCACGAGGAGATGGATGCCCTTGTCGGTGAGGGCTGAACGTCAATATCGAAGAGCAAGACGGACGGTTGCTGTTCAAGCTCTGGAAAGCCCATCATTGGGGAAAACTGACACTGTATTATTTCCCGATGAAATTCGTGGAGGCGCTCGGACCGGAATTGAGGCGTATCTCCATCACATTCATCCATGAATTGATGAAGGCAAACGGAATACAGACCGTTCTGGACGAGGACGACACGGAATATGTCCTGACCTGGATTTCAGAGGAAGTACCGGAAGAGGCCCCGGAGGAAAGGAAAAAACGGCTGAGGCTCCTGCACTCCTACGAGAACGGCAGAATAAAGAGGCTGCTCCAAAGGGTGGAACGCAAGTGCTACTACAAGAACCTGCCGAAGGCACTTGACAGGTATAAAGCCCAGAACGACTACGAACGGTCGCTGGTCTCCGCCATGAAGGAGGGGTTACAATTCCTGTCACCGGAACGCGGCATCATGGAATACTGCTACGATCCTTTTTATGAGGAGGAACCGGAGTTCCACCCCATGTACCTCTACCAACAGATACGTGTAATCTATGACAGTTACGATATGGTGACGGACTATCTCGTGAATTGTTACAATTCCCACAGCAGGGAGACCTACGACATCATACCGGTCACGACACTCGCCCTGTCTCCCGAAACGGGAGAGCTGTTCCACATGGATGACTACCCGGAACGCTTTTTCAAATGGGCGGACAAATTCATCAACATAATAATTTGAACACTATGATGGAGACAAACGAACTTACAAGAACTTTGAAGACCCAGCTTATCCCCAAGGCGGCACTGATAGCCTACGTCTCGGAGGATGACAAGAATTTTTTTCTGGAGATACGGGACATAAACGATCGTGGAAACATGGCGGAAGGCAGGCCTATAACGCAGGAATTCATGAACGAGCTTGTAAAGGGATATTCGGAAAGGCATAGCAGCACGCCTTACGGAAAAGTACCGTCCAACCTGATCTATTGCGATTCACGCAAGGGCAGCGAGCGGTATGTATGGTACAATCCCCCGCATAAACGGATGATGTTCTTCAGTCCGGGACTTGAAATAGAGAATGCGGAATACAACCTGCCGGGAGTCGTTTATGAGGCGGGAGAACACGGAATGAGGATATATGCCTACAAGGGTGACATGCCCGGCAAGGACACGCCGCTATATGCCGCGCCGTTCTTTAATGTGACCGGCTCCAGTGTATGCCTGGGTTCTGCCAATATAGACTTGCCCAAGGACCTGACATACGAAAGCCTGCTGCAATACTGGGAAAAGAAATTCTGGCTGACGGAGTTCTCCCATCTGGGAGGTGACGGAAACCCGACCAGATCCAACCTGGTTCTGGTAACGAAAGCAGCCAGGGACATGCCTTTCAATCTCGATGAACTGAAACCGTTGAACAATATGAAACTTAAAGACATACTGACATGAAAAGAGTACATTATACCGACAGTTACCTGATGAGTCCGCAGCATCCGGTAACGGTAAACCTGATCGGAGCGGGAGGAACCGGGTCGCAGGTACTCACCTGCCTGGCACGTCTTGACACAGCTCTGAGGGGACTCGGACACCCGGGACTGTTTGTTACACTGTACGACCCTGACACCGTGACGGAAGCCAACATCGGTCGCCAGCTTTTCGGACCGTCCGACCTGGGACAGAACAAGGCACAATGCCTCGTCACCCGGATAAACAACTTTTTCGGGAATGACTGGAAGGCGCAAGCGGACATCTATCCGGCAGTATTGAAGGATACCAGACGGGACAACCTGGCCAATATCACGATTACCTGTACCGACAACATCAAGTCACGGATTGACTTGTGGAATCTGTTGAAGCTTTGCCGCAACCGACATACTGCACTTACGAGACCCCGCTGTACTGGATGGATTTCGGGAACACGCAGACCACGGGGCAAGTCGTGCTGGGTACCGTACCGAAGAAAATCAAACAGCCGGCGTCCAAACTCTATGAGACCGTCAATTCGCTGAAAGTCATCACCCGCATGGTGAAATACACGAGAGTGAAGGAAACCGATTCCGGTCCGAGCTGTTCGTTGGCTGAAGCGTTGGAAAAACAGGACCTGTTCATCAACTCCACACTGGCACAACTCGGATGCGGCATCCTATGGAAAATGTTCCGAAACGGAGTGATCGAGCATAACGGATTGTACCTGAATCTGGACACGATGAAAGTGAATTCGATAATCATATAGACAGGTCAGCGGTTATAAATTCTTTCGCTCGAATGGAAAGAACTCAGGAAACAGCCTTTCCATTTCGAGTTTTCCATTTTCTATATGGCAAGATATTCTTTGCATTGGCTCTGACACTCCGTTTCAAGTCTTCACGCAATATACAGAACGCGGTCTTTTACTTTGTCATATTATTCAATATAATGCTTTTCAGAGATAAAAATAATTAAAGCGTTTTTTATCAATCAAGAATAGTTTAGCAGGAGATATACATAACAGCTTGAAGTTTTTTGAATTGCTTCCTGTTTTTATTCCATATGTTAAACTAATAATTGATTATTTATGACTAGTGTAAAAGTAAAATTCACTCCTTCATCCGTTATCCTTAAAGAGGGAACGGTTCATTATCAAATAATTCATCATTGTAAAGTACGGCATATCCGCACCGGTTACAAACTGTTTCCAAGTGAGTGGATTTCTGCTTCTAGTGAAATCAATGTCTCGGCAGGAAGTGGAGAAGGCCGAAAAAGCTATCTTGTTGCATTAAAAAATCAAATTGATAAAGACCTTTTCCGAATAAAGAAATGCATTAACCGATTGAATCAGGAGAACAGCCCTTTCACAGTAGACCGTATAATAGAACTTTACACTACTCCAGAAGGAAATTCCACCTTTCTTCTATATGGAAAAGAACTGCTGGTTGAATTGAGGCAAATAGGTAAGGTGCGTACAGCTGGTACCTATCAGAGTGCCTTGAACAGCTTTGAACGTTACTTGAATAACCGTGGAGATGTCCCGTTGGACGAAGTGGATTCCAATCAGATGATAGCCTATGAAAGCTGGCTCAAAGGGAATGGCATCTGCCCGAATAGCTGTTCGTATTATATGCGTAACCTCAGGGCCATTTATAACCGGGCCGTGAATGAAGGGCTTGTTGTTCAACGAAATCCCTTCAAGCATGTCTATACCGGTATAGACAAAACGAAGAAACGGGCGGTTTCCCTCAGCGTGATTCGAAGAATACGGGATTTGGATCTTAATAAGAAGTCTCTCATTTTTGCCAGAGACATCTTTATGTTCAGTTTTTATACACGTGGAATGTCCTTTGTGGATATGGCATTCCTGAAAAAGAAAGACCTCCAGAATGGAATCCTGACCTATCGGAGAAAAAAAACCGGTCAGCAATTGTTTATCAAATGGGAAAAGCCCATGCAGGAACTTATTGATAAATACAATACCTCTGAAACTTCCTACCTGCTACCAATTATTCAGAACAATGGTGTGGACGAATGGCATCAATACCAAAATGAAGCGCACCGTATCAACAGAAATCTGAAACTGATTGGCAAACAAATAGGTTTGGGTATTCCACTTACCACCTATGTTGCCCGCCATGCTTGGGCCAGCATCGCCCAAAGTAAAAATGTTTCTTTGCCTGTCATCAGTGAGGCACTGGGGCATGATTCGGAGCAAACTACCCGAATTTATCTTGCCTCTTTAGACACATCTATTGTAGACAAGGCAAATAGTCTCATTTTGATGTCTATATAAATAAATACCGAAAATGGTACATATCTTCTTAAGAGAAGTACATCTACATATAAAACTTGAAAGAGTAGCTACGGTCACTTTATCTTCTTAAGAGAAGTACATTTTGAGTGCAAAAATACAAAAAAAATCTAAAAATCAAGGTATAAAGTGAACTCTTTTTTTATTACTTATTTTTAAGAATCTTCAACATAATGTGTAAAATGAAAAACAATCATCCCCATATATCCTCTAACATGACTTTGTTTATCAAGTTATTATCGCTTTATAACTAAAAGATGTACTTCTCTTAAGAAGAGTAGTATGTTTTAGTATAAGTGAACACTTGCCTTTTAGAATAGCGATGCAAGGGATGATTAAAGGAATAAAAGATTCCTACTTTTGGAAAGTGTTTTGTAACTGCTTGATTATTAACAAATAAAATAATCATGCAGGATTGGTGATATTTGCCTGAACTAAAGTATATCAATGGGAAATACTGAATACGCACAATGGTATGTCATGCGTGATTTGAAACGGTGCAATGCTAAAAAGCCGGCATACAAACAATTGCAAGAAGCGGGTGTAAAGGTATTTGTCCCCTTGAAATGGCAAATCATTTTGCAAAAGGGCAAAAAGGTGCGTGAGAAAGTTCCGGCCATTCAAGATTTGCTCTTTGTTTATGATTCCCGTCAGCATTTGGACTCCATTGTGGAAAGAACCAAAACGCTTCAATACCGTTGGTTGCGGAATACGTTCCGGGAACCTATGACTGTGTCTGATTTGGAAATGGACAGATTCATACAAGCCGTCAGCAGTTCCGATTCCCCCAAATATTATTTGCCGGAAGAGATAACCCCTCAGATGTGCGGACGCAAAATTCGGATTATAGGAGGTCCTCTCAATGGATATGAGGGCTGTTTGCTTAAAATACGAGGCAGCAAGATAAAACGCTTGCTTGTCGAATTAAAGGGTTATCTCGCTGTTGGTGTGGAGGTTCTTCCTGAATATATTCAATTTGTCTGATACGATATTTATGACTGTTATTTTGAATGTAATGGACAATCCTAGGGCCTTTTGGGTTGTCAATTCCTTGTTTGTATTCGCCTTGAGCGTATTTTGTGCCGGCGTCTTGATTCCACAAATCTTGTTGATATCATTTCGTAAGCGTCTGTTTGATGTGCCTGATGAACGGAAGATCCATCAGGGGGTAGTACCCCGTTTAGGAGGGATAGCCTTCAAACCGGTTGTCTTTTTCTCGGTGGCACTTGCTTTGGGACTCAGTATGTTGTTGGGATACAGTCAGCTTCTTGGTAATATCGGCAGTGAAAGCCGCCCGTTGGCATTCGGCTTCTGTACCATTATGATGCTTTATCTGGTTGGGATGGCTGATGACCTGATTGGTATCCGTTACCGTGCCAAGTTCGCCATACAGATTATTTGCGGATTACTGGTTATTGCAGGCGGGCTGTGGATCAATAACCTGCACGGTTTGCTGTTTATTCACGCTCTTCCTGAATGGATTGGATACCCCATTACCGTATTCGCTGTGGTATTTATTATCAATGCCATCAATCTGATAGATGGGATAGACGGATTGGCTTCCGGATTGTGTGGAGTGGCTATGCTTTTTTATGGATTGGTGTTTTTTATAATAGGCGAATACATTTATGCCCTGCTCGCTTTTGCGACACTTGGAGTGCTCGTTCCCTTTTTCTATTATAACGTATTTGGAGATCCTGCCAAAAAGAACAAAATATTCATGGGTGATACCGGTAGCTTGACGATTGGTATGATGACTTGCATTTTAAGTCTGAAACTGCTTGACGGGTTTCCGGTAAATCACTCTATGCAACAGCCTAATGCTTTCTTTTTAGCCTATTCACCGCTTATCATTCCCTGTTTTGATGTGGTACGGGTTTATTTGCACCGTGTGCGAAACGGAAAGAATCCCTTTTTGCCAGATAAGAACCATATCCATCACAAAATGCTTGCTGTTGGCATGAGACAGCGTACAGTTATGATTGCCATTGTACTGGTATCTGTCTGTTTTACACTGTGCAATATTCTGCTTTCACGTTATATAAATGTAACCTTGCTTTTAATACTGGACATCTTTATATGGACCTTGGGTAATCTATGGTTAACCCGTAGAATCCATATTACTCATTCGAAACTATAGTTTTATATCAATATGAATTTTTGCAAATTTAATTGGGGCAATATTACTCCTGTTTTTAGGAGCTTGCTCAACTTCAAAAGAAGTCACTTATTTTCAAGATTTACGTCCGGGCGAAAGCGAATTGGCGCTAACTGCTCCGGTAGAGATTAAGATTCAACCGAAAGACAAATTGTCTATTTTAGTCAACAGCCAGGATTTGCGCCTGACCAACCTGTTTAACTTGCCAATTGTTTCTCAACAGATCGGCATGGAGGGCTCTTCCGGTTCTAATCGTGGTGTGTCTGGTTATACGGTAGATTCCAAAGGGAACATTGACTTTCCCGTGTTGGGAGAAATTCACATAGCCGGTATGACCCGTGAAGAGGTGGCTGCCTATATTAAGAAAGAGCTACAGTCGCATGATTTGATTAAAGACCCTGTCGTTACGGTGGAATATATGAATCTCAGCGTAGCCGTAATGGGTGAAGTGAACAATCCCGGCCGTTTTAGTATCGACAAGGATAACCTTACAATCCTGGATGCCTTAAGCCAGGCGGGAGACCTCACTATCTACGGAAAGCGGGAAAAGGTATTGGTGTTGCGTCAAGAAGAAGGAAAACAACGGGTTTATGGAGTCAATCTTTGCTCTGCCGAGCATCTTTACACTTCGCCTGCTTATTATCTGCAACAGAATGATGTGGTATATGTGGAGCCTAATGCTACCAAAGCCCGTCAGTCTACCGTAAACGGGAACAATGTGCGCAGCACCTCTTTCTGGATTTCCCTGGCTTCTTTATTGACCTCCATCGCTGTACTTATCGCTAAATAAAAAAGAGAAATGGCTACTATTCAGAATAAATCAACAGTACAAAATACGCAGGATTTCATTACCATACAGGATTTATTTTACCTCTGTCTCAACAAATGGCACTGGTTTGCCATTTCATTGGCCTTATGTTTGGGGGGTGCGACCTTTTATCTGTTAAGAACCCCATCGGTATATGTCAGAACTGCCTCTATTTTGATTAAGGACGATTCCAAAGGGAAATCTTCTTCTACGGATATGGAGTCTTTTTCCGATCTGGGACTGTTCACGACCAACACCAACGTTTATAACGAGATGGGAACTTTGAAGTCTCCCGACATCATGCGTGAAGTGGTGTCTCGATTGCATTTGGAAATGAATTATCAGACAGACGGACGTTTTCATAAACAGACTGTGTATGGAAACCAACTTCCTGTCCAGGTGGTGATTCCTAATCTTTCCGAGAATGAATCCGCAACTTTCGAACTGCATCTGGCAAAGGATGGTGCAGTGGAATTATCCTCTTTTACACGGAATGGAACAGAAATAGAAAATGATGGTTTTGTGAAAGGCAATTTGAATGACAGTATTCAAAGCCCCCTAGGCCCTATTGTCGTTATTCCATCGGCTGCCTATTCAGATAAAACGGTAAGCACAATTTATGTAACCCGCCAGTCTTTGTCTGCGGCATCAGCTGGCTGTTCTGCTCGCTTGAATATATCCCAGAACGATGAGAAGTCCAATATCATCACGTTGTCTTTCCAGGATGTGTCCACCCAACGGGCGGAAGATGTGCTCAATACCCTTATATCCGTTTACAATGAGAACTGGGTAAGGGACAAGAATCAGATAGCGGTTAGTACATCCATGTTCATCAATGAGCGTTTGGGTGTGATTGAGGGTGAGCTTGGCAATGTGGATGATGATATATCTTCTTTCAAAAGTGAGCATTTGCTGCCGGATGTACAGGCGGCGGCAAATATGTATATGACTCAAGCCAATGAAGCCAATGCTGCAATTCGTGAATTGAACAACCAGGCATATATGGCCCGATACATAAAGAACTATTTGACCAATGAAAACAATAAACATCAGTTACTCCCTGCCAATTCCGGCATTGAAAATGCAAGCCTTGCCACACAACTGAATGAATATAATACCAAGTTATTGGAGCGCAATAGCTTGGTGTCTCACAGTAGTGTCAAGAACCCCTTAGTCAGGGAAATGGACAAGTCGTTGGATGATATGCGAAGCGCTTTGATCACTTCCATTGACAACCAAATGGTAGCTTTGCGTGCACAAATCAGAAGTTTGGAGGCCATTGGGGGACAGGCTACTTCGCAGATTGCCTCCAACCCGAAGCAATCCAAATACCTGCTTAGCGTGGAACGCCAACAAAAGGTGAAGGAGTCACTTTACCTATATCTGTTACAAAAACGTGAGGAGAACGAGCTTTCTCAGGCATTTACGGCCTACAATACCCGTATTATAACAAAGCCTGGAGGAAGCATGATTCCTACCGCTCCCGTAAAGAAGAACATTTTCCTGGTGGCTTTTGCTTGGGTATATTGATACCGGTAGTCATTGTGTTCATGCGTGAAAACATGAATACCCGTGTTCGTGGAAGAAAAGACCTGGAGGGCTTGAGCGTTCCTTTTATCGGAGAGATTCCTTTGTCTATACGTGGTAAGAAAAGAGTAAAATCACATGAGGCACATACCATTGTGGTTAAAGAAGGAAGCCGTGATATTATGAATGAGGCTTTTCGTGTCTTGCGTACCAATCTGGAATTCATGATTGGCAAAGATCAATCCTCCAATGTGATTGTAGTTACCTCGTTCAATCCGGGCAGTGGAAAATCGTTCTTGACCATGAACATAGCCATGAGTCTTGCCATTAAAAATAAAAAAGTATTGGTTATTGACGGCGACCTTCGCCATGCCTCTGCTTCAGCTTATATCCATTCGCCCAAAATTGGTTTGAGTAATTATTTAGGAGGACAAATCGACAAACTTTCGGATATTATTGTTACGGACGAGCAGCACCCTTCATTCAGTTTCATCCCTGTCGGCACTATCCCCCCCAATCCGACCGAACTGTTGTTTGATGACCGGTTACGGGAAGCAATCGATACTTTAAAGCAACAATATGATATTGTATTGATTGACTGTCCGCCGGTTGAACTGGTAGCCGATACGCAAATCATAGAGAAATTGGCCGATCGTACGATTTTTGTGGTACGTGCAGGCCTGTTGGAGCGCAGCATGCTTCCAGAGTTGGAAAATATTTACCGAGAAAAGAAGTACAAGAATATGTCTGTAATTCTCAATGGAACGGAAGGATCTGGCGGACGGTACGGTTATCAGTATGGTTACAAGTACGGCTACAATTATGGATATGCCGGATATACGAAGGAAGAGTAAACGGAAAGATGTGGCCTTTCAGAAAGCGTATCAGCCTTGCTGACAGTGGAATCTTTCGGGAATTCACCGACTGGCACTGTCATCTGCTCCCCGGAGTGGATGACGGCGTGCAGACAATGGAAGAGAGTCTGCAAATCCTATCCCTCTATGAACAGTTGGGTGTAAAAGATGTTTGGTTGACTCCGCACATCATGGAGGATATGCCAAATACGACATCCATTCTGAAAGCCCGTTTTGAGGAATTGAAAACTGTTTATCAAGGAAACATCGCACTGCATCTTGCAGCTGAGAATATGCTCGATAACCTCTTCGAGGAACGCTTGGCGAAGAGTGACCTGCTTCCGTTGAGCAAAAACGGGAAGCACCTATTAGTAGAGACTTCCTACTTCAATCCTCCGATAGGATTGAACAACATCCTACTCCGCATCAAGTCGAAAGGATATACACCTGTTCTGGCGCATCCTGAACGGTATAATTACATGGAGGAGAGCGACTACCGTCAATTGAAAGGATTGAGTGTAAAATTTCAACTTAATCTCTTCTCTTTGGTCGGTGCATACGGAACAGAAGTAAGGAAGAAAGCCAGATGGCTGATGAAAAAAGGTTTCTATGACTTGGCGGGCAGCGACACACACGGTTTCGCTGTCTTGGAGTCAACTATATACAAACAAAAATTACCACAAACCGGCTATGAACAGATGTTCAAAGCCGATCTATGGTAACTGAAAACAGATTAAGTAGCAGATTCAATGTTATGGTATTCACACATTCGTAACTATTCAGCAATAAATATTTTCACTAATGGTTGTATTAAGAAGAAAATAGTTTTATGCAAGAAAAATAAAAAAGAATATGTAAACAAATAGAAAGTAGATGTATCTATTTTGCATGCTTTTCTCTTTTTCTTAGCAAACACTATCATCGGAAATATCTGATTATCAACTTTGTTTAATCGCTGAATAGTTACATACATTCTTTTAATTGTTAATTATGTGTAAAGTAAATTTGTATCATGTCAGAAGGACACGGACATGATGTACCGCACCGGACACTTTATCTTTATAATCGAACTCTCCGAAGTCTTCCAATGAACTGCGGATCGTATCCGTGAAATGTTTCTTATTTCTGAAAGCCAAGCCATCATTGCTAACCATTATGACAACATTTATAAAAAAATAGATAGTGTGTCCAGTTTGATGTCCTAGCTTTTAGTTCAAAAAAGATATGATATAAGTTCCAAAGTTTTGATAATCACACCTCTTTAAAACATAATGACCTCATGAATTAGCAATACTTTTTCGTCTGTTAAAATTGTACCTAAAAACAATACTATTTCAGTTAATAATCAATAGATTAAGTTGTTAATTCAATATCAAAAACGAGAACGTAGAACAGGACACCCTAAAAAATAGATGCTTACAAGAGAATGCCTACAGTCGTTGCACGCTTAGAACCAAGTAAGAAAAATGCCGGGTATGGTACGGTTTATTATCGAATCTACAAGGGGCACAATCGGAGGATGGAATTTTCTTCTCGTCTTCACATATCTGTTATTTCTTGGGATGAAGCCATGCGGACAGTAAAAGGAGATAATCCCGAAGCTTGTCGCTTCCGTACCCAAATCCGGACAGACCTTGAACTTTTGCGTAAAATCATTACGGAAGATGATGCCGGTCTTCTGACTATGGGCGACATAATACATATTTTCAAACGCCAAAGAACGGTTTTTAATCATCCAAAATAGAAAGATGGAAATTTTAAAAAAAACTTTTAACGGATGTAGGGACTATGTCAACATGGTGTATAGTAAAATCACTTTGGCTGTAAGTTACTATTAAATTCAGATTCTATATTGATTTTGTTTAACATTTGGCATATTTAAAATATTAAATTAAGACAATCTTTATGAAATTATCAATTATCATACCAGCTTACAACGTTGAGCAATATATAGGTAAATGTCTGGATTCCGTTTATAAATATCCCTCATCTGAAAGGGATTTTGAGGTGATAGTTATTGATGATGGTTCATCGGATAACACCTTGACTATTGCAAATGACATAAAGTATGCACATACGAATCTAAAGGTAATCCACAAGGAGAATGAAGGTGTGTGTACTGCTAGAAATTTAGGATTGGAGGAAGCAAAGGGTGAATATGTCATGTTTGTAGATGCCGATGACTGGATAATGGGGGTAAAACAGCTTATTGAAAGTATAGATAGGCATAAAGGGGCAGAAGTAATAGCTTTTCGTTGCTATTTGGATGACGGGACAACAGAGTTCGGAAAATGGAACTTCCCAACATACAAAGTATATAAAGGAACCGACTTGTTCTTGTCACATAGTTTTGTTCGAGGCAGTGTGTGTGGGGCTTTCTATTCCCTGAAATTTCTGAATAAGTATTCCATAAGATTTCCGCTTGGTATCACACACGGTGAGGACACATTTTTCTCTACCCTTGTAGGAATGTATGCTGAAAACTACCAATTTGAAGACAAACATATATACACCGTTTACGCAAGACAAGGAAGCGCATGCAGGACACATGATATGAAACGGGTATATCGATATAAAAACAACTTGATAACCATTAACGAATATCTGAACGATCATCCAAACCTTACCGAAGAACAAAAAAGCATGATGAGAAATCTCTTATTCAATGTACTAAGTAGTTCCATCATCATGTATATGTTCGTAGGCGGGCGCAATCCATGGTATCTAAAACGAATGTTAGGAATCAAGCAATACCTGCCCATCAGTATCAACGGTGTATCAAACATGATAACGAAAAACAAGATACGGTTAATGAATTTCTCGTACGTACTGTATTTCGTATTGTATCAAGTGTATTTTAAATTCAAGAAAATAATATAGGATTACAATAATGGTAAGCAGTGTAAGAAGCAATTTCCTTTGGAATTTATTACTTAATATATCAGGTTACTTATACTCCATTCTCACATTTCCATATGTAACACGGGTATTGGGAGCTGAAGGACTTGGTATTGCGAGTTTTGCTTTGAGCATCATTGATTATGCAATACTGTTGGCTTCACTCGGAATAAGTGCAGTAGGAATACGCTATATCGCACAAAATAGCGACGATGAGAAGAAAAGGACAGAAGTGTTTAATGGATTGACTTCGATACATTTGACTTTGTCACTTGTTTTGTTGCTAATTTACTTGCTTTGTGTTACTTATATCCCCCAATTAAGCGAATATAAGACGCTTTATTGGATAGGCGGAACAAAGATACTGTTCAATGTCTTTCTCGTGGAATGGTTGTTTCAGGGTATGCAGGATTTTAGATATATTACGCTGAGAACCTTGTTTATAAGAACACTATATATTTTAGGCATCTTTCTTTTTGTCAGGGATAGAGGTGATTATGATAACTACTTTTATGTGACCATTGGTCAAATAGCCGTTAATGCTACAATAAACTGGAAATATTCAAGGAGATATGCCGGATTTAAGTACAGTATTCGGAAATGCAAAGAATATCTTTTTCCTATCTTATCTATGGGAATAGACAAGATACTGCTATCTTTCTACGCTACATTCAATGTTCTGTTTTTGGGATTCAGTTGCGGGAATCTTGCAGTAGGCTACTATACAGCTGCAATAAAGTTATATACAATCATCCTGTCTGTAATCGTTGCATTCAACTCTGTATTTGTTCCCTATCTTAATGATATCTATGCAAAAGGTAACTTGAATGCATTTCGGGAGATAATCATAAGGTCGATACGACTGATTAGTACAGTATCTATACCATTAATTGTAGGTGGAATCATACTGGCACCACAGATAATCATGTTAGTCGCAGGGGCAGGTTATGAGAATGCAGTCTTTCCTTTCAGGGTGATACTCATTCAAGTTTTGTTTGTCGGCTTGGCACAAGTATTCAAAGACCAGATATTATTAACATATAAAAAATTCAAGCAGATACTTTTTGTCACATGTTTGACAACCAGTCTTTCACTTTTGATGATTGTCATATTAGTTCCTCATTATGCAGAAAAAGGAACGGCATTGGCAGTTGCAGTACCGCACCTGATTGAAATTATCATGTTTACTCATTATGCACGTAAATGCATAGACATTCCCCCTATATATCAGCATTTGGCTACTAATTGTCTGATTAGCGTTCCCATCATTGTAATATGCGAAATCGCAAAAACATATATAAACCATTATGTGATAGTATTGGTGACAGCTATCATTATTTCTTTTACCTATTGGACTTTTGTGCAGTTCTATATCATAAAAGACACACTTTTGTTAGATCAAATAAAAAAGATAATATGTCAAGTTATGCTGAAAAAGAACGGATAGCTTGGATTGACTGGGCAAAGGCGTTACTGATTTATTTTGTCGTAGTGGGACATGCCGGTTGTAAAGACAATGTACAAATCATACTGTATGCATTTCATATGCCCGCATTTTTTGTCATTTCCGGCTATCTGTATAGACCTAGGCAATGCCTGAAAACCATCAAGTGTCTGGTCGTTCCCATTATCATCTATTCCACCATTAATTTGGTTTTCAAGTTTGCCTTGGACATGACAAGACAAGGATGCATAGATCTATTCCATTATGCTACGATGTCTTGGAGGGCTTTTTATGCAGTGGCATGGGGGAAGGATGGTTACGTCACCTTATTTGTCGGAGTATGGTTCGTCGTTGTACTCGCCTTGTGCCGTTGTCTTATGGGAGATGTGAAGAACTTCAAATTCATCAGCCAACATTACATTGAATTAGCACTTTTGATGATGTTATGGATGGTTTGTGAAAAATATATATTCCCGACTAATTCGAGTGATATACAAGATATGTATCTTTATAGAGTACTATCTTGTTTCCCATTCATGGCATTAGGGAAATTTATAAAAGAAGAAGAACTACAACTTGTTGGTTTTATGAATTATAAATTCCCCCCCCCCCTAAAAAGCTGCATGGTACATTAAGCATAATACTAATCTTGATATTGGGTATTATTGTTGCACTGGATAATGGATTGGTCTATGTATGGAGTAATGATTATGGTGATAACACGTTCGTGTTTTTCGCAGGTGCAATCATTCTGTCATTCTCATTGTTCAAAGCCTGCAACTATTTAAAAGCAAATATGTTTATCAAGACCATAAGTAGCGGAACACTGATGATATTGGGTGTGCATAGCATAACAATAGTAGTATTTCATAACGCTCTTGAATTGTGTTATATAGCCAATACATTCATCGAACCGTGGATAGTCGGATTGCTAACAATGTTAGTTTGCTACTATCCTATCCGGTGGTTATCTTTAAAATTTCCCATCTTGTTGGGTAAATAAAATCAATCCATGCAGCAGTTTCAGAGTTTATTATGTAACTTCTACCTCTTTGTAAAATATTGCTGGGGGGGGTAAAACGACGTTTGACTCAAGCAATCGTCGTCACAATACTAAAGAACGCGAAAGTTAATTTTCATGAAGAGAGTATTATTTTTTATGGAATGCCTGTCTTGAACATTCAAAAAGGAGCGCATATCTTCATTGGTCGACATTTTATATGCACATCAGGTATACAATATCCAATAGACAACAAAATATGCAGTAAGATTAACGTCATGAAAGATGCCACATTGTCTATAGGGGATGATGTGGGAATGTCGAATACGTGTATTCACTGTCATAAAAGTATTACCATCGAAAAGGGAACAAAGATAGGTGCGGGATGCTTGATTGTTGATACAGACTTTCATAGTCTACATTGGGAGGACAGAGCCGACCATACAGACATAGAAAAAAGACAGTGTAAGCCAGTCTATATAGGAGCATACGCATTCATCGGTACTAACAGTATCATACTGAAAGGCGTAAATATCGGAGAAAAAGCAATAATAGGAGCAGGGAGTGTCGTGTCAAGAGATATTCCTTCCGGTGAAATTTGGGGTGGTAATCCTGCCAAATTTATCAAGAAGATACCATAGTCATGATAAAAGAAATTGAAGTAGAAGAAGAGAGGTTGATATTTCAGGATTATATTCTATTTATCATCATCTTTCTCTGTACATATTTTAATTGGGGGGTCTGGAGTACGGTGACATCGTTTTTGCCGCTACTGAAACTAATGGGTGCGCCATTGTTGTGCTTCATTCTTTCGCTCTACTTATTTTCCCATTCGCTAATGAGGAATTATAGAACCTTGTACCAACCTCTCCATTTATTAATCATCATAGCTTCCTTTTGGACTTTTTTCAAACTTTTCCAAACTATACAAGTCACAGGATTCAATGCCGCTTTTACCGTATATCGCCGCAATTATATCGTTCTACCCTCATTCCTGCTGTGTATGCCCTATATATCAGCAATGAGTATTCAACGTCTTGAAAAATTCGCTGGTCTAATACTGAAATGGATCATTCCGCTGACAATCCTGTATGTACTACAATGCTGTGGCGTTCCATTGTTTTCCAGCAATATTACTTACCAAACAAGTGGAGATGTCACAGTACTTCGCAACATTTTAGGTATGCCACCTGTACTTCCTGTGATTTTGGCATTTTGCTTTGTTTGTTACCTCAAACTCCACGAAAAGAGATTCTTGAAATTTGTATTAATAGCCCTTTTCGTAACCTTTATTTCGTTTACGCGTAGCCTGATTGCGTCTGCTGCTTTTGTAGTTACACTTGCAATGCTATTTTACATTTGGAAAAATGGTATACACTCCCGCTTGTTCATGTTGGTGTTCTATGTCTTACTGGCTACAATGCTATTGATGATCATCTACCCCTCAGCATTTTACTTTTGGGACAATCTGATAGATAACACCCTAAATTCACAGCTTGCCAAGAATCAAGGTACCTATGCCTTTAGACAACGACTGATTGAGAACGTTATCATCAAATTAGAAAATCATGATGATATTCTAACAGGATTAGGCTATGTGAGAGATGTCGCCAAAGGAAAATACAGCTTTGTCTTAGGAGGAGATACATATATCGCTCCCATCCTATGGTGCGAAGGCTTCATCGGACTTACATTACGATGCTTGCCGTTTGTATATCTCTTATGGAGCGGTTTTAAGTTGTATAGTCATTCTTTAGACGAAATGGAAGAAGTAATTGGCATAGTGATTCTGGCTTGCGTACTTTCAGAGATTCCCAATTACGTGCAATCATCGGTTATCATGCATTATAATCATGTGATGGCTATGTTATATATGCTTTTGGTATATGCATATAAAAGGCGCAATGAATTTGATTAAAAATAAGATAGCAATATGCTTAAAATTTCAATTGTAACAGTGTCGTTCAATCAAGGACGATTTATCCGTCAAAATATAGAATCAGTTTTGAATCAGGGATATACGAACTTTGAACATATCATCATAGATGGCGGTTCCTGTGATGAAACCATCTCTATACTGAAAGAGTATTCACACCTAAATTGGGTTTCAGAGAAGGACAAAGGGCAATCAGATGGACTGAACAAGGGGTTCAGAAAGGCGACAGGTGAAATAATAGTCTGGATAAATAGTGACGATATGCTCGCACCTGGAGCGTTGCATATCATCGATAATTTTTTCTCCAATAACCCGGACAAGTATCTGCTTACAGGGCATCAAGTCATCATTGATGGTGACGGAAAGAAACTTCGTGTATTGAAAGCACATCCTTTTACATACGACCATTTACTCAATGAGCCGTCGTCTGTAATGCAAAACTCCACCGTATTCAGACGTTCAGTATTAGAGGATGTTGGCTACTTGGACGAACGATTTCACTACACGATGGATCATGAACTGTTCGTGAGAATAGTCCGTAAATATAAAAGCTATACCGTAGATGCGGAAATTGGTTATTTCCGGGTATGGGAAGAAAGTAAAACGACTACATCTCAAATATGCTTTTTCAAGGAATTAGCCCACATGAAAATTAAACATCATGCACGCTTAATTTCCAAAGGAAATGTTTGGTTGGTTTGGCAATTTATCAAAGAGCCATTCAAACGGATACCGGGTTTTAGAAACCTGATAAGAAGAATAAAAGGAGTGGAACTTATACATTGTTGATTAGTAGAGTAATATGGCTGTAAATGTATTGATCATCTCGTCTGCTATCAGTCCAAATGGAGGTACGATAGGCAAAATACGAAAACTTATAACTACATCCAATAGCATTAATTATTCTATCTATTTTGCGTGCAACAAACAGAATATAGCCAGTGCGAAGGAAGAAGACTGTTTTTATAGGTGCAATGGCATTAAAGCCTTTTATGGCGATTATGGGAGGAATCTGTTTCGTTTTGCTTGGGATATACATAATGTGGTAAAGCAGGAAAAAATAGATATTGTACATTTCTATTTTAATGTTGAACATTCATTTGTTTTGGTTTTAAGGCTATTGTGTCCCAAGACCATCTATGTTCGCTCTTTTGTCGGATATATTCCTCTGTCCGGGCTGCAAAAGAGGCTGATGTCACTGGCTATACGCATGGTTGATAATTATATCTATATATCCAAATACATAGAAGCTATGTATCAAAAAGATTTCAAGCAATTGAAATCAAAAAAAGGGACAATCATTTATAACTGTCCGGTGAATGTAGCTGAGGTTTCAAATAGTCAAGAAAGAAACCTTGTATTGTATGTAGGGGGACTCAATAGGCATAAGAACGTATTCCTTCTTGTTGAGATGATGAACCAAGTTGTGAATACATACAGACGTTCAGACATTATCCTGACAATCATTGGTGACGGACCATATCGTGAGGATTTAGAGAAGATGATACATGAGTACGGTGTTGCAGATAATGTCCGGCTGTTGGGATACAAGAAGAATATAGCGGATTATTTAAACAAAGCACAGATTTACGTGCATCCCGCAACAAACGAGGGATTTGGAATCAGTGTGGTAGAAGCTATGTTTATGAAATGTCCTTGCATGGTAGCGAATGCCTCGGCACTGCCCGAACTAATTGATGAGCATTGCGGATACATCCTGCCGCCATCGGATTCTACAGCCTGGGCAAAACAGTTGATAGCGATGGTAGATAATCCATCATTGTGTTGTAGGATGGGGGAAGAGGCCTCTAAAAGAGCACGAAAAATGTTTTCGGAAGAGGCGTTTGTCCATAATCACGACAATTATTATCGTAGTTTAATTAAAAGTAATCATAGACAATGAAAGAAATTGAAATTGCAGTAATCGGACTTGGTTATGTGGGATTGCCATTAGCAAGATTATTCTCCACCAAATTTAGAACAGTGGGATTTGATATGAACAAGGATCGGGTCGAGAGCCTGATGAGTGGACACGATGCAACTCTTGAGGTAGAAGATTCGTTGCTCCAAGAAGCGATTCAGAAGAATGGATTCAAATGTACCACTGACTTGGAAGATATAAGAGACTGCAACTTCTATGTCGTGGCAGTTCCAACTCCTGTGGATGAGAACAACCGACCCGACCTCAAACCATTGTGGGGTGCGAGCGAGACCGTGGGTAAGGTAATATCTAAGGGCGATATTGTGGTTTACGAATCCACTGTATATCCCGGTGTGACCGAAGAGGAATGTTTGCCCGTGGTGGAACGTGTGAGCGGATTAAAATTTAATGTTGATTTCTACGCCGGTTACAGTCCTGAACGCATCAATCCCGGTGATAAACTGCATACCGTCGAGAAAATAAAGAAAGTAACCTCGGGGTCTACACCCGAAATTGCCGATATCGTAGATAGTGTGTACAACTCAGTACTCATCAACGGCACGCATAAAGCACCTTCGATAAAAGTTGCAGAGGCATCGAAGATAATTGAGAACAGCCAGCGTGATGTAAACATTGCCTTTATGAACGAGTTGGCCAAAATATTCAATGCCATGGGAATCGACACGCATGATGTTATTGAAGCGGCAGCCTCGAAGTGGAATTTCATCAAGCTGAGCCCGGGTCTTGTGGGAGGACACTGTATCTCGGTTGACCCCTATTATCTGATTCAGAAAGCACAGGTGTATGGTGTGCTGCCACGTGTGATGTCGAATGCACGTCGCCTTAACGACGGCATGGGAGAGTATGTGGCACAACAGGTCATCAAACTGATGAATAAAAAAGGTGTGCTGGTAAAAGATGCGCATATCTTACTATTGGGCATCACATTCAAGGAGAATTGTCCTGATATCCGTAATACCAAAGTGGTGGATATTTATCATACACTAAAGGAATATACAGCCAATATGACTGTTTGTGACCCATGGGCTGATGCAGATGCTGTAAAGCATGAATACGGGATTAATATTGTCAAAGAAGTCATAAACGATGAAAAGTATGATGCAGTGGTACTTTGTGTGGCACATCATATATTCCTAAATATGGACATACGCAGTATGCTGCGTGATGAGACCAGCGTAGTGTATGATGTGAAAGGAGTGCTTGACCGTACAGTAATCGATGGGAGACTGTAATATGACAATACTCGATCTTATCAAGACAGATCTCGCAGCCATACACGCAAAGAGTGATATGTGGCATATCATCTTATACTCCCTTTTCAGTCATGATAAGCGTGCCTTACTCCTCATCAGATTAGCAAACCGGGGGGGGTAATTTCAAGGCTTTGCAAGCATATACTTAAACATTATTATTTTATAGAAGCTAATTGTAAGGATATTGGTCCTTATTTCCGGATGCCCCATCCTTATGGAATCATATTGAGTGCAGAAAAAATCGGTCAGAACTGTCTGATAGGGCAATATGTGACATTGGGTGGCAATAATTGCAAAGAACGCCTTGAGGGAGGAAAATGTATAAGGACCCCTATCGTAGGCGACAATGTAAATATCCTTGCAGGAAGTGTCGTGGCAGGACCAATTATTATTGGAAATGATGTAGTCATCGGATCCAATAGCACTGTTACGTTTGATGTAGAAGCCAATACCCTATTATACAATAGACCGATTGTATCAAAACATAAAATCATTGTCCCTGGCTATAAAGGGGCATTTATTAAGCAAGAATGAATCATACATCCCGTCTGTTAGTTTTCCATCGCACCATTGCGCCATACCGCATTGATTTCTTCAACGATTTGTCGGAGGCATTTGATGCGCGCGTGTGTCTACAGTACAAGAATCTGTTGAATCAGAAATTCGATTACGACAAGATAATCAAGCAGTTTCGTTTCAATCCCATCTATCTTAAAGAACTGGTACGTGTAAAATCGCTCATCATTAGCTGTAACTATTGGAAACAACTGGATGAACACCGCCCGGATGTTGTATTGGTCAGCGAGTTCGGTCTTGACTGCATTGCAGTGCTGTTGCATCGCTGGCTGAAACGAAGAGCATACAAGGTGGTATCGGTCTGTGACGATAGTTATAATATGGTGGCGGAATACAACGACTTCTCCGCACTGCACCGTCGACTCCGAAAATGGATAACTCCCAAATTGGATGAACTGATTCTGGTGGAACCGAAAGTGACGGAATGGTATAGAAACCACTATGGCAAAGGTTATTGTTTCCCTATATTGAAAGAAGACCATCAGGCTCGTGAGGTGTACAGTCGCCTGCTCCTTAAAAGCAAGATATTGGCAGAGCGGAATCGATTGACAGGCAAACGTGTGATTCTCTTTGTAGGTCGTTTGGTGACACTGAAGAATGTGGAGACGATAATTGAAGCATTCACCGCCATACAAACGGATGAGTGTGCTTTGGTGATTGTCGGTGACGGACCCGAGCGGAAGAAGTTGGAGCATTTGGTCGCTGGAAAAGATGCTCAAATTCTTTTTACAGGACGCTTGGAAGGCGATGAACTGTATGCTTGGTATAATATCGCAAGTACTTTTATATTAGCAAGTTACCAAGAGCCTTTCGGGACTGTGGTCAATGAAGCACTACTGGCAGGATGCAAGAGTCTTGTATCACGCCGCGCCGGATCGTCCTGCTTGATAGAAGAAGGAAAAAACGGATACACATTCGATCCAACTGATGTGAATGACTTAGTTGCAAAGTTGAAAAAACTGAACGCTAAAGTACAACCCGCTACTTTTGATACGTTACGATCGTCACAGATGAAACAGACCTATGGAGCGTCTATGCAAGGACTTATACATCATCTTAAGACTTTATAAAATCGACAATATAGGAATGAAACCGAATACTATTACCTTGTCGCTGTTCAGACTGCTGAACGAGCGGCAGGTCAGCTATTGTGTGCTACGCCACTACGAAGAATTGCCTGAATCGACAAATAAGAGTGATCTTGACATCTATGTAGCCCCCAAAGATCACAACGCTTTTATTCAGATTTTGGATGATGTGTGCAGAGAGACTGGGGCTAAATTGGTGTCATATAAAGCAGATAAAATGTGTCCACAGTTTGCATTGTGTGCATATCTATCTGGCTTGCAGATAGATATGTACGATGGCTTTGCAAACCATCGTACATGTGTTTACATAGATGAAGATATTATTACTGCCAACACGTTCGTCACAGAAAAGGGCATTCGGGCTCTCGCGCCTGAAGCTGATGGTTTGATGAGCTTTCTGAAGGAGACGTTGAATAATAAGAAATGCAAAGATGCCTATTGTCGGAAAGCGCAAACGAGCATAGCCGGAAAGGATGAAGCAACAATCAATCATATTCTGAAAGCTTTCTCGCCTAAAGTGAGAAAACTGATTGTTGATACGTTGCGAGAAGGACGCTTCGATAAGCGGCATATCAGAGAGGTGGGTATCGCTGCCTCCAATGATCTGCAGAGTATGGCTTCGCGCATACACTACTATCTCGGTCAGTTGGGTAAGCTGAAACGATTCGGGAAACCACTGGGTTACACCGTGGCTTTCCTTGGTACTGACGGCTCGGGGAAGAGTACTATCATAGAAGCCGTTACGCCTGTACTCGGCGAGGCATTCCACAAAGGCGTTCATTACGAGCATATGCGCCCCAACTACTTGCCTGCACTGGCAGTGCTAACGGGAAAGCGATGCAAAAACGCACCGCCGGTGGTGTGTAGCGACCCGCATGCAGGGAATACCTCGGGGGTCTTGGGTTCACTGTTGCGCATCAGCTATTACTGGATAGATTATACCTATGGTTATTTCAGAAAGATATATATGGACAAGGCGGTGAAAAATCACGTATGGATATTTGACCGCTATTTCTACGATTATATTAACGACCCTCAGCGTGCCTGTATCGGTTTGCCTAAATGGTTGCTGAAGTGCTATGGGCTGTTTGTACCAACTCCTGATCTTGTCATCTGCGTAGGTACAGACCCGGAGAAGATACACCAACGTAAGCCCGAACTGCCGATAGAAGAGGTGCGCCGACAAGTGGAGACACTGCGGAAGTTTGCCGATAAAAACCCTCGTGCCGTATGGGTAGATACGGGAGGCAGCATCGAGGAGAGCGTACATCAGTCCATGACGGCAATTCTCAACATGATGTCGAAACGATTTGAAAATATACCCCTCCGATGAAGATATTAGTCAGTTGTTACGCCTGTTCGCCCTACAAAGGGTCTGAACCGGGCATGGGATGGAACTTCGTGCGAGAGATAGCGCGAAGACATGAACTGCATATTTTGGTGGAAAGCAAGTTTCAAAATGATATAGAACGATACTTGGCGCAATACCCGAAAGAGTGCATCAATAAGCATTTCTATTTTATCACCAAGCAGCGTCATAAATTGCTTCGGAAATTATGGCCCCCTTCGTATTATTGGTTCTATCAGGAATGGCAAAGGAAAGCATACCGCAAAGCTTTGGATTTGGACAAGATACATCACTTTGATCTCGTTCACCAACTCAATATGGTGGGTTACCGTGAACCTGGCTATCTGTGGAAATTGGACAAGCCATTGGTGTGGGGACCTATCGGAGGATTCAACATCACTCCGTGGCGGATGCTCTGCTCCATGGGACTGAGAGGTGCGGTGTTCTATTTCTCACGGAATGTGATTAATCTGTGGCAGATGCATACCAATCGGCGCGTGAAAGCGGCAATGCAGTACGCCAAGGCTCTGATAGCCGCCACGCAGAATGAGGCTGATACAATAAAGGGGCTTTATGATCGTGAATCCACCATCATACCAGAGGTGGGGTTTTCGGGTAAAGGAGAGGTATACGCATCTTATGGCAAAAGTAAAGTATTGAAAATCTGCTGGTCCGGTCAATTTACACCCCGAAAGTCACTGAACCTGTTGATAGAGGCTGCGGCACAAGTGCAGTCTCCCATTGAACTGCACATCATCGGCAACGGAGCGTGCGAGAAGCGATGGAAAAAGATGGCGGCACGCTATTCTCAACTCCGAATTGAATGGTATGGATGGGTGGAGAAGGCAAAGGCTATGGTTATCATGCAAAAGTGCGACTTGTTTTGCATCACCAGCTTGTCAGACTTGACCTCCACCGTGCTATTGGAAGCACTTTCTTATGGATTGCCGACAATAGCATTGGATCATTGTGGCTTCACAAATGTAATAACAGATGAATGTGGTATCAAAATATCTATCCGTGGAAAAAGACAAGTGATAAAAGACATAGCTAAGGCTATAGATGAAATAGCAACAGACGATGAAAGAAGGAAGAGAATGTCTATTGCGGCCTATCGTCGTTCATTAGCGTATGGTTGGGAAGAGAAAGGCAGACAGATTGACCGAATTTACAAAAAAGTTTTAGAATGAAATACTATCGATTCAAAACATTCCGTACATCCTATTATTTCCCAAAAACAGATTTGCGGTCGAGATTCCTATACGGCATTTATCATCCATACGGGAGTCTGCCGGTGAGACTTTACTGGAAGATGTTCACGTCTTGCAAATGGGTACGTGCTCTATCTTCTATAGATGAAAGCCGATTGGATTTTCCTTACCGGAAGATTATGGATATGTGTCCGGAAAATGCTTTGGTTTCATTTAATTTGGGTACGCCGGGAGATGAACAGAAGATTTCCATGTTAGGGTATATTCCCGAAGAAAACAAAAGCTTTTTCGCCAAGTATTCTATCAAAGATAAGGCTAAAACCCTATCAAGGAATGAAATACGGGTTTTAAGGGAATTAGAGGGCAAGAATCTTTCTCCGGCATTGCTGAATGTTAAGGATAACGGTGAAGAAGTGTTCTTTGTCACTTCAAGAGTGTGTGGAAGAGCTTATTTTTCGTTTGACTTGTCCGACCAAATTCTAGATATACTTATTTCTTTAGGTGCAATCAAATTGGAAGATGATACAACAAGCGAGTTGGAGACTTGTCTTTCCCATGGTGATTTCTGTCCATGGAATATGTTGCAGGATAGTACGGAGATTCGGTTGATTGATTGGGAAATGGCGACTAACCGTCCTTTGGGTTACGACCTATTTCTATTCATTATACATACTCGGTTGGTGATGGGGGCTGATGAAAGTAAAATACTGGGACTGCTGAAAGAAAATGTCGATTATATTCTTAAATATTTCAGTGCGTTCAATATCTCCGACTATCGCCCTTATCTTCTTTCTTTCCTTACAACACGTTTGAAGAGTGAAAAGGATAAAGGGAACATACAAATGGCAAGATGTTATCAGCAAATACTTCTAAACATATAAACTGCGTTATGATGGCAAAAAAAAGGATTCTTTTTATCACTCCTCTTCCGCCTCCAGTTCACGGCTCTGCCATGATGAGCCAATACATTAAGGAGAGCAAGCTTATAAACGGGGCGTTTGATTGTGACTTTGTGAACCTTTCCACTTCACGACGGATGGATGAGATTGGCAAGAAGCCACTACTGAAAATGGTACGTTTTGTATGGGCTTATTGTTTAGTCTTAGAAAAATTGATTCACCGTCGTTATGACCTCTGTTACTTGGCAATAACCTGTCATGGAATAGGTTTTTTGAAAGATGCTCCGTTTGTGTTGCTATGTAAACTATTCGGAAAGAAGATCGTGATCCATCAGCATAATAAAGGGATGAGTCGGGATGTGGAGCGGTGGCCTTATCGTTGGCTGTTGCCTCTGGTTTATCGGAATACGAAAGTGATATTGCTTTCTTGGCGGTTGTATCCGGATATAGAGAGTGTGGTAAGAAAAGAGCAGGTATTGATTTGTCCTAACGGTATTCCGGAAGAGACGCATAGGATGAAAATCACATCTCATACCATTCCTTGTATTCTCTTTTTATCTAATCTACTGATAGATAAAGGTGTTTTAACTTTGTTGGATGCCTGCGAAATGCTGAAGAGCAAAGGGAATAAAATCATTTGCCGATTTGTTGGTGGCGAAACGAAAGACATAGACAGCAGAATGTTTGCAGAAGAAACAAAGAAACGCCGTATAGATGATTGCGTGTTTTACGTAGGAAAAAAATACGGTAAAGAAAAGGCAGAAGCGTTTGGCGATGCTGATATTTTCGTGCAACCCACGTTTGATGATTGTTTCCCATTGACGGTATTGGAAGCCATGCAATATAAGTTGCCAATAGTAGCTACAAGTCAAGGTGCCATTGCCGAAATGGTGGAACACGGTAAAACGGGATTAATTTGCCAAACGAAGGATGCGGCAGATTTGGCTGGGAAATTGAAAGTGTTATTGGATAATCCACAATTAAGATTACAATATGGGGAGGCTGGTTACGAATGTTTCAAATCCCGATATACGCTGGACAGGTTTGAAAAATGTATGGTTTCGTGTCTGTCTTTCTGCGTAAATGAATAACTAATATGCAAACTTATTTCAATATCCGTTACGAGTTCGATAAAGAACTTGTAAGAACTCGTATTGCCCAACAAGTGAAAAAGAAAGAGGCAGACTATATCTGTGTGGCCGACGGTGTGATACTGAATGTGGCAAATCGAAACCCTAACTATCTGAAAGTGGTGAATGGGGGAATGTTCTCTATCTGTGATAGCAGTTATGTCCCATTGTATATCCGTTGGATTTACGGAAAGCGGTATGAGCAATATTGCGGAAGCCAAATCTTCATGGATATTATCCGCAGCAAGAGATACCGGATGATTTTCATGGGAACTTCGCAAGCCACGCTGAAAGGTTTACAAAACAATCTACTGAAAGAAAATATAGACGTGAAGGATATGACATTTCTGGAACTTCCATATAGGACGGTAGAAGACTTTGATTATGAAAGTATTGCTAAAGACATAGAAGCGGATAAAGCCGACATTATATGGATAGCTTTGGGCGCTCCCAAGCAGGAGATATTTATGAGTCTACTGAAACCCCATTTGGAACGAGGGTGATGATTGCGGTGGGGGCTGTCTTCAAGTTTTATAGTGGAACGGACACCAAGCGTGCTCCGCAATGGATGATAAGATGGCATTTAGAATTCGCACATAGGATATTCAAGGAACCAAAAAAACAAATAAAACGGTGTAGCATGATTTTGTTGACATTGCCTAAACTGTTTATGAAAGAGATGATATGTAAGCATAGAAAAAAGATATGTAGAATAGAAAACGATACTATTGTCTGATTTGCTCCTTTCGTTATCCTCGACTGGGTTTTGTTAGCAGAAAACTGATAGCATTGGAATATTATGTGGATTCGGATATGATCACTACCATCACCAGACAAAAAATGTGAACAGACAAAGGAGGACAAACTATACGGTAGAAGCAAACGGAAAAGTCACGGTAACAGCAAACCAATTCACATCCTCCTCTCCGCTTTGTACTGCAACCAGTACTTAATTAATGACTTCTGAAACTCTCAACTGAGTGGGATAATCTATACGGGGGTGGTGACATATCGCTCCTTTCCGTATCCTAATTCTTACAAGATAGGTACAGATATTATCTCTTCCGGCGCAAGCAAGATTACTTCTTATCTGATAGAAATAGTGGTATGTATCGCAGGTTTTGGCGTGACAACAGCAACAGGTACTTATCTCATCAATATGACCTTACTGGTTGGTGCAGCCATGAGCATTAGCAACCAGCAGGAGGTGACCACGCTAATCGCATTTGCACTTGAGGGAATCGTTTTCGACAGATAGTACAGAACAGTGTATGTAATCACAAGAACCTGGATTCGTAATCATATAGGAGATGGAAATATCGGATAGATGTAAATGAATTTGATTACTTTACTGAAAAATATACTTAATAACTGATATTGTTGGAAGGTATTGTGCAATCATATATTTCGATACCCTCTAATTTATTTTTATAAACATGAAGAAAATAGCTTTAATTACTGGAATTACAGGGCAAGACGGTTCGTTTCTTGCAGAATTTTTGTTGGACAAAGGATACGATGTTCATGGTATTATCCGTCGTTCTTCGGTAGATTATCGGGAACGTATTGCTCATTTAGAGGGAAAACCTCATTTTCACTTGCACTATGCGGATATGGGGGACTCCATGTCTTTGGTGAAATTGGTTGGAAAAGTACAGCCTACGGAAATTTATAATTTGGCAGCGCAAAGCCATGTGCAGGTATCGTTTGATGCGCCTGAATTTACGGCTGATGTAGATGCGGTGGGGGTACTTCGTATCTTGGAAGCTGTTCGCACCAATCATTTGGAAGAGAGTTGTAAGATTTATCAGGCTTCCACTTCCGAACTTTATGGCAAGGTGGAGGAAGTCCCTCAGAATGAGAATACCCCGTTCCATCCTTATAGCCTTATGCTGTGGCTAAGCTTTATGGGTTTTGGATTGTGAAAGAGTATCGTGAGGCTTATAATATGTTCTGCTGTTCGGGCATCTTGTTTAACCATGAGAGCGAACGCCGTGGTGAGACTTTTGTGACACGCAAGATAACCCTTGCCGCCGCACGCATCGCACAAGGCAAGCAGGACTGCCTCTACCTGGGTAACTTGGATTCGCTGCGCGATTGGGGATATGCCAAAGATTATGTGGAATGTATGTGGTTGATTCTTCAGCAGGAGAAGCCGCAGGATTTCGTCATTGCAACAGGTGTACAGCATACTGTTCGTGAATTTGCAACATTGGCTTTTCATTATGCCGGCATTGAATTACGTTGGGAAGGTGAGGGGATTAACGAGAGAGGTATCGACGTGAAAACCGGTAAGGTACTGGTGGCAGTGAGTGAGGATTTTTACCGACCGACGGATGTTGTTAATTTGTGGGGAGATCCGACGAAAGCTAAGAATGAATTGGGCTGGAATCCGCAATCTACTTCTTTCGAGGAACTGGTAAAGATTATGGTCGCGCATGATATGCGAAAGGTGGCAGCGGAACATGTGGTCAGTGTAATGCATACCAACTTGGCTGAATACCTGGAGAAAGGGATTGTAAAATGATGGATAAGAACGCAAAAATATATGTGGCAGGACACAAGGGAATGGTGGGCTCTGCCATTGTCCGTGAGTTACATCGGCAAGGGTATATAAATATTATCACTCGTACTCATGCAGAGTTGGATCTGACACGGCAGAAAGCTGTTGAAAAATTCTTTGCAGAGGAAAAGCCGGAATATGTCTTTTTGGCAGCAGCCAAAGTAGGTGGCATCATTGCCAACCAATCTGCATTGGCTGATTTCATGTATGACAACATGATACTGGAGATGAATGTGATTCACGCAGCTTGGAAGAATGGCTGTAAAAAGTTGGAGTTCTTAGGCTCTTCATGTATTTACCCGCGTTTGGCTCCTCAACCCATGCCGGAGTCTTGTTTGCTGACATCAGAGTTGGAGAAAACGAATGAAGCGTATGCTTTGGCAAAAATCTCGGGCTTGAAATATTGTGAATTTTTGAATCGGCAATATGGTACGGATTTCATTAGCGTGATGCCTACTAATCTCTATGGTCCCAATGATAACTATCATTCTGAACATAGTCATGTACTTCCTGCTTTAATCCGCCGTTTCCACGAAGCAAAAGAGGCGGGTTTGAATGAAGTGACTTGCTGGGGCGACGGAAGCCGCTTCGGGAGTTTTTATATGTAGATGATCTGGCTAATCTGTGTGTGTTCTTGATGAATAACTATTCGGGGAATGAAACAGTAAATGCAGGAACTGGCAAAGAATTGACTATTAAATCCCTTACAGAATTGGTGGCTAAGGTTGTAGGATTTACAGGCGAAATCAAATGGGATACCTCACGTCCGAATGGCACACCCCGAAAGCTTTTGGATGTATCGAAAGCAACGGCTTTGGGGTGGTCTTACCAAACTGAATTGGAAGATGGTATCCGATTGGCTTATGATGATTTCCTGCATAATCCCATGCGTGCAGAAAGGTAACGATTTAAAACATTATTTATGCAAATTCTTTTATTATCCGGAGGCTCTGGGAAACGTCTTTGGCCTCTATCAAATAACAGTCGTTCCAAACAGTTTATAAAATTACTCAATTCTCCCGATGGTCAAAAAGAGTCGATGGTACAACGGGTTATTCGTCAATTGGGAGAATCCGATTTAAAAGGTCATGTAACCGTGGCTACCAGCTTGTCTCAGGCTGATGTTATTTACAATCAGCTGGGTGAATACATCGATGTAGTGGTGGAGCCAGAAAGACGTGATACATTTCCAGCCATTGCTTTGGCAGCTTCATATCTGAAATATGAGAAATCATGTGCCGATGAAGAAGTAGTTGTTGTTATGCCTTGTGACCCTTTTACGGAAGCTGGATATTTCAAAGTTATTGAGCAGATGGTGCATGCGGTGGATGACAATGTAGCCGAGCTGGTTCTTATGGGGATTACTCCAACCTATCCATCTGCTAAATATGGATATGTAGTGCCTGATGAATCGAAACTGAAAGGTGGAATCTTTTCGGTCAAACGGTTTACGGAAAAGCCGAATGTAGCTACAGCGGAATATCTTATAAAAGAAAATGCATTTTGGAACGGTGGCGTATTTGCTTTTAAGTTGGGATATATGATGAATATTGTGGAGCAATATATCCGGGCTGTTTCTTTTTCGGAAATCCGTAACAGATATAGTGAATTCCCCAAAATCAGTTTCGATTATGAGGTGGCAGAAAAGGCCAAATTGGTAGCAGTAGTTCCTTTCTCTGGCAAATGGAAAGATTTAGGGACTTGGAATACACTTACAGATGAGTTGGAAGACCATGTAATCGGTAATGTTATCACTGATGGAGAGGCAGAAAATACACATATCATTAATGAATTGGATCTTCCGATTATGTGTATAGGAACCAAAGATTTGGTGATTGCAGCATCGAATGACGGTATTTTAATTTCCGAAAAGAGCAAGAGCGAGAACATAAAAAAATACGCAGACCGGCTACAGTGTTGTCCAATGTATGAGGAAAGACATTGGGGAGAATACAAGATTATTCATAATGTTCAATATTCAGATGGCTTTCAATCGTTGACGAAGCAATTGATTATAAAGGCAGGAAAAAGTCTCACATATCAAGCTCATCATCTACGGAAAGAGGTATGGACGGTTGTTGACGGAGAGGGACTGTTGGCTATAGAAGGAAAAATTACCCCAGTTAAGCAGGGAGATACTGTTTGTATCCTTCAAGATATGCGCCACGGTCTAAAAGCCATAAATGACTTGACCCTGATAGAAACGCAAACCGGAAGCGATCTTCTTGAAGATGATGTGGAATTGTTTGATTGGAATTGGCAAAAGTAGCTACAAAGTTTGGCGAGAACTTCCAGATAATCAAATCCGATTAAATATTTTACACAAAATTTAGAATTATAAAAGGCAAGGGCTTTTGTGATTCTTCCATTGATTATGAAAATCGAGTTTATGGGAGAATCAAAATTTATATTGCATTCCAAAAATGCAAATGTTCAGTGGATAGTATCAAAATATTCCGGTGTTAATCCATTAAGAATTTATCTTATGCTATTTCGTATGGGAATGAAGAAAGAACAAGAAGTGTTGGAACAAACTGCGTCTTGTACATCACTTTTTGTTCTTTTGATATCTTGAAAACATTGATTGTATAACATGGTTTCTTCGTTATCGGTTTATTATCGAAAACTTGCTTATCACGTAATAGAATCGGACGGCTTCCTATGGGTCGGATTCAAGCCGGGAATGGTACATTTTATTGCTAAAGAGGTTTGGAATATTCGCCCCTTGACCCGAACGGACGTTGAGAGATATTATGAGGAGTTTACAGTATTAACCCAAGGTAAAGGGAGTCTTTATTTTCGGATTGTAGCTCATGGTGGATTTCTGAAAGAGGCGTTGGTTTATGAGTTGCATGGTTTGACTGTTTCTGACGACAACTACCTCAGAAGCCTTAATTCCGGCAGACATGTAGAACTTTACCCGCATAACGAGAAAGCTTATCGTGCTATTATAAAAGGCTTTGAACAGCATCGTATCGGTACCGTTGTGCAAGCGACCGGGACGGGAAAGTCATATCTGCTGGCTCGTTATATATCAGAACATGCCACAGAACGAATTTGCGTATTTGCTCCAAATGTCACAATCCTGGAGGAGATCAAAAAGGCGGTAGGCTTTACCTCTCCTTATATCTGCTATCGAACGTTTCAGTCATTGATATATTATCGAAAAAATGATAAACAACTCAAAGCAGATCATATTTTGATTGATGAGTTTCATCATTTCGGTGCAGAAATATGGGGGGCTGCTTTGCAGGAGGTAATTGAATCCAATCCGCAGGCCTATATATTAGGAACATCGGCCACTCCTATTCGCCCGGAGGGAATGATTGATACGGTGGATCTTTATTTCGAGGGAAATCTGTTTTATGAACTTACCTTACCTCAGGCTTGGTATTACCGTATTTTACCAGTCCCAATCCTGGTACAAAGTGCCTATGGATTAGACGGTGAACTGAATCGTTTACAAAAGCGATTGGATCGAAGCGGATGTTCAATTCGACGAAAAGAACAAGTCCAAAAGAAACTGGATGTGGCTCGCGTTGATTTTAAAGGGGCGTTAGGAGCTCCTGAGGTAATCCGAAAGTTCTTGCCCAAAGATGTATGTAAACTGCTGGTTTTTTGCCGTGATCTTACCGACCTGAAACAGATGGTTCCTGAGGTGTGTGGCTGGCTGACACAAGCCGGACGGGTAATCATACCATTTGAGATCCATCACACTCAAAGCGAACGGACTAATAATCAAATACTAAAGGCTTTCCAAAAAGAATCTGGGAAATTGCATGTATTGTTCTCTGTCAATATGCTGATAGAAGGACTGCATGTGGAGGGCATAGATGCCGTCTTGTTTCTACGGCGGACAGAATCCTATATTGTTACCCTGCAACAGCTGGGCCGTTGCTTGGATGCCGGAAGCGGGAAACAGCCTGTCGTATTGGATTTTGTGAACAACCTATCGGGCAAATCTGTATATGACATGATGGCCTTGCACATGGAACGCCTTGCCTGTCAGCCTTCACCCAAGGGATTTGAAGGGGTGACCTCTTTTCTGACCACAGGTTTCCTATCAGACATACGGCTTCGTATTGAGGAGATATTGACAGAGTTGGAACCTTGGCAGATCATGTATGAGAGGCTTATTGAGTTCCGTAAGAAAGAAAATGACTGGCCTTCGGTTACAGAGGGGAAGCTGGGCTTGTGGTGCAATACGCAGCGCATGGCTTACAAACGGGGAAGACTCTCGGAGGAGCGTTACAAACTGCTGGAGTCTGTCGGCTTTGAATGGAACTTGCTGGATTCAAACTGGATGAAGGAATTCCAATCATTGAAAGTCTTCTTTGCGACTCAAGGCCGCTGGCCCAAACGGGAGGATGGAGCTTTGGCTACCTGGTGTTATACTCAACGGGAAAGACGCAAGAAAGGACGTTTGAGCAAAGAACGTATTCGTGTGTTGGATGAGATCGGATTTGTGTGGAGTCAGGACTTGAACGGTGAATGGATGAAAAATTATGAAGCGTTGAAAATCTTTCTTGACAAACAGCAGCGCTTTCCCAAATCAGCCGAAGGTTATTTGGGCGAGTGGTGCAGTAGACAGCGGAAAATGCGCAAGCAAGGGAAACTTTCCCCTGATCGTCAAACACTATTAGATCGAATAGGATTTGTCTGGTCGGTGGAGCAGATCTGGCGAAGCTACTTGGAACAGTTGCACCAGTTTCATGTCCAAAATGGGCGGTGGCCTGGATGTCGTGAAGGGGCGTTGGGGCGTTGGTGTACGGTTCAAAGACGGAATTATCGAAGAGGAAGCTTGTCGGATCAAAAAATCGCCCAATTGGAACAAATAGGATTTATACCCTTGAAAGGAGACAAGTAATACAGAAGAAATGGAAATACTCTCATTTCATACGAAACAATAGAGTTTCCGCAGCCTTATTATCGCAGTTCAAAGTACACTATGATTTTAGAATACAATATACCCAATCGCTTTTCGTACTAATAGGCATATTACCGTTTATACAAGCCACCCTTAAATTTCGGATAGAAGGACTGGTTGCTTTCCACATACATATAGTGTCTAAATAAACAGCAAATATTGATAAATGAGTATTCAATATAAAATCATCTTTGGATATATGGTGTTGATTGTGGCTATAATCGGTATGATTATAATCATGGTACGTGAGCGGAATAGGGTTTTGGTGATTGAAACTGAGGCACAAACAATTCATCGGGTTCAACACAATGGAAATATAGTCCAGCATCACATCACGATTCTCTCAACTTATGGTGAAACAGCCCTTTCTTGGGAAGAGGAGGATTTTGCGAACTATCATTCTCTTCGTCTGCATATCGATTCCATGTTGCAGGCCATGCACAAGGGGTATGAGGAATTTGTCAGCCAAAGTCAAATAGACTCGCTGCGCTATCTATTATCCAGTAAAGAAGAGCATTTATACCAAATTATGCAACTTTTCCATAGTCAGAACAGTCAGGAAGGTATGCAATTCTCTCATTTACCAGCGGAAGCTCAACCGCGTACTGTTATTCGTAAAAAGAAAGGTTTTACAGGATTTTTAGGGGCAAAAGAAACTCTGGAGATAGTTCCTTCCGCATCTACAATTCTCAAGACATTGAACAAGGAATTGCTATCCATGCAGGAAGAACGGCAGGAAAGTATCAATGCTTATACCGATAGCCTTCGCAACCACAACAAGGAACTCAACCGAAAGCTTCGCCATCTGATAACCACGATGAACAACCAGACAGAACGTGTACTTGAAGCGAAGGAATGTCATCTTAGAGAATCTTACAACCGTTCCATATGTGTCATCTCCTGGCTGATTATCTCTGCCATTATTCTGCTTGTCATATCCTATCTGATTATTCAAAAAGATTTACGGGAAAAGGCAAGAACAAGGAAGCGTTTGGAAGATACGATACAACAAAACACTGCGCTGTTGGAAATGCGCAAGAATATTATCCTGACCATATCGCATGACATACGTGCCCCTTTGAATGTCATTGACGGCAGTGCCGATCTGGCAATGGATACACGTGAAAAGAAACGGAGGAATATCCATCTGAATAATATAAGGAGGGTGTGCAAGCATGTGGTACATCTGCTTAACAACCTGTTGGATGTGTACCGGTTAAACGAGGCGAAAGAAATACGGAACGATGTCCCATTCGACCTGCATGAATTATTGGAACGTACCGCTGCCGGTTTTTCTCATATAATCAATAATAAGGGTATCCTGTTCAATTGTGATTTTAAGGATACGGAAGTCAAGTTATATGGTGATGCAGACCGCATAGAACAGATTATAGACAATCTGCTTACCAATGCAGTTAAGTTCACGGAGACCGGCACAATCAATTTCAATGTGCACTATCTCAATGGACTGCTGGTCATGGAAATAGTGGATACCGGTGTTGGTATGAGTGAGGAGACACTTTCCCGTATCTTTCGTCCTTTTGAACGCCAGACCTCTGCAACCAATGCGGACGGATTCGGATTGGGGCTTCCGATCACGCAAGGACTTGTCAATCTTCTTGATGGGACAATAGAAGTAACAAGTTTGATTAATTGTGGAAGCACATTTCGTGTGACCCTTCCCATGCCGGAAACGGATGAACCGTTGGAAAGCGAAAAACATGTCCCGGCGCATTTCACACACCTGCATCACAATGTACTTGTTATTGATGACGACAGTATGTTGCAAGCTGTCATTAAAGAAATGTTAGAGCGTAATGGCATGACCTGTACAACTTGTACCACAGTCAAAGAGGTAGTAAAAGCCATGCGGGAAAAAGATTATGACCTGTTGCTTACAGATATCCTGATGCCTTACACCAACGGGTTTGAATTGTTGACTTTGTTACGTAACTCAAGTATTGGCAATTCAAAGACTATACCCATTGTCGCTATGACTGCACGTGGAGAGAAGGAGAAAGATGCTTTTTTGAATGTCGGATTTACAGCCTGTATTTATAAGCCGTTCTCATCTACAGAATTGATCGGTCTGTTGTCAACTATAGAAAGAGGTTGCCCTGACAAAAAGCATGATGTAGATTTCAGCATGATGTTGTGTGAGGTGAGCGATAAGATAAAATTATTATGTTCCTTTATTGACCAGTCGAAAAAAGATGTTGAAGAACTCAATTCGGCCATAGAAAATTGTAATAGGAAGAAATTGCGTGAAACGGTTCACCGTATGCTGCCGATGTGGGAATTATTACATAATGAAGAAATGTTGTTCGCTTATCGTTCCCTTTTAAAAGATGAAAGGGCCAGTGACACTGCTTTAAAAGAATATACTCAACGGATAATAAATCATACCGATATGTTGATGGCAGCAGCAAAAAATGAAATGAAAAAGACAGACAAATGAAACGGAAAATACTGATAGTTGAAGACAATATCAGCCTGTCTCAGATGCAGAAGGACTGGTTTGCACAAGCTGGTTATGATGTCGTGACAGCTATGAACGAACCGATAGCCCGTTCACTGATACGCAAAATACAATTTGATCTGATTCTATCGGACGTACGTCTACCCGAAGGACGGAATATCTCTACTGGAATGGCTGCGCAAGGAAAGAAAGGATATTCCTTTCATCATCACGACCGAGTATGTGTCGGTTCCCGATGTGGTGCGCACTATTAAGTTGGGAGCGATAGACTACCTTCCCAAGCCGGTACGCAAGGAACATCTGCTGGAACTGGCAGAAGATGTGTTCCGCCCCATGGTTACGGTACGGAAACAGGAAAAGGTACTGTTTCACCGTACAAGTCCGAAGATCCTACAAGTGGAGAAACTTGCCAGACTGGTAGCTCCATCGGAAATGTCGGTGATGGTACTTGGTGCCAACGGTACAGGGAAGGAGTCGGTGGCACAGAGCATCCATCTGGGCAGCGAACGCCGGGAGATGCCTTTCGTGGCGGTGAACTGCGGGGCACTGCCACGTGAACTGGCCGCCTCGTTGTTCTTCGGTCACGAGAAAGGGGCATTTACCGGTGCCGACACCGCCAAGACCGGATATTTCGACATGGCGAAAGGCGGAACTCTGTTTCTGGACGAGATAGGTACAATGTCCTATGAGATTCAGTCCATGTTGCTGCGCGTGTTACAGGAGAATACCTATACTCCGATAGGCAGTGACAAGGAACGGGTAGCGGACGTGCGTATCGTTACCGCCACAAATGAGAATTTGCAACTGGCCATCAAGGAAGGGCGGTTCAGGGAAGACCTTTACCACCGCCTTTGCGAATTCGAGATACGTCAGCCTTCATTGGCGGAATGTCCGGAAGACATCATCCCTTTGGCTGAGTTTTTCCGTGAACGCCATTCGAAAGAACTGAAAAGGGAAACACAAGGCTTTACGGAAGATGCCAAGCGCAGGATGCTTACCTATTCATGGCCGGGCAATGTCCGGGACTTACAGAACCGGATCAAACGTGCTGTATTGATTGCGGAGACTCCGATGCTGGATATGGAAGGATTGGATATTGAGATCCGCCAAAGTGGAGATACGCACTCCCCGGTAATTCAGCCGTTGAAGGATGAGTCATTGGAGAAAATGAAAATTATCAATGCTCTTAAAGCTTGCAACGGACACCGGGAACAGGCTGCCGCACTGCTGAACATCAACCCAGCAACACTGTACCGGAAGATGAAGAAATACGGGGTGAAATAAAAATGAGCCTGCCGTTAGTGCAAATCTCACTGAATATGTGTACATTTGCAAACAAATAGAGAAAAATCGACATATTGTCTCTAAGACAATTGCTGACTGTATATGACATAAGACCGCAAGGTGTTTCTAATGGGAATCTGGAAAATTAACATTGAAAGGAACTATTGCGTGATTGCTTATGCTATGCCTACGCATAGCGTGCATTCACCTATTCCTTTCAAAGGCATTCCAGAGCCTCCATTAGAAGTAGCGTGTTTGCACGCTTCTTTTTTTGACGGCTTACGGTCCGGTATCAAAACAGAATTTATGCCAAAAGTCCAAGCTGTAACGGCGATGACACTGGACGGCTTCCTGCCGGAAACCGACAACGTGCTGATGCGATGGGTAATGAACCACAGGAAAGGTTTTGCCCGTTGGCGGGAGCGTTGTGATGCCCGGATTTTACCCCATTACATACTAGACCTTCTTTGTGAAAAAGACACTAAAGGCGATTCCTTTATCTACCTGGCAGAAGTTTCTGATGCAGAAACATTGGATCTCCTGCGTGGCCTCTTCCATTACAATCTTGTGGAAGAACTTATTATCTACCTTTTTCCTTATTCCGCCGGCAAAGGGAATTCCATACAGGCCATCTTTCCCGTCCGGCAATGGCAGTTACACAAGGCCGTTGTCCTGCCTGGTGGCATCTGCCGTCTGATTTATCGTAATCCTTGCAGGATGTAACTTGCAGATTGCGAGAATCCTTGCATCCTGCAAGGTTAATTTCCCATCAAATATTTCTCCTTTATTTTTTTATTGTGCTGTATTTCAACGGAATAGCTATGTCATTTCGTGAAATACAGAGCCATTGGCACGCCGTTAGCCCTATATCATAATATAACCTGTTGCGCGACAAGGTGTAACCAGTCAATTATTTACACTTTAAAGACAGACCGTATTATGATACAGACAGACCGTGAGACCTTCCAGATGATGCTTCATCAGATTATGGAAAGGTTCGACAGGATTGAAGACAGGCTGAGCCGTATGAACCGCCAGACCTCTGCGCTTGACGGAGACAAGCTGCTGGACAATCAGGACATGTGCGAGCTGCTCAGCATTACCAAACGCACTCTCGCGCGGTACCGCCAGAAGAAACTCGTGACCTATTACATGATAGACGGGCGTACCTATTACAAGTCCTCCGAGGTCGAGGCGTTCCTCAACCAAAAGGGCAGGCGTTTGCCGGCGAGACTGAAAAAACAGATGGAAAATTAATATAAATGAAAGAATATGGAACTTGTATGTATTGACAAACAGACTTTTGAAGAACTGCGTGTCCGTTTTTGCGAATTTGAGGACCGGGTGACACGCCTGTGCCGTCCGGTCGAGGATCTCGGCCTGAAAAACTGGCTGGACAACCAGGAGGTGTGCGACGTACTCCGCATCAACAAAAAGACCCTTCAGGCGTATCGTGCCAAAGGTCTCCTTCCTTTCAGTCGCATCAAGAACAAGCTTTTCTACAAACCGGAAGATATACGGAGATTATTGGAATTGAGTTACCACCCTTTAATAAAGAGCAAATTATGAGCTATCATTTTATAGACAAGAAAGACCCACGCATTGACGTGATGTTCCAGGGACTGGAGAAAATGGAGAGGATGCTTTCAGTAATGGAAGATGTACCGAGATCACTCTTCAACGGTGAACGTTTCCTTACGGACGAGGAACTTTCCAAAGTCCTGCGGGTAAGCAGGCGTACATTGCAGGAATACCGTACATTCGGTGTAATCCCTTACTATCTGGTACAGGGGAAGGCACTCTATAAAGAGTCCGATATCATGAAAATACTGGACGATGCCTACAAACGGTGCCGGGAGGAACAGCGCTGGGTATAGTACTGCTTCTTTAATCAAGCACGGAGAAACTGCCCGGCTGACAGCAGGCAGTTTCTCCGTTTTCCATTTCATACAGCCGGTGATTTTATTTTCCGCTTTTTCCTGACGGTGAAATCCTCCTCGCAAAGGTCTATCCTGTTTCCGAAACCTGTGGACCTCAACCGTTTCATGTCCTCGTCCACTTTCGTGTCCGTAACCTGCGCGTAAATCTGCGTGGTGGAAATAGAGGTATGTCCCATCATCCGGCTTACCGTCTCTATCGGAACGCCGAGCGAAAGGGTGATGTGGGTACCGAAATTATGCCGGGCCTGGTGAAAGGTCAAATCAAAACCATATACCTGCCCCAATTCCCTAGTCAACAGGATAAAATACCTGCGGGCATAAATATTGAACACCTTGTCTCCGCTTCTTTGGCCGCGGTATTTCTCTATGATTTGAAGAGGAATATCCAGCAGACGGACAGAAGAGAGCGTATCGGTCTTTTTCCGGTGGATATGAATCCACCATGTGCCGTCGCCGGTCTGCGTGATGTCCTTGTCCGAAAGCCGTTTCAGATCCGCATACGCCAGTCCGGTAAAGGTTGAAAAGATGAACATATCCCGCACGAATTGCAGTTGCGGTTTCTCCACCGGAGTGGTCATGAGTGTTTTAAGGTCTTCCAGTTTCATGTGGCGGCTCTTCCTTTTGGGCAGTTCGGGATGCAGGCGGCAATAAGGGTCGCGTCGCAACGTGCCCTGGCTCACAGCCCGCATCGTGAGCTTTTTCAAACGGTACAGGTGTTCATGCACGCTTTTGGGTTTCAGGTTGCGGTCAGTCCGCAGGAATACCTCGAAATCGTCATAAAACGTCCGGTCAAGGCTTCGCAGCGTCACATCTTCCACGCCTTTCTTTTCCCGGACAAAAGCGGAAAGATGCTTGTAGGAACGCTGATAGGAGTCGTATGTTTCCTGTATGCGGTCTATCCCGACCCGTTTCCTGAACTCCTCGTTATGCTCCTTGAAAAGAGCCAGCAGGGTAAGCGGTTTCTGTCCGATACCCTTGACTGCGTTTTTGACCAGTTCAGCCGTGATGAACCCCAGGCTGTTTCTTATCCGCTCATAATGTCCGGCAATCTCACGTGTCAGGTCATCTATGGCACGGTTCACGGTAACGGCATTCTCGCTCCTTCCGTTGGCACGGCCTTTCTCCGGATTCCAGATGCCCGGATTGACAGAGACTTTGGTTCCTATCTGTGCCCATTCGGCATCAATGCTCACCTTGCACAATAGCTGGCACATTCCGTCCTTTCGCACTTTCGTGCGGTTAATATAAAACAGCACGGCAAAAGTGCTGCGTCGTTTGACATTCTGTTTTTCAGTATTCTTTTCCATATTCTTTCCATTTAAAAGGTTATTAAATGACGACAGAAAAACGCTCCGAGATTTTTCGGTTCAAAGTCTTGGTGTCGGCGTCTATCTTCTCATCGGTCACTTTCGCGTAGATTTGTGTGGTCTCTATCTGACTATGGCCGAGCATCCTGCTGACCGTTTCAAGGGGGACCCCATGAGAGAGTGTGATTTCCGTTGCGTATGTATGCCGTCCTGCATGGAAGACCAACGGACGGTCAATGTGGCAGATTCGGGCAATCTCTTTCAAGTAGAGGTTCAGCGTGGAATTGCAATACATTGGCAGCAGCTTGTCACCGGGAGCTGTACCGCTATATTTCTTCAGAATCTGCAACGGTAAATCCAAAAGAGGAATCTCAAATTCTATCTTGGTTTTCTGCCTGGCACTCTTGATCCACCATATTCCATCTTCCGCAAGGCATAGGTTGTCCTTTGTCAGCAGGCGCATATCTCCGTATGGAATGCCGGTAAAACAGGAAAAAAGGAACATGTCACGGACATGATAGAGGGTCTGCCTGTGAAGCGGGGTGGTCATAATCCTGTGCAACTCTTCTGCCGTGAGATATTTCTGCACGTGCTTCGGGCGCACCGGCTCGTAGCCCATGAACGGGCTGGCGGTAATAATACCGTCAGCAATGGCCTCTCCGACAATGGTTTTCAGTTGGACGGTCAAGTTGATGATTGTTCCGGGAGCGAGGTTCCGTTCCGTCCGGAGATACAAATCATACTTGTCAATGAAAGAACGGTCCAACGCAGAAAACGGAATATCGGAGAGCTTGTATTGCGCCTGCAAGAATCTTTCGATATGGCTATAGGCATTGCTATAGGCTCTCAGGCTTCCTACCGTACGGTTTATCCCCACACGCTTTTCAAAGTTGCGGATGAACCGCCTGAAATATCCCAGAAGCGTTTCCTGCCCGCTTGCCATTCCAAGCAGTATGCCTTTCACCTCTTCGGCCGTCACACCGTCACGGACTGCCGACTGTTCCATATAGATATTCAATGCCATCGCACGTATCTCATCCAGCCGGTTGTTGATTTCCTTTGCCGCCACGCTTTTTCCGGAAGCGCGTCCCGAAGACCAGCGGGATTGCGGGACTTTTATCTTCACACTGAATGCCGCTTCGGAATATTTTCCGACATTCAACTTTGCCATTACGGGGCAATTCCCGTCGGCATCCGCCTCGCTCTTTTTCAGGTAGAACGACACCTTTACATTTGCCTGATTCATAACCAATTCCTTTGTTCGCAAAATTATTATATGCAGAGCAAATGAACGGCATGAAAAATATAGCGGAACGTAGAATAAGACCCCTCGGCCTGCAAACAAAGCCTGTATTTTTTTTTCTGATACGGAAAAATATGACTAAGTTTGCGTCAGCAGACATGGAAAAAACAGCGTTCTTTGCGGTGGTAAACGGGGTAATCAATGAAAGACGAAAGCTTGTTTTTCAAGCCTCTTTTTTTATCCCGAAAAGGCAACGGATAAGTAGTGATTTGTCCTCCTAACTCCACCTAAAACTTGCTAAAAGCCCCCTGCGGAAGAATGTGGTACAAAACGACATATCCCTTTTGCTATCAAACACTTTACATTATTTTCTCCAAAGTTATCCGTATGTGAGCGAGTTTCCTTATATTTGGAGCAACCGAGAAAAAACACCGTGTATGCTGGACGAACTGATGATACTGGCCAGAATAAAGGAGGGCGATATAAAGGCGTTCGAAGGAATCTTCCGCCGGTATTATTCCCCCCTTTGCTGGTATGCTGCGGGCATCACGGGTGATACGGCGTCTGCCGAGGAAATTGTGGAGGAGCTGTTCTACGTGCTGTGGAAGAACCGAGAGCGGTTACAAGTGTTCCAGTCCGTGAAGAGCTATCTCTACCGTTCTGTGAGGAATGAAGCCGTGCAGTTTTGTGAGCATCAGGAGGTCAAGGAACGCTATCGGGCATCTGTCCGTACGGAGTCCGGGCCGGGCTATTCGTCCGACCCCCACGCATATTTGGAATACGAGGAACTCCAGACCCTCATCCGGCATACGCTCGACAAGCAGCCCCGGCGCCGGCAGCAGATTTTCAGGATGCACCGCATGGAGGGGAAGAAATATGCAGAGATTGCCTTGTCGCTTTCGTTGTCCGTCAAGACGGTGGAGGCGGAAATGACCAAGGTACTCCGAACCTTACGAAATGAAATTGATAATTATATCCGGACACAATGATGGAAGTAGATAAAAAGAAGACAAGGACCGACGAGGCATGGGTACGGCTTTATGCCCGCTTCGAAACGGACTGCCTGCTGCCGGCAGATGCGGAACACGCTCCGGCAATGCACCGCAGGCTTTACCTCAAGTGGGGGAACGTTGCGGCAGCCGTGATTGCCGGAATCGTTTGTTTTGCCGCATGGTGGGCCGTACCGGAACAAGGTGGGGACAGTCGTAGCTTGCTGACGGAGGAGAACCGGGAGAAGCCCACACTGGTCAAGACCCTTGAAGACGGTTCGGTGGTATATCTGGCGCAGGAAAGCACGCTGAAGTATCCCGAACATTTTGCGGAAGACAAGCGGGAAGTGAACCTGCAGGGTGAAGCCTTCTTCGATGTGGCAAAGAAACCCGAGCAGACTTTTACGATTGAGACGGCGAGGGTGCGTGTGGAGGTGCTGGGCACGGCTTTCAATGTCAGGAGCAATGAAGAGGTCCCCTTCAGCTTGTCCGTGAAGCGCGGGAAGGTGAAGGTGCTGCTGAAACAAGAGGAACAGACGGTCTTTGTAGAGGCGGGAGAAACGGTTACCTTGCAGGGGGGCAGTCTGCTCGTCAGCGAGACGGAGAATCCGGAGCTTTTTGACCGCTACACCAGCAACATCCGTTTCAAGGACGAGTGCCTGGAGGATGTGCTGCGTGCCATCAATAAGGAGTCTGCCGGCCGGCAGATAGAAGTCGCGTCGCCAACCCTGGGCAAACGGCGGCTGACGGTCGAATTTTCGAATAACTCCCCGGAGTCTGTGGCCGAGCTGATATGCTGGACGTTCGACTTGAAGTGTACACGTCAGGGCAATAGACTGATATTGTCGGAACAATGAATTCAATGAAATGCTTCATTCTCCATTTTTCACTCTTCATTTTCTTCCTGGCAGGCAGTGCAAGAGCGGACGGAGGCGATGTGCTGGACCGCATCGTCCGGCTGCCCGGAATGAAGGGAACGGTTTATGCGCTGTTGGGGAAAGTCTCGGAGCAATCCGGCTATCTGTTTATCTATGACAGCAAGGTCATCCATAACGACTCAGTAGTGAGGGTCAGGAAGCAGGAGTGTTCCGTGAGGCAGGCCATTCATAGGATAACCGGCAGCCGGGACCTCGAATTGAAGGTATTAGGCAACCATATATTGATAACACGGGCGGCAGAAAGGAAGAGTATGGAAGAAACGGTACTCCTGCCGCCCCGACCGGCGTATTCCACCATTGCCGGAATCCTGCTGGACAAGGAGACGGGAGAGCCCGTCGTCAGTGCGTCGGTCATCGCACAAGGAACCTCACTGGGTAACATTACCAACCAGAACGGTGAATTCCGGCTCAACCTGCCCGACTCGTTGAGGCGCTGCATGCTCTCCTTCTCCCATCTGGGTTATGTGGGGCAAACGGTGGAAGCCTCTGCTTTGGAAGGACGCAGCAATGTCCTGAGCCTTGAGCCGAAAGTCATTTCCTTGCAAGAAGTGCTTATCCGCCTGGTGGAGCCTAAAAAGTTGCTTCGCGAGATGATAGAGCACCGGGATAGGAACTGCTCCACTTCTCCGGTCTATCTGACCACCTTCTACCGGGAAGGCGTACAACTGAAGAACAAGTTCCAAAGCTTGACGGAGGCGGTTTTCAAGGTCTACAAATCGCCCACGCTGGAGCCCGGACTGAAGGACCAGGTGAAGTTGCTCAAGATGAGCAAGATAGACAACCGGGAGCAGACGGACAGTGTGCTTGCCAAAATCAGCTCCGGGGTGGAGGCGTGTCTGCAGTTGGACATCATGAAGGATCTTCCTGACTTCCTCTTGCTGGAATCCGGCGAGGAACTTTATACCTATACTTCGGGCGACATCGTATCGGTGGATGACCGTACTGCCAACGTCGTCTATTTTGAGCAGAAACGTGGGGTAAAGGAGCCTTTGTTCTGCGGAGAACTCTATATAGACTCGGAGAACAGCGCCTTGCTGCGTGCCCGCTTCGAAATTCATCCCCGGTATGTGAAGGCCGCCACACGGCTTTTCGTGATACGCCAGGCTCCGAAAATCAGGCTGACAACGGAGAAACTTGTCTATACCGTCTCATACAAACCCTGGAACGGTACCTATTATGTCCACCACATCCGTGGCGACCTTTACTTCAAGATGAAGAGAAAACGCATGCTCTTCAGTAATCCCACTCTGTATACCTGGTTCGAGATGGTGACCTGCCGGATTGACGGGGAGAACGTGACGCGCTTCCCGCGTGCGGAACGGCTGCCGGTGCATACCGTCTTCTCTGAAACCGACTTCAAGTATGACGCCGATTTCTGGGGCGACTTCAATGTGATTCCGCTGGAAGAGGAGCTTGGAAAGATTATCGAAAAGGTGTCCTTGAAGATAGAGCAGACGGAAGCTCCGTAAACATGGCCCTCAATCGTTTGCGGTGGTTAGATTGTATATTCTACACTAAAATTATCTCTATGTTGTTTTTTTATCGTAATTTTGCCCCCGGTATTAGTTTAAATTTAAAGATTGTAACTATGAGATTACCTGAGGACCCGGTGATGCTGTACAGCTTCATCAACATGAAACTGCGTGATTTCTATCCTTCGCTGGACGCGCTCTGCGAGGATATGAACGTAGAGAAAGAGGACATTGTACGAAAATTGAAGCTCGTGGGATTTGAGTATAATCCTGCAAAGAACAGATTTTGGTAAATAATGTTTCTGTATAAAACAACTCCCGTTGCTTGTTGTTGTAAAGCGCAAGTTAACGGGAGTTGTTTTATTATGAAACTATGGGATAAGGCAGAACGTCTTTGGACGAGGGTCAAGAACTGGAAAACAGTACGCGGCTGGCACATCTGGAAGTTGAAGCTGGTGGATGCCCGGCTGTATTTCGTCAGCATGTTCGTCGGTTTGCTGACGGGACTGGTCGCTGTGCCCTATCACTATCTTCTCTATTATCTGTTCCACCTTCGCAGTGGTTTCTTCGCCTCGCATCCGGCCTGGTACTGGCACATTCCACTCTTTCTGTTTTCTTGGGGCATTCTCGTCTTCGTCATGTGGCTCGTGGGGAAAATGCCGCTTATCGGCGGGGGAGGTATTCCGCAGACACGCGGCGTGATTAACGGGCGCATCACTTACCGGCATCCTTTCATCGAGATGGTATCCAAGTTTGTAGGGGGCATTCTGTCCTTCTCGGCGGGGCTGTCTTTGGGGCGCGAAGGGCCTTCCGTGCAGATAGGCTCTTATGTGGGTAGCCTGGTATCCCGCTGGACCCATATCCTGAAAGGCGAACAGAAACAGTTGCTGGCAGCCGGGGCGGGAGCGGGGCTCGCTGCGGCTTTTGCAGCACCACTGGCTTCCTCGCTCATTGTAATAGAATCCATTGAACGCTTCGATGCCCCTAAGACGGCCATCACTACCTTGCTGGCAGGCGTTGTGGCAGGAGCCGTGGCAAGCATGGTCTTTCCCGTGAATCCTTACCATCTGATAGAAGTAACGGAACCGGTTTTCGCCTTCTTTGTCCAGATGAAGTATTTCTTGATATTGGCGGTGATTGTCTCCGTATGCGGGAAGTTCTACTCCTCCACCATGAATGCTTTCAGGCATGTGTATGCCAAAGTCAATTCTCCGGCGTATGTCAAGATGTTCTATCTGGTGCTGGTGGCCTACATCATTTCGCTGATGCAGGTCAATCTGACCGGAGGCGGGGAGCAGTTTCTGCTGGCCCAGGCGCAGAACGGCAGTACGCAGATTATGTGGGTGACGGCTGTCATGTTGCTGCATTTCGTCTTTTCCGTTTTCTCTGTCTCTTCCGGATTGCCGGGCGGCAGTTTCATTCCGACGCTGGTTACGGGAGGGTTGTTGGGACAGATTGTCGGGCTGGTGGGAGTGAGGTATGGCATTATCGGGCAAGAGAATGTCAGTTATGTCATGCTTGTTTCCATGTCGGCTTTTCTGGTGGCCGTGGTCCGTACACCGCTCACGGCCATTGTGCTGATTACGGAGATTACAGGGCATTTTGAGGTCTTTTACCCTTCGGTGGTGGTAGGCGGGCTGACTTACTATTTTACGGAACTGCTGCAAATGAAGCCTTCCAATGTCTCCCTCTATGAAGATATGATTCATGCTCCCTATTTTAAGGAGGAGAAGCGCTATACGCTTTCAGTGGAGATTATGACGGATTCTTATCTGGACGGGAAACTGGTGGACGAACTGTCCCTGCCGGAACGTTGCGCCATTATCAATGTGCATCGGGATGGAAAAAATCTGGTCCCCGCAGGAACTCGTTTGATTCCGGGGGACCAGGTACAGATTGAGATGGACTCGCAGGACATAGAGAAACTCTATGAACCGCTTGTCAGTATGGCGAATATCTACTAAGCCAAATTGCCTATCTCGTCCAGGTTCTTCTGGATGTCGGCATCCGTCAGCTCGTAATTCACTAAATCGCCGGACAAATACTTGTCGTAGGATGCCATGTCGATAAGTCCGTGACCGGAAAGGTTGAACAGAATCACCTTCTCTTCACCCGTTTCCTTGCATTTGTTTGCTTCGCGGATGGTGGCGGCAATGGCATGGCAGGACTCGGGGGCGGGGATGATGCCCTCTGCTTGCGCAAACAGACAACCGGCGTCGAATGATTCGAGCTGCTTGATGTCCACCGCTTCCATATAACCGTCCTTCAGCAGTTGTGATACGATGACACCTGCACCGTGATAGCGTAGGCCGCCGGCATGGATATTGGCGGGGGCAAAGTTGTGTCCCAGTGTAAACATGGGCAGCAACGGAGTGTATCCGGCCTCGTCACCGAAGTCGTATTGGAATTTGCCGCGTGTCAGCTTCGGACATGAGGCAGGCTCGGCAGCGACAAAGCGTGTTTTCTTTCCTTCGAGGATGTTGTGGCGCATGAAGGGGAAGGCGATACCGCCAAAGTTGGAACCTCCTCCGAAGCAGGCGATGACGGTGTCGGGATATTCACCCGCCATTTCCATCTGCTTTTCGGCTTCCAGCCCGATGACGGTCTGGTGCAGGGTCACGTGGCTCAATACGGAGCCGAGAGTGTATTTGCAGTTTGGGGTGGTCTGTGCCAGCTCTATGGCTTCGGAAATGGCTGTCCCCAGAGAGCCTTGATGGTTGGGATGGGCGGTCAGTATATCTTTTCCGGCACGGGTAGACATGGAGGGCGACGGGGTGACTTGCGCACCGAATGTCTGCATCACGCTCCGGCGGTAAGGCTTCTGTTCGTAACTGATTTTCACCTGATATACGGCGGCTTCCAGTCCGAAGAGACGGGCGGCGTATGCCAGGGAAGCACCCCATTGTCCGGCACCGGTCTCGGTGGTCACGTTGGTCACTCCTTCCTGCTTGCAATAGTATGCCTGCGGGATGGCGGAATTCAGCTTGTGCGAGCCCATCGGGCTGACGCTCTCGTTCTTGAAGTAGATATGTGCCGGTGTGCCGAGTGCTTTCTCCAATCCATAAGCGCGCACCAGCGGAGTGCTGCGGTAGTATTTGTACATTTCGCGGACTTCTTCGGGAATTTCAATCCACGCGTCGGTCTGATTCAGTTCCTGGCGGCAGAGTTCCTCGGCAAAGATAGGATACAAGTCTTCTGCTTTCAGCGGTTGCTTGGTGCCGGGGTGAAGCGGCGGCATGGGCTTGTTCACCATATCGGCTTGTATGTTATACCAGTACTGTGGGATTTCCTCTTCCGGGAGAATGAATCTTTTCTTTTTGTTGCTCATAGTGGTTAAAATTATTAATAATTCAATGCCCAAATGTAGCTATTATTTTTGAACCAATTTCTTTTTCCTTTTGTTTTTTGTATATCAAGGTATATTTGTCTAAGTTTGCCGCGTTTCATTAATCGATGCATTTATGAAGATTTATCATAAATTCCTTTTGTATCAAAATAAATGGATTCACCCTTACGTACGGATGACAGTGGGAGTAATGACTTCCATCACTTATTTGGCCTCCATCCTGCTGATTGTCGGCGTGGTCTATGAGCATGGCTTTACGATTTCCGAGGCCGAGGCGCATCAGCTCCAGCGCTTGTATCATGGGGTGTGGATTGTTTTCCTGGCAGACGTCACTCTGCGCATTTTGCTGGAATACAAGGATACCCGGCGCACGTTCAGTAAGCTCACCTGGATACTGACCATTCTGCTCTATCTGACCCTTATCCCGGTCATTTTCCATCGTCCGGAGGAGGAGGGCGCCATCTTGCAGTTCTGGGAATTTCTGCATGGCAAGGCCTATCACCTTGTCCTGCTGCTGGTGTTTTCCTTTTTCAGCCTTTCCAACGGGCTGGTACGGTTGCTGGGGCGGCGTACGAACTTCGCTTATCCTGGCTGCCAGTTTTTTGATAATCATAATGATAGGCACGGGGCTGTTGATGTTGCCACGCTGCACGGTGAACGGCATATCGTGGGTCGACTCGCTGTTCATATCCACCAGTGCGGTGTGCGTCACGGGGCTGACGTCTGTCGATGTGGCGTCCACTTTTACCCCGACCGGTTTTGTGGTAATCATTCTGCTGATTCAGATAGGCGGTCTGGGAGTGATGACACTGACGAGCTTCTTTGCCATGTTCTTCATGGGTAATACCTCGTTGTACAATCAGTTGGTGGTGCGCGACATGGTGAGTTCTAATTCCTTGAATTCCCTGCTCTCCACCCTGGTCTATATTCTGGCCTTTACGCTGGTGATTGAAGGAATAGGGATGCTTGCCATCTGGGGAGACATTCACGGGACGATGGGGATGGACCTTCAGGAAGAGCTGGCCTTTTCCGCTTTTCATGCCATTTCCGCTTTCTGTAATGCGGGATTCTCCACGTTGCCCGGAAATCTGGGTAATCCGTTGGTGATGACGGGGCACAATCCGTTTTTCATCTATATTTCCCTGTTGGTTATTCTGGGTGGCATCGGTTTCCCCATCCTGGTGAACTTCAAGGATATTATTCTTTACCATCTGCGTCGTCTGTGGCACTTCCTGCGTACGTGGCATTGGGACGGCAGGCGTTTCTACCATCTGTACAACCTGAATACAAAGATTGTACTGATAGTCACCTTCCTGCTGCTGGTGCTGGGCACGGTGGGCATTGCTGTCTTTGAGTGGAATGCCGCCTTTGCCGGCATGTCGGTGGCAGACAAATGGACGCAGGCGTTTTTCAATGCCACGTGTCCCCGTACGGCAGGCTTTACCAGTGTGGACCTGGCCGGCTTGGGGGTACAGACATTGCTTATTTATCTGTTCCTGATGTGGGTGGGAGGCGGTTCCCAGTCTACGGCAGGCGGTATCAAGGTAAATGCCTTTGCGGTAGTGGTGCTGAATCTGGTGGCTGTGTTGCGCGGCACGGAGCGGGTAGAGGTGTTTGGACGTGAGCTGTCACACGATTCCATCCGTCGTTCCAATGCCACGGTGGTGATGTCGTTCGGCATTTTGTTGCTGTTTGTTTTCATCATTAGCATTCTGGAGCCGGGTACGTCGCTTTTAGCCATTACCTTCGAGTGTGTGTCGGCATTGAGCACGGTGGGGTCCAGTTTGAACCTTACCCCGCAGCTGGGGGACGACAGCAAGCTGCTGGTGTCGTTGCTGATGTTTGTGGGGCGTGTGGGGCTAATTACGCTGATGCTTGGCATCATCAAGCAGAAGAAGCATACGAAGTATCAGTATCCAAGTGGTCAGATTATAATCAATTAAATAAGATGAAGTATATTATTATCGGTTTAGGGAATTATGGTCACGTGCTGGCAGAAGAGCTTTCTGCACTGGGGCACGAAGTGATAGGTGCGGACATGAGCGCCGGTCGGGTAGACAGTCTGAAGGAAAAGATTGCTACAGCCTTTGTCATCGATGCGACGGACGAACAGGCGCTGTCCGTGTTGCCGCTGAACAGTGTGGACGTAGTGATTGTTGCCATCGGCGAGAATTTCGGTGCATCCATCCGTGTAGTGGCTTTGCTGAAGCAGAAGAAGGTGCAGCATATCTATGCCCGCGCCATTGACGCTGTCCACCGTTCCGTGCTCGAGGCCTTTGAGCTGGAACGGATTCTTACTCCCGAGGAGGATGCCGCACGCGGACTGGTACAGTTACTGGAATTCGGTGCCGATATGGAGACCTTCCGCGTGGCACCGGATTATTATGTAGTCAAGTTCACCGTTCCGGACAAGTTCATTGGCTATTATGCCAACGAATTGAATCTCGATAAGGAGTTTGGTCTGAAGATGCTCGCCTTGAAACGTGCCGAGACTTTGAAGAATTGCCTGGGCATCTCGTATGTGGAACACAATGTACTGAACGAACTGCCGGAAAATGACCAGATACAAGCCGGCGACCAGTTAGTGTGCTACGGACGGTATAAGGATTTCCAGAAGTTCTGGAAAGCACTATGATAATTGGTAGTTGGAAATGTGTTAAAAGTGGTATTCACCACAGATTACACAGATTTGCACAGATAAGCATCCTTTGATTATCAGTAGATTAAGTCCATTCTGTGTTAATCCGTGTAATCTGTGGTGAATTTTGACACACCCCCATTTTCAACTAATCAAAGTCCTTCTCCCGACACCGATAGTGGAAATAATCAGTCAGGAAGTGTGCATTCTTGCGTATGAACTCTTGTCCGTATTCTTTTCCTTGCAAACTGTTCAGATAAGCATCCGGAAGCATGCCTTCGTCTTGCAGGATGCAACTCAGTTGGTAAGGGATAATGTCTGGGTTGACGATGAACATAATGGCGTTTTTCTCTGCTTCCTCCTTATTATAATTGGGGTTGTCCGGAGATTTGATGCATTCGCACAGCTTGAATTGGATATGTAGGCCGGTGTGCGGGTTGGCCATCAGCATGGCTCCGGTTTCTGTATGTATGCGTGGTATGTCCAGGTCTTCTTTCAAGCCGTATCCCATCTTGTTCAGCAGAAAATCAGAAATTTCCTCTTGCGATTGGCAGAATACAAAAGATTTCCCGCCGGATGCTTTTATGAAATCATGGAATGCAGCCTTTTCATTCGTCTTTTCTTTCTGTTTCGTCAAGTCGTCCACATATTCCGCCATTTTCTGGTCGTACTTGTTTTCGAGAAGCATGCCGCACTGCCACCATGCGTTGCCAAAATAAATCAGTTCGCAGATAAGGGTGCTTTTCCCTACCTCTCTGCTACGGATAGCCGAGAGGTTCAAGGACTTCTTGGTTATCTTGAATTCGCCTTCGTCTTCACTACACAAATCTTTGACGTACAGATATTCATCGTCTTCTTTCTCCAGCAGATAGCAACTGTTTTCCCGTGCCTTCACCTTGCCCCAAAGCTGATGTTCGGGATGGGCTTTGCTGATGAGAGCCAGCCATTCCGGTGAGGTCAGTGACAGCAGGTTGCGGCGGCCTTTGAACGTCAGCGAGGTGCGTGTGGCATATATGAGGGTCTCTGCCATTTCGGGAGTAATCTCTTCATCATCCAGCAACCGTTCAGCTTCGTCCCGGTATTGGGCGACATTTTCGATGTTGAAGTAACATTGGTAGTGAAACCAATCCAGTATCTCCCGGTAGCGGAAGAAATCTTCTTCTCCCATGGCAGAGTGGTATAGAAATTCCTGCATCCTTTCATTTTCGGGAGCGGTTTCGTATTCCTCTGCAAGCAGTCCGTATATCTCTTGTGCAGTCTGCTCTATTCCGGGATTCTCGGGGTTGATGGCGCTTATTCCCCGGCACAGATATTGTATATGGTGCCAAAGCAGAAAGCGTATGTCCTCCAGATTAATTTCATCCGGAAAATAATCGCCTTTGATGGGGTAGAAGGGCAGATAGGCCCCGTATCGCTTCCGGCACTCGGCAGTGAATGTCTGCCAGATGCCGGTCTGGGAGATGACGTCCTCAAACCATGCGGCGAGGCAAAGGCTTGTATAGCGTATGTTTCCCTCTTCTTCGAAGGCGTCGGCTATCGTTGAAGAGTAAAGTCTTTTGTGGATTTCGTTTGCAATGCCGACGTAGTACTGGTCAACGCTGTTTGTCTGCTTGTACGGATGCAGTTCCAACCATTCTTTGGGATATATTTTCTTCATGGCTCTAAAGTGAGTTTGGTGTGTATTTTTTATATGTTTCATTTCCGGTGTAAAGATATGCTTTTTATGGGAATTTTCTTGCTTTTAGAGGTATGTACAGACTTCATTTTGTTTTGTTTTTCGGTTTTCTCCCTGCTTGTTTCCTGTTTTCCCCCTATCTGCTCCGTGTATATGTAGACGGACCAAATAGGGAGCAGGTAGGGAGCGGATAGGGAGAAGGTAGGAAAATGTTCTGTTTGTCGGTATTTCCGCATGATTTAATTCTGCCAATGGGTAATATATATGAGTGCGTATTACGGCCTTTTCAAGAAACCCGACGTCTGCCAAACCGGCGAGCAACAATCCCTTTATGCCTGAGCCTTATCGTACAGTATCTGGACGAACCTTAATATTCTTTTCAACCTCATTTATTATGTTAAAGCGGGAAGTTGCGGTTAAACTTCCCGCTTTTGTTTTTGTCATAGATACGTTGCAACACGATAGGTATAGCTGATACCAAGTATTCATTTAAAAAAAGAAGAAGTTATGAAAAAATTTATTTTGATAGGAATGGCTGCCTTTCTGATGGGCGGCATGGCGATGGCACAACAGCAGGAAAACCGCAATGGCAAGAGACCCGACCCGAAAGTGCGTGCCGAGCGTATGACAGAACGTATGGTGAAGGAATACTCCCTGAACGATACGCAGAAGAAGCAACTGCTTGAAGCCAACTTGGAGCTGACCGAGAAAATGAAAGATATGCCGTGAGTCGCAGGGCAGATATGAGAAAAGGCGGAAGTGACAATGGTTGTTGTTGCTGTTGCGACAAGAAGTGCGATGCAAAAGCACGCAAACATCAGAAAGCAAATAGGCACCAACGGCTGACAGACGAGCAACGCGCACAGAAAAAAGCGGAGATGGAAAAGAAGCGTGAAGAGATGAAGACTGCCCGTATTGCTTATGATTCACAACTCCAGAAGATTATGACGGAAGAACAATATGCTGCATACAGCAAGAAAGTGCAGGATAGAAAAGCAAAAATGGAATCTAAAAGAAAATAAATTTTCTATTGCATTCAATTTGTACTATTTTTGTCCGGTCAACTACTAAAAAACAGAACGATGAAGAATATAGTCTATATTTTAGTGTGTGCATCGGTCATCTTCTTCACTGCTTGTTCGTCGCAAGACAAGAATAAGAAAGACGGTACGCAGGTATTGATGCAGGATAGTACAGAAATTGCCGGCCCACAGCGCATGCAGGTGTCTGATGTAAAAACATCCTTTACGTATAAGGGAAAAGAGTATCAGTCTTCTGTAGTGCGCCGGCCGGATGAATCTCTGCCGATAGTGAAAAACGAGCAGGGGGAGAAATTTGTGGATAACCGTATCACCTTGCGCATCACGTGCGGCGGGAAGCAGGTGGTGGATAAAGTGTTCACCAAAGATAATTTTGCTTCGTTGGTGGATGCCAAGTTCATGAAGTACTCCATTCTTGAGGGGCTGGTCTATGACAAGACCACTCCGCAAGGAATCATATACGCGGCGAGCGTCTGCTATCCGCAATCCGACCTTTATGTTCCCATCAGACTGACCATTACGGCTGACGGGAAAATCTCCATGGCAAAAGAAGAACTGATGGAGGACTATCAGACAGACAGCATTGATTAGTGGATAGTTTTCCAGATTGTTTCCAGTTTTGCAGACCATCTTTGCCGGTATGAAAATCCTGATTGTAGAAGATGAGCAAGATTTGCGGGAAACCATCCGCACTTCGCTCTTGAAAGAAAAGTTTGTTGTAGAGACCGCTGCCGACTATTTTTCGGCATTGGATAAAATCAATGACTACGATTACGACTGCATTTTGCTGGATATCATGTTGCCTGGCGGGAGCGGTCTGGACTTGCTGCGTGAGCTGAAACGGCTGCACCGCAGTGACAGTGTGCTTATTATCTCGGCCAAAGACTCGCTGGACGACAAGGTGGACGGGCTGGAACTGGGAGCCGACGATTACCTTACAAAGCCTTTCCATCTGGCAGAACTCAATGCACGTGTCAAGTCATTGATACGTCGGCGGCAGGCGAAGGGAGATGTGACCGTCACCCTTGGAAATCTTTTGCTCTACCCCGACAAACGGCAGGTAGAGATAAACGGAAAACCCTTGCAGCTGAACCGCAAGGAGTTCGACCTGCTTTATTATTTTGTAGTCAACCCCGGCCGGGTCATCAATAAAATGAGCCTTGCCGAGTCGGTGTGGGGAGACAATATAGACCAGGCGGATTCGTTGGATTTTATCTACTCGCAAGTGAAGAATCTGCGTAAGAAATTGAAACAAGCTGAGGCTACCATAGAATTAAAGGCTGTCTATGGATTCGGCTACAAACTCTCCGAACTATGAAGCTGCTGAGCTACACCTACCGCAAACTTGCATTGCTGCTGTTTCTGTTGATGGCGGTGTGGGGTGTGCTGTTCTATTACGCAATCATTGACGAGGTGGTGGATGAGACGGACGATACGTTGGAGAATTACGGTGAGATATTGATGGAGAGTGCGCTTCACGACCCCTCGATACTCGAAACGGAAGGCTCGTTGATGTCTTTCTATAAGTTCACTCCTATATCCGAAGAGGAAGGGCGGCATTACAGACAAGTGTTCTATGATGCTACGGTTTATATCGAACTGGAGGATGAAGACGAACCGGTACGTGTCATGTGTACCGCTTTCCGTATGCCCGACGGGCAATATTATGAGTTGAAACTGATGATTTCCATTTTGGAGCGGGATGACATGGTGGAGGCTATGCTTTGGTATCTGGGAGCGCTGTTCCTGTTGTTTCTCATCTGTACTTCCATCGGCATCCAGTTGGTGCTGAAGGGAGTGTTCCGTCCGTTACATAGGTTGCTTGACTGGCTGCACTGCATTCAGCCCGGCAAGGAGGTGCCTCCATTGGACAACCCGACGAAGATACGGGAGTTCCGCCAGCTGAGCGATGCTGCATTGGATATGGGTAACCGCAGCTACAAGGCATACGAGGAGCAGAAGCAGTTCATCGAGAATGCCTCGCATGAGTTGCAGACACCGCTTGCCATCGTGAGGGGAAAAGTGGAACTGCTGGCTGAGAGTGAAGGGATGACGGAACAGCAAATGGAGCAGCTGGACGAGATATATGCCACGCTGGGGCGTGCCGTAAAACTGAACAAGTCCCTGCTGTTGCTTTCCCGTATAGAGAACGGGCAGTATACCGAGATGGAGGATGTCTCGGTGGATGAGATATTGGATGAACTCTTGCCCGACTTGATGGATATCTATGAACATAAGCAGGTGAGACTGATACGAAAACGGGAGGAGCAGCCTTTTATCATCCGTTGCAACCATTCGCTGGCGCAAATACTGGTTTCCAATCTGGTGAAGAATTCGTTGCTGCACAATAGGGAAGGGGGAGAGTTGCAGGTACTTACCACTCCAACTTCGCTGGTCATAAAGAATACGGGTGATGTTCCTTTGGATGGAGAGAAGTTGTTCCGGCGTTTCTATCATGGCATGGATGGCAAGAAAGACTCCACCGGACTGGGGCTTGCCATAGCGCGTTCCATTGCGTTGTCGTCTTCATTGAAGCTCACGTATGAATGGCAGGACGGTATGCATACCTTCCGTCTGGTTAAAGAAAGTAAAATTTACTGTTAACTGCGGTTATTCCCAAATCTTTCCTAATTCTCTACCGTTATTTGCAGTGTGAATAATATGAAATTTATTAGTAACATTAAAAAATAACGATTATGAAGAAAGTATTGTCTATTCTTGTGTTGGCTCTTGTAGCTGTTCAGTTTGCCTTTGCCGGTGATGTCATCACTCAGGATACCAAGCAGCTTCCGCTGACGGCACGCAATTTTATCAACCAGTATTTCTCGAAACCGCACATTTCACACATCAAGATTGAAAGTGAAATATTGCAGACTAAAAAATATGAAGTGCTGTTGACAGACCGTACGGAAATAGACTTCGACAAGAAAGGAAATTGGTTGGAAGTGGATTGCAAGAAGTCCGCTGTTCCCGAAGCATTGATTCCGGTTCCGGTAAAGGAGTATGTGAAGGCTAACTTCCCGAGAGAGATTATTACTAAAATCGAACGCGGACGTACCGGTGTGGAAATTGAATTGGGTAATGACTACTCTTTGAAGTTCAACAAAAAGGGAAAGTTCGTCAGCATGGACGATTGATTCTCCAGTAACTATTAACCTAAACTTTATAGAGAAATGATGAGAATGAAGATTCAAATGTTGGCGATGATGTTCATCGCCGCCTTGGCACTTGGTGCATGCAGTGATGATGACGACAAGGATGATGTCAAAGTGCCCGAAGCAATGTCACAAGCATTGAAGTCCAAATACCCTTCCGCAATCCATGTGGAATGGGAACAGAAAGGGGGCTATTTCGTTGCAGATTGTAAAGTGGATGGGCAGGAAAAGGATGTATGGTTCAATAATCAGGCGGAATGGCAACTGACGGAAACCGAATTGCTTTGGAATAATCTTCCGGGAACAGTACAGACCTCTTTCAGCGCCAGTGAGTATGCCGGTTGGAAGATAGAGGAGATTGTTCTTTTGGAGTATCCGGTAGTGCCTATGCAGTTTGTCATTGAAGTTGAAAAGGGAAATGCAGAGTATCAATTGTTCTATTCGGAAGAAGGAGGCCTGCTGCAGACAAAAGATGTGAGCGGTGATAAGGATGATACGCATTGGCCGGTAAAACTTGATTAAGGAAAAGGATGAAGGATTAGGGATTAAGGGTTAAGGATTAAGGATGAAGGTTCAATATGATTGCACACCCCTAATCCCTAATCCTTCATCCTTAATCCTTTACTACATCGGCTTATAATCCTTCGCCAGTCCTCCTTCGCTGGTTTCTTTGTAGAGGGAGGGCAGGTCGTTTCCGGTTTCTTTCATGACTTCCACCACCTTGTCGAATGATACGCGGTGCATGCCGTCGGTGAAGGAGGAGTAAAGGTTTGCATCCAGGGCACGTGCGGCGGCGTAGGCATTACGTTCGATGCACGGGATTTGTACCAGCCCACAAACCGGGTCGCAGGTCATTCCCAAATGATGCTCCAATCCCATCTCGGCGGCATATTCTATTTGTGCCGGACTGCCTCCAAACAATTGGTTGGCTGCGGCTGATGCCATGGAACATGCTACGCCTACCTCTGCCTGGCATCCGGCTTCCGCTCCCGAAATGGAAGCGTTGGTCTTCACGATGTTTCCTATCAGTCCGGCTGTGGCAAGGGCACGGAGTATGCGTGTGTCGCTGAACTCCCGGCTTTTTTGCAGATGATAGAGCACTGCCGGTACAATGCCACACGAACCGCAGGTAGGTGCAGTGACAATGACCCCGCCTGACGCATTTTCTTCACTTACTGCCAAGCATAGGCAAATACCAGTCCGCGCGACTGGAGGGAAGCCTTGTAGCCACTGGCACGTATATAATAGGTAGAAGCCTTTCGGCGCAGGTTCAGAGGGCCGGGCAAGACTCCTTCACTATCCAATCCCCGTTTTACGGCAGCCTGCATGGTTTTCCATACCTCCTGCAGGTAATCCCAAATGTCACTTTCCTCGCATTCCTTGACGTACTCCCAGTAACTTTTTCCGGTACGTTCACACCATTGCAGTATTTCGGTCATACTGTTCATTTCGTATACATCCGGGGTGTTTACGGATGATGCTCCGTCATTCTCTTCTGCCAGGGCACCGCCGCCGACACTGAATACGGTCCATTGGTCCGTCTCCTTGCCTTCGCTGTCCAAAGAGACGAATTTCATGCCGTTGGGATGGAAGGGCAGGAATATTTTGGGTTCCCAGATTATTTCTACCGGTGCTGCGGGTTGCAGTGTCTCGGTGATGGCAACATTGGTCATGTGTCCCTTGCCGGTAGCGGCGAGGCTTCCGTATAGGGTTACTTGGAATGCGGCTGCTTCGGGATGCCTTTCCAGGAATATCTGAGCTGCCTTACGCGGTCCCATGGTGTGGCTGCTGGATGGACCGGTACCGATACGGTAGAGTTCTTTGATTGATTTCATATATTTCAGATTTATGATTTAGCTTTAACTATCAATTATCAACTGTCGATTATCCATTAACTCAAGTCCACAACGGTGATGCCTGCTCCGCCGAACTGTATATGTTCGTCGGCAAAGTGGCGTACTCCGGGAACAGTTTCCAGATATTGACGGATAAGCATGCGCAGGATGCCTGTCCCCGTTCCGTGAAGGATACGCACGCGTGACATGCCGACAAGGATGGCGTCATCAATGAAATAGGTAACGGCTTGCAAGGCTTCATCGCCACGCATGCCGCGGACATCAATGTCTTGCTTGAAATGCAGTTTCTTCTCGTACATGCTGTCCTGGGTCTGGGCGCTGATGAAAGTGCTTTTGGTGGACACATCAGCTTGTTTAGGCTGCGCGTTGGTACGTTCCAGCCTGTCCAGCTTTACGGTAGTCTTGATGCTGCCGAACGCGATGACAGCATTCTTGCCATTCACTTCCATTACTTCGCCCACAGAGGTCTGGCCCTTTATTCTGACGTTGCAGCCGGGGGTGATGGCTGCAAGGCGTTCTGCCTCTTTCCGCGCCTGCTGTTCTGCCAAAGCCTGGGCAGACAGTCCGTTTTCTTTTCCTTTGCCCGCTTTCTTTTCCTTTTTCCGGTTCTGCTTCTCTTTCAGCTTTTCCATTTTGCGGGCGATTTTTTCTTCCAGTTCCTTGTTGGCAAGCGCTTCCATTGATTCACGGAAGTCCGTCAACTCCTGGCGGGCCTGGCGTGTTTTTTCTTTTTCTGCTTGGGCTTCTTTGATGGAGCGTATGGTGTTCTCGATGCGTGCATTGGCTTCCTGCATCAGTTGCTCCACTTCTTCCTTCGCTTTGCGCAGAATCTCCTTCCGGGATTTCTGCAAATCTTCGATTTCGGTTTGATAGCGCTCGATGGTCTCTTCCATGTGCTTTTCACGCTGGCGTATTGTCTGGCGTTTGCCTTCCCAATAGCGTTTGTCGCGCACAATGTCTTGCAGGTACTTATCGGCATTGATGTATTCACTGCCCACAATTTCCGAGGCATCGGCGATGACATCTTCGGGCAGACCTATCTTGCGGGCAATCTCTACAGCGAACGAACTGCCAGGATTGCCTATCTGCAACTGGAACAGTGCTTGCATCAGATGGCGGTCATAGAGCATGGCGCCGTTTACTACACCTTCGTGGTCTTCGGCAAAATGTTTCAGGTTCTGATAGTGTGTGGTGATGACACCGAACGTCTGTTTTTGGTTGAAGCGTTTCAATACGGCTTCGGCGATGGCGCCTCCTATCTGGGGTTCCGTTCCACCACCGAATTCATCAATCAGGATGAGGCTCCGTTCATTGCAGCTTTTCATCATGATTTTCATGTTCGTAAGGTGGGAGGAGTAGGTACTCAAATCATCTTCAATGGACTGCTCGTCACCGATGTCGATAAATATGCTGCTGAATATTCCGGCATGACTGCGTTCGTGCATCGGGATGAGTAGTCCGGATTGCAGCATGTATTGTAATAAGCCTACTGTCTTTAGGCAGACGGACTTGCCGCCTGCGTTCGGACCGGAGATAATGAGGATACGTTGCTTTTCATTCAGTTCGATGTCAAGCGGTACTACTTTTTTGCCATGTTTGGCGAGAGAAAGTTGCAAGAGTGGGTGTACCGCCATTGTCCAGTCCAGCAGTTGCTTGTTTTCGAGAGCCGGTTTCAGTCCGGATATTTGCTCGGCAAACAATGCTTTGGCACGTATGAAGTCTATTTCGGCAAGGAACTCGTATGATAGCAGTACGTCGGGGATGGAGGGGCGCAACTGGTTGGAGAAGTCCGTCAGGATGCGGATAATTTCTCTGCGTTCGTCACCTTCAAGTTCTCGTATGCGATTGTTGGCTTCCACTACTTCGGCAGGCTCGATGAATACGGTTTTACCACTGGCCGACTCGTCGTGTACAATACCGCGTATTTTCCGTTTCAGTGCCGGTGCAACGGGAATGACCAGACGACCGTCACGCATGGTAGGCGTTACGTCTTTGTCCACAACGCCCTCGGACTGGGCATTTCGCAGAATACTGTTCAGTGAGCGGGAGATGCTTCCCATAGTACTTGCCAGTTCCCGGCGGATGCGTGCCAACTCTGTAGAGGCATTGTCCTTGATTTTTCCGTAAGGAGAGAGGATGCCGTTTATTTTTGCTATGAGCTGTGGGAAAACGGTGATGTCTCCCGCCAGTCTTTTCAGACAAGGGTAGGGGGAATCGCCCTCTTCCTCATCATCATCGCTTTTCTGTAGGAAGCGTACAATATCACGTATGGTTTCCAGTGAACGGCGTAGGTCAAAGAGCTCTTGTTCATCCAGATACATGCCTTCCACGCGTATGCGTTTCAGTGACGGACGTACATCAAAAAAGTATTGTGCCGGGAAGTTGTCTTCTTCTTGGAGTATGCGTACAAATTCAGTGACTTGGTCCAAACGCTCCTCCACCTCTCCAAAGTGGTCGGAGAATGCCATGTCCATCACCCGTTCTTCGCCAAGTGTACTGAGGCATTTTTCTTTCAGCAATTGGCGTATTTGGTCGAAACCTATTTTCTGTTCAAAGTTCTGCGGATATATCATGGTGCAAAAGTACTATTAATTCATGAAAAAAGAGAAAGGAAGTTTGCAGAATTAAAAATGATTTGTACCTTTGCACCGCTTTAAGAGGAAAAGCACTTCCCGAAAAGGAAGTTTTAGGAGAGGTGGCAGAGTGGTCGATTGCGGCGGTCTTGAAAACCGTTGTGCTGCGAGGCACCCGGGGTTCGAATCCCTGTCTCTCCGCTGAACTTACTGGACAGAAATGGTCAGTAAACGGACAAAAAGCTACAAATCAATGATTTGTGGCTTTTTTTTATTGCCCGAAAGTCCGGCTTCCAAGACTTCAAAAGTACGGTAAAAGACAAAGTTTCGTTACTAAATCGTTACCTATTCCCCGCCGGACAAAAACGGTAACGATTTGTCCTCAAATGACCTGATAATGACTTGATTAGTCCATAGTCTGCATAACTCAAAAACGAGAGGTAAAAATTAATTTTGCAACTAAAAAAAGTGAGTTATGAAATCGACATTCAAGGTTCTTTTTTATTTGAAGAAAGGTTCTGAAAAGAAAAACGGCGAGGTTATGATTATGGCACGCATCACCATAGACGGCAAACTTTGCCAGTTCAGCACGAAACAGAGCATCCAGCCCGACAACTGGAACACGGCTGCGGGCAAAGCCAAAGGCAGGGATGCCGGGAGGATAAACGCCCTTTTGGACGATATACGTTCTTCCCTGAATACCATTTACCATGAGATGCAGCGGCGTGACAACTACGTGACCGCCGAGAAAGTGAAGAACGAGTTTTTAGGTCATAGCGAGAGCCACGAAACAATCCTTACCTTGTTCCAAAAGCACAATGACGATGTGAAGCAGTTGGTCGGCATATCCAAGACGATAGCGACCTACCGTAAGTATGAAGTGACCCGCCGCCACCTTGCCGAGTTCATCCGCAGTAAGTACAACGTATCGGACATATCCATTAAGGAGATAAGCCCGATGTTCATTACCGATTTTGAGTTGTATTTGCGTACAGCCTGCAAGTGCGGCTACAACACTACCGCCAAGTTCATGCAGTTCTTCAAGCGTATCATCATCATTGCCCGCAACAACGGTATACTGGTGAACGACCCGTTCGCCAATTATAAAATCCGGCTGGAAAAAGTGGACAGGGGTTATCTGACAGAGGACGAGATTAAAATTATCCTTAAAAAGAAAATGGTTTCCGAGCGGCTGGAACACGTCAGGGACTTGTTCATCTTTGCCTGCTTCACCGGGCTTGCTATATAGATGTAGCCGGGCTTACACAAGATAACATTCGCAAATCCTTTGACGGCAACCTTTGGATAATGACAAAGCGGCAAAAGACGAATACGGACGTTAATGTTCCCCTGCTGGATATTCCCAAGATGATTTTGAAGAAGTACAAGGGCAAGTTACCGAATGGCAAGATACTTCCCATAATCAGTAATCAGAAACTAAATGCGTACCTGAAAGAGATAGCCGATGTGTGCGGTATTAAAAAGAACTTGACATTTCACCTTGCTCGGCACACGTTCGCAACGACTACCACGTTGTCAAAGGGCGTACCCATTGAAACGGTGTCCAAGATGTTGGGACACACCAATATCGAAACGACCCAAATCTATGCCCGCATCACTAACAGCAAGATAGGCAGTGATATGCAGGGGCTTGACAAGAAGTTTGTCGGCATCGAGAAGATTTACAAGGAAGTCGCCATGTGAATTTTCAGTTACCTATATACCGTTGGTAACAAAACAGGTAACGATTTCGGTAACGAAATTCCACCTAACAAGCTATATCCCAACAAAGTACATTCTTTCACCTTGCGGGCAGTCCACCGACTACCCGCATTTTTATTCCCTTTTCCACTGGCACATTCCCCGAAACGCCAGCCGTGCGTGGCATGGCTGACTGTATTTCGTGAAAAGAGCCGTTGGAAACCCGCACAAGCGTACCGCAAGGTAAACTTGCCATACCCTTGCCTTTCCCGCCCGCATGGAGTGTTCCCTAAAAGACTAAAGGGAACAGGCACTTTTCCCCAATTTCCCTATCTGTAAATCTTCCTCTTACGCAGTCCCCCAGCCGGGACGGTCGTTTTAATCATTTCAATAGGCAAAGGTAGTTACGTGTTCTTCACGATTTTGCAAGGTCGAGCCGTTCCGGTTTGGCGAAAAAATCTTCCCTGCCTTGCGAGGTATTTTTTGCCCAAAACCTTGCAAACTCTAAACACTACCCTTTTACGCCTATGTGAAACGAAAACGACCGACCCGACCGGAAGACGCATAAAAAAAAAGTCGGATTTACGGGAAACAGGAAAAAAGTTCAGTGAAACTTCAACTCCCTCACCTCTCGAATCCGCATAAAATTAAAAACTTAAAAATTACAGCAATATGGAAGCAAAGGTATTATCGGAAGCAAAAGTTTATGTAGGCACTTATGCCAAGTACAACAACGGTTCATTGTCCGGCGCATGGCTCGACCTTTCGGACTATTCGGACAAGGAAGAATTTTATGAAGCCTGCCGGGAACTTCACAAGGACGAGGAAGATGCGGAATATATGTTTCAGGACTGGGAGAACGTGCCGGAGGGCTTAATCGGCGAAAGCTGGATTTCTGAAAACTTCTTTTCCCTGCGTGATGCGGTGGAGGATTTGAGCGACACCGAGCAGGAAGCCTTTTTCGTGTGGTGCAACTACAAAAGCCATGATTTGGGCGAGGAAGATGCGGACGATTTGATAAAAGCCTTTCAAGACGAGTATATAGGACAATATGACGATGAAGAAACCTTTGCCACGCAAATAGTCGCCGAGTGCTACGAACTGCCCGACTTCGCCGAAACATACTTTGATTACCAAAGGTTTGCCCGTGACTTGTTTATGTTCGATTACTGGTTCGATGACGGTTTTGTGTTCCGGGCGGCATAACTGAATACCAATTCGGGCGGGGTTCAAAGCCCTGCCCGCTAAAAACAACCAAGCGATGAAACGGAAAAGCATTTATAAAATCCTTTGGCGGGCGTTGCTGTTCTGCCTTGCATGGCGGTTCGCCAGCGTAGCCGGAGCAGGCACGGCGATAACGGCGTATATCGTATTTCGTGCCGCCTGTTTCCTGCTCCGTGTCTGCCTTTCAGCCGTTTATGCGCTGGGCATGGCTCTGCTTTTCCTGTCGTTGCTTTTCTTACTGATATTATAACCATAAAAAATAGAACATCATGCAGTCACTTAACAAAAACGGGGTAAGCATTACCCAAACACCGGGAGAAGAAAAGTTCGTGAAATGCTGTTTAGGGGCTTTCAGGGGACAGATTTATTTTCAATATGACTACCGCCACACCGATATGGAACTTTTCAGTACGGTAGCCAAAACGCTGGACGAGTGCCGCCGCAGGCGTGACGAGTGGATAGCGAAAAAAGAACGGAGTAATAAATAAGTAAAATTTAGGGATATGAAAACGACAGAAGTAAACAAGGAGCTTATCGGCAAGCGTTGCGAGTGTATTTTTACGGGTTTAATGGTAACGGGCGTTATCGAGGACATCCAAGACGACCGGCATTCCACAGCGGTAAAAGTCCGCTTCGACCACCCGCACCAGTGGGGCGATGATTTGTATAATGATGTGTGGGCGTGGGGGCGTAAAATAGACGAGTTCGGCACGTTACACCATTTACAACTGTTAGAGGATAAACCGGACTTTCAGATAATGACGGTAGTTTTCGGCGAGCCAATCAGCCGGATAGACCGCAGTGTTTTTGAAGATGTTGCAACGTGGGGTGTCTGTTCCCTGCAAGGCTGGGTAAACAGCTACGAAAGTGTCCGGTTTGTAGCCATAAACGACCATACGGCAATCATTACGGGCGAATATAACATGGAACAGGTAAAGGTGTGGTTAGAGAAATACACGTCCATAAAGAGCCTTAAAACCAGTTGATAGAGAACGGCGGCTATTTGCCGCCGCCACTTTCTTTCGTGAGTGCCGGGAAATAAAGTGGCAAAGAAACCCGCCCTGTTCCCTAACATGAAAAGTCCACCCGCCGAACTATCAGCGGGTGGACTGCCATAACATACGCATTGCGTATCATTGCGTATAAGGCTGGTATATATCCTAACAAACAGCCGCATGGCTATTCCGGTTCTTCATCCTTGCCGTTGTCATTATTGAACGATAGCGAAAGTTGCTGCACCTGCCCGAAGCTATCAATTACATAAATGTCAATCGTCTGCTGGTCTGTCGATGCCGATGTGTAGTAGAGCCGGAACGTTTCTTTCTCCAGCGGGTACAGGTCATTGGGCAGGAACACCGTGCCGTTATCCATTTCCAGCTTCCCTTTGCCGTCCGGCTGGAAGTACCGTATCTGATAGGTAGTCGGCTGGTAATAGCCGCCACGCATCAGTTGGCAGCGTATTTCGGCAGTTTCCCCGACTTTCAGCCTTTTGGGTACTGGCAGCGTTTCGATGCTGAACGGGTATGCCTGCTGAATATCCAAGTTGTCATTACAGGCGGTGACAAGCACGAGGGCGGCCACGATGTAGCAGCCCATGATGATTTTATACATTACATTCTTCATATACATTATTATATAGCGGTCAGTTGATAATGAATTTCAGTCCCACAGATACCTGCGTGTGGAACTTGCCTATGTCCGAGCCGAACAACGCCCGTTCCCTTGCGCTGACAAGCAAAGCTATCCGGTCAGTCAGGTAGGCTTCCAGTTCCAGCGTTAAAGCTCCGCCGTAAACGAAGCAGTCCTTATCCAGCAAAGTAGAGCCGTCCGGCAACAGCTTTTCGCTTCGGTTGCTCACTTCATACCCGGCGAGTGCCGACAGTCCCAGCGACAGGAAAAAGGTCTTACGCCTGTCCGATAGGAATTTCAGGTAATAGCCGCCCTCTGCGGTGAACTGTTCGACTGGTATTCTCATATCCTTGTAGTCATACTTCTTGTGCAGGTATTCGCCGCCAATTACCCAGCGGTTGGTGTTCTTGGTGTAAACGCTATACGCCGCCCCGATATGGTAGGCAAAATCCGTATTGGCGTTCCAATGCACCCCGTCCGTCATGCCCGCCGTGACCTGCAAGCCTTTCATGCCCGGCAGGTATCTTTGTGCGTGTGCCTGAAACGAGGTCAGGCACAGCGCAAAGAGTATCATTATAAAGATGTGCCTTTTCATTCCCTATTTGATTTTGAGTTCGTTAATCACTTCTGCGTTCACGATGTCGGCGTTCTCCACCCGGATAACCTGATGCCGCCCGCCGTTCTTCTCGTAGAGTTCCACCAGCAGCAGCTTGTCGTCAGGAATGGTGAACTTCGGCAGGGCGTATACCGTGCGCACGGTCGATTTCCCGGCAATCTCTATCACCTCGTTGTAGCTGCGTACCGCATCCAGCACTGTTTCCTGAATAGCCGTGCGCTTGGGTACTTCCTTATCGACTATCTTAAACTTGATGAAGTCGGTATCGAAAGGCACGTTGGAACTGTTCTTTGTCTGCGTGTGTACATAGAGCATCCCGTTATAGGTGTAAATCCCCTTGATTAAGAACTGTATGCCGAAACGCTTGCTACCCAAGTGGCGCACTTTCCGGTCGTTGTTCTTGTAGATGCTCTGCATTATCAGCTTCACCAGCAGCGGGCTTTCATTACCCAGTTCCCGGAAATAGATGTTCATGCGGGTATGTGAGAAGTCGGACGTATCTTCATTCTCCAAGAAGTCTTTCATTTCGATGTTGAGCATTTCCGGTTCACGGGCGTACTTGGCATTAAATGAAAAGAAACTCCCGTCCTCACAAATGACGGAGAAGTTCGTTTCTCCCGGAAAGCCCTCTGTCGTGGCTTTCACACGTATTACGTTCTCCGCACCGTCTGCCTTGCCCGCTATGATGTGGTTGCTTCCCAAATCGACATAGCGGACGGCGGCGGGGAAGATGATATGCACCGTCTTGGCAAAGGTCACTTCCACGCCGTAGGGCGTTACCATTTGGTGGTACGGGAGTTTCCGGGTAATCCCCCGGTACAAGTCGTTGCCAGCCGCATACTTCACGGTGTCAGCGGTTTGTGCGTTTGCCGCACACACGCCCAGCAAGAGGGCGAACAATCCAAAAATCTGTTTCATTGTTAATTGGAATTTTAGTAGTTAAATAATTATTGTTGTTTGGCGTAAAGCATGACTTTATAGCCTGCTTTCAGCTTCACTTTTACGGTTCGGAACTTCTTGGCGAGGTAGCCGGACGTTCCTTGCAGCAAGCCCCTTGTCACGTCCATAGCCACCTGCTGCCCGGCACTCCGTGCAAAGGAAATGCTTGTTCCCAGCCCGCTTCCGATATTCGCCATAGCTTCGTTGAACGCTTCCTGCTCCATAGAGGACGGTACGGAAAGCCCCTTTTGCCCGTCCGTGTCGAATACGGCGAGTTCCACCGGGATGATGTTGCCCGCATATTCAATCGAGGACACCAGTATGTCGAGCCGTTCGCCCTGCACCTTTGCCGTCCCCGCCACAAGGGTATTCTTCGGCACGACTATGTTTCCCGCCTGCATGGGTTCGAGCAGCCGTAGTTTCACCGCCTGCCCGTCCGTCAGGGTTTGGTCTTGGTGGATGCAGGCGGCTATCGTGTTCCTGCCCATAGCGTAGCCCGTGCCTACCGCCGTGTTGAAGCCGTAGTTTCGTGGCTGGCTGTAAGCCCGGATGAAGTCGGCATCGCTCATGGGCTGCTGCAATCCCGATACGGTCGTTTCCCGGATAGCCTGCACGGGCTGGGCTTGCGGCTTTTGGGTGACAGTCCCGGCAACAGGCACTTGTGCCGTTTGCCCGTTCTGCCCGCCCTCATTCATGTACTTTGCCGCCAGTTCGTAGGACTTTTCCAAGAGTGCCATTTGGTCGTCAGCGGTAGGCGTGGCGTTCTGCTGCTGTTGCAGTCTGTCGGTCAGTTCCGCCACCTGCCGCTTCAAGTCCTCTTTTTCCTCGTCCACAGGGGGCGTTTCGTAGAACGTGCTTAACTGGCGGTTGATGTCCCGGTAAGCGTTTGCCGAATAAGAAGCACCGCCGCCCTTTTGTGGCTTCGGATTTTCTTCCGGCATCAGGTCTATTTCCGCTTGCGGTTCTTCCGTTTCATCGTCCCCCGTGAAACCGAAGTCCTGCAAGGACTGTATCTTGTCCTGCTGTTTGCGGTTCAGCATCGCTTGTTCGTATGCCTTTTGCTTGTCGGCTATAATCCCGTCCTCTGCGGGCAGGGGTATGTCGGCGTTGAAGCCGCCAACGCTCTCTACATTCACGTCCTCTTTGCCGGAGGGGGCGAATATCAGGTACATGCACCCGGCAAAGGCAAGGAACATCAGCGGGAAGACTATCATTTTCCTGCGCTGCTGTACCTGTTGGGGTGTCAGTTCCCGTTTGGGCTTCTTTTCCTTTTCAGTCTTCCCGTCCATCTGTGGTACGGTCGTGCCGTTCTCATTCTTCTGTACTTCTTCCATATTCCGGTCTGTTTAAGAGGTTGATACTGTTGATTGTGTCATTGCCCTGCAATGGCAGTTGTTTGATATGTTCTATTTGCAGCCGCCTGCCGTCCCGTTTCCCGATATTGTAGATTGATGAAACAGTGATGTAGATAGACAAGCCGCCGAAAAATAGGAACATCACGAGGATAACCGCCAGCCTTTTGCCCGGCGTAATCCGTCCGCACATTCGGCGCAGGCAGTCGTCCGCCCAGTCCTGCACCTTTTCGATGTAATTTCGTTTCCTTTCCATAAGGCTACCTCTTAACGGTTTGCAAATCCTTGTTCTCGGTAATGGTGAACGCTTCGATAATGAAGCCGTGCGGGTTGTTGTCGCTCCGTGTGGCGTTGAGCAGGCGGCACGAGGTCACAAGGCTTCGCACCGTCAGGCTGCTTTCCCGGACAATCAACTGGCGGGCATACGTGTTCACCTTGTAGGGGTACTGGTCGAAGTCGCACTTCACGCTGTCAATCTCCACCGTCTGCGTGACGTTTCCGGAAATCACCCGGTTGTAGTAGCCCTTTTCCGCCAAGTCCTTGTAATAGTTGAAAGCGGTCTTGTCGGCGAGGAACAGCGAGCGTTTGATGTTGCTTTCGATAGCCCCCTTGTCGGGTGATAAGGTGAAAAACAGTTCGTGGAAACGCCGCACGTGTGATTTGGCTTCCACTGGTCTGTTCTGTGCCATGTCCTGCGAGAGTGCCAGCATCAGGCTTTTGCCGTTGTCGAGGACGTATATCTTCTGCCGCTGCTTTTCGGCGAAGCTGTACGAGTTCCACACGGCAAAGCCCGTCACCAGTGCGCACAGGCAGATGAATACCAGCGCAAAGAGCCGGATTTGCCGGAAACTCGTTTCGATGTTCGTTAATGATTTAAATTCCATATACTAAATTTTGATGTTGGTTATTTGAGTAGTTTCCCGGTTACTTTCCCGCTTGCCGCACCGACCGCAGCCCCGGCGATTGACCCAGCCCGTGCCACGTTGCGGTTATAGGCAGACGTGCCGCCAGCCGACACAATCCAGCTTGCCACCGTAGGAATGGTGAAGTAGCCCACGATACCGATTATCATAAATATTACATACACGGTGCTGCTCCCGTCAGGAATGAAATTCGGGTCTGAAAGTTCCTGAATGTCCTTTTGGAGCATCAGCGTTTGTATGCGTGCCAGCACGCTGCTGAACAAATCCGACACGGGCAACCACAGGTAAATGGAGATATAGCGTGAAATCCATTGGGTCAGCGTGCTTTGGAAACCGTCATAGACGGAAATCGCAAACGCCAGCGGACCCAATATCGAAAGCACAATCAGGAAGAACGTGCGCAGCGTGTCTATAATCAGCCCCGCCGCCTGAAAGAGCATTTCCAACAGTTCCCTGAACCAGTCCCGGACGGACTTCTTGATATTGTAAGCCGCCCTATCCATATACATCCCCGTCATAGTCACCATGTCGGAGGGCGACCAGCCCAGTTCTTCCAGTTGTCTGTCAAATTCCTCGTCCGATGCAAGGTAAGCCGTTTCGGGGCTTCGCATCAGGGCTTCATATTCCAGTCGGTCTTTTTGCGCCCGATACTCGTTCATGTCGAAAGTCTGCGTTTCCATAAGTTGGTTGCATCCTTTTACCACTGGCGACAATACCGTGTTGATAGTGCCCAGCACGAACGTGGGAAAGAACATGATGCACAGCCCCAGCGCAAAAGGACGGAGTAGCGGGTACACGTCTATGGCTTCGGCACGCGCGAGTGACTGCCACACTTTGGCGGCTACATAGAACAAAGCTCCCAGCCCGGCTATCCCTTTCGCTACCCCCGTCATGTTGCTGCACAAGGGCATCATTTCATCGTACAGCACCCGCAACACTTGGTGCAGGTTGTCAAAATCCACCGCTGCTAATAACATAGGCATACCGATTTATATGTTACCAGTAGCGTTCATCCGCCGAGCCGTAGAGAGCCAGCACCCGGTCGGTGTCGTTTTTCTTCTTTGCCCGCAGGTAGGACACGGATATGTTCTTTCGGGTGTAGTAGTTCACAAGGTTGCGGTAGTTGAGCAGGCTTCGATAAGCGTTGTCGATGATTGCCAGCCGTTCGGCATCCGTCAGCGACATACCCGTGATGTTCACTACATTTTTCAAGTCCTGCAACACGTCCGAGCTTTCCGACATCAGTTTGGCATAGCCGAACGAGATTGCGGACAGTTCGTCAGGCGTGAAATTCGGGTCTGCCAGCATACTTTGGAAGTTGCGCACGTAGATTTCGGATATTTCCGCCACCAGTTCGATGGACTTCTTCACCTTGACACCGCCCTTAACCACGTCATGCACCGCTTTGAGCGCATCGTAATATTTTTTACCCTGCTGGAAAATCTTCTGCGCTTCCATGAAGCCGTCCAGCGTGTTCTTGGCTGTGGTGGAAGTCTGCACTATCTGCTTGGTGGTGTTGATGATACCCTGTGCCAAGTTGCCGGGGTCTGACACCACCCACTGGGCGGATGCCTTGCCGATGAAGCAAAGGCATACCACCATAAGGAGAATTGTTTTCTTCATCTTTTTCTGTTTTTAAGGTTTGTAACTCGCTTGTATTCGCCGCCGGGTGAAAGGGTTATCCGGTCACGTTCCTTGTCATACGTCAGCAGTATGGCAAAGCCAGTTTCGATAAACAGTTTCCCGTCCTGTTCCGACACTTGATAGGCAGTTTCCAGCACCTTGCCCCTGATATTCGTTTTTCGGGTGACGGTGTATTTGCCGCCCGTTTTCGAGAGCGTGAAAGCCGGGTGTCCCTTGACGTGTACCCATTCACCACGCATCTTTTCCAGTTGTTTTTCCCCGTTGCCAGTGCAGCCAGCCAATGACAGGCAGACGCATAGCAGCATGGGAAACAGTCTATTTGTCCGTTTCATGTTTTTTTATTTTAAGTTGTTGATAATTGGGGATTACGTTTGCTTTCCGCAAGCCGCTTGATAGCCAGTTCAAGGTTGCCGCCCAGCTTCTCGGCGAGGGCGAACAGTTCCATTTTCTCGCTTTCCTCTGTCGTGAACGTGTAATATTCTTCCAGCGAAACTTCTGTGGCATATACCGCCGACTGCGTGCCGCCCAGCGAGAAGAAGACTTCCTTGTACTTCCGTCCGGGGTGGTTCGCCATGTTGATAGACAATATCTGCGAACGCTCCTTGTCGGTCAGTCCGAGCAGGTTTTGTATGCTGTCGAACTTATTCAAGTATTTTCTTTGGTCTAACAAAATCTTGCAGTCCGAGTTATTGATGATACTCTCTTTCACTATGGGCGAGGAAATAATATCTTCCACTTCCTGCGTTACCACAATCGCTTCCCCGAAATACTTTCGGACGGTTTTGTACAAATATTTTATGTAGTCCGCCATGTTCGCCGATGCAATCGCTTTCCACGCTTCCTCGATTAGTATTAACTTCCTTATTCCCTTTAACTTGCGCATCTTGTTTATAAAGGCTTCCATGATGATGATAGTCGTTATCGGGAATAAAATCTTGTGGTCTTTGATATTATCCAATTCAAAGACAATGAAGCGTTTATGCAGCAAATCCAGCTCCTTGTCGGAGTTCAGCAAATAGTCATACTCGCCACCCTTGTAATAGGGTTCAAGCACGTTCAGGAAGTTGTCTATGTCGAAATCCTTTTCCCTGACGTTCTTCTGTTCAAGCTGTCGGCGGTAATCATCCCGGACAAACTCGTAGAACGTGTTGAAGCAGGGCGTTACCGATTTATCCCCTGTGATACGTTCGATATAGGCACTTACCGCATTGGACAACGCCACTTCTTCCGACCGCTTGGGGGCTTCATCGTCCCGCTTCCATAAAGTAAGGATAAGGGTCTTGATACTCTCTTTCTTCTCGATGTCAAATACTCCGTCCTCGACATAGAACGGGTTGAACGCTATCGGGTTCTCGTTGGTGTAGGTGAAATAAATCCCGTCCTCACCGTGCGTGCGATTGTGGATAAGCTGGGACAACCCCAAGTAGCTGTTACCCGTATCTACTAATAGCACGTGCGCACCCTGCTCGTAATACTGGCGCACCATGTGGTTGGTGAAGAAAGACTTCCCGCTACCGCTCGGCCCAAGTATGAACTTGTTGCGGTTGGTGGTGATGCCTTTCTTCATGGGCAAATCCGATATGTCGATGTGCAGCGGGCGACCGCTTACCCTGTCCACCATTTTGATGCCGAACGGCGAAAGCGAACTCTTGTAGTTCGTTTCTTCCACGAACAGGCAGAGAGCCTGCCCCAAGAACGTGTAGAAACTTTCCTCTGCCGGGAAGTCGGCTTCGTTGCCGGGTATGCCCGCCCAAAAGAGCGTGGGCGTATCGACCGTGTTGTGGCGTGGCTTGCACTCCATTAGCGCAAGCTGGCTTCCCACATCGTTGCGTATGCGTTTGAGTTCGTCCCGGTCGTCACTCCATGCCATGACGTTGCAGTGGCAGCGCACCGAGACAAGCCCCTTGCTGTGGGCTTCATTCAGGTACTCGTCTATCCACTCCTTGTTCACTTGGTTGGCACGGGAGTAGCGGGAGAGCGATTGCATATTCCGGGCGGTCTGCTCGAAGTTCTTCAGGTTTTCGGCGTGGTCGTCTATGAAGATGAACTGGTTATAGACGTGGTTACACGACAACAGCACGCCCACCGGGGCGGCGAAACTTAACCTGCAATCGCTTCTGTCGGTGGAAAGTTTCTCAAATCGGCAGTCCGTCCCGACTTTTCCGGGCAAATCTTCCACGTCCGAAAGCGTGTGCAGGCACAGTATATCGTCCCCGACACGCATTTCTTCCGGGTACAGCCCGATGTCTTTCAGGCAAGTAGTGTCGGTTTGCGAGAGCGAGAAGTATTTCTCGATGATGCCCGCCTTTCCGTCCTGCCCGGTGATTTCCGATGCCGCCAGCCGGGTAAGGGTGACAAACCCGCTGTCGTTCATTATCCTTTCAAATTGCCCGACCGCTTCGATGAACTTTGCCGCCGTTTCCTTGTCGGCTATCTCCTGCGGGACAATCCTGCCCCGGCAGAGGGTGGAGAAGTCGCTCTGTCGGCGGCTTCTCTCCCTTGTCGTTTTCGTCAGGAACAGGTAGCAGTAATGGTTCAGGAACGGGCGTTCATTGAAGTGCCGTTCAAAGGAGCGACTTAAAAAACTAAGTTCGTCCCTTTCGGTGTCGGGCTGGTAGCTCTCCTTGATGAAGAAGTCCTGCTTGTGTACTATGGAGTAGTCGGGCAGCACCTTGATTGCCTTGTACCATGCCGAATGTATGGCTTCGTACTCGGCACTGGTGACGGTGAACAGTTCGGGCAGTTCCACCTTGAAAGCCACCGTTATGTCCGCATCCTTTGAAATGATGCAGCCGTTCTCCACCGCCAAAAGTGGAAATTTCCTTTCCAGCGTGGTAGCCTTTAATGTATTCCTCATGTTCTTTCTTCCTTTCTTCTTTTGTAATTGAACAGCCGGGGTATCGCCTTTCGGCTGATAATGAAGCGTGGGTGTCTTTTGCGTGCGGCTGCTTTCATCAGCGTGCGTGCCGTACCGTGCGTTGAGCCGGAACGTCTGCCACACGAGCAGCAGCGAAGCCGACACGATGAAACCGATACATAGCCACTGGTTCACGCCAGCCATGAACAGGACGATGAACACCACGAAGACGGCGAGCAAGCCGCCGCAAAAGATAAAGAGGTACTGGCTTTTCAGCCCCTTGAACTCCACCGGCTTCCCGATACCCCTGTTTACCGGATATTCAGACATAGCCGCCGTTTTAGAGGAAGAACGACCGCAGGATAGTGGCGGCGACAATCAGGAAGATACACGCCCCGAACCAACTGGCAGCGGTCTTTGAGGTGTCGGGGTCGCCGCTTGAAAATTTGTTATACACTTTTACCCCGCCAATCAAGCCGCAGACCGCCCCGATTGCGTACACCAGTTTTGTTCCGGGGTCGAAATACCCTGTGATTAGGTTCGTGGCTTCGGTGATGCCCGCCTGCCCGTTGCCCTGTGCGTAGGCACTTACCGCAGCGGCAAGGATAGCCGCCGACAAAAAGATTTTCTTTCTCATTGTGATTTGTTTTTAATGCCGGGCGGCGGGTGGGAAGTCCGCCTTTCCCGGCTGGTGAATAATTTGAAATTTTAGTGGTCGGGGATAGTCCCGTTTGTCTGTTTGGTTTTCAGGTTGCCAATCAACCGTAGTCACGTTGCTTCATATTGTTACACATTATTACATTATAGGAAATCGTTCATGTCGAACGCTTCGTGTTCCTTGCTTATACCGCCAGCTTCGGCAGGGACAGTAGCCGTAGCCAGTTCCGCTTCGTTGCGTCCCAGCAGTTCCGCCACCTTTGCCAGCCCGCCGTTGATGTTCTCCACCACCGCATCGTAGAGGTTTGTTCCCTCAATCCTTGCCAGTGTCCCGGCGGCTTGCCGCTGTTCCGCTTCGGTGGAGGTGTCGGCGTTCGCCGTGCGTACCGCTTCGCCCAGTTCGTCAAAGCTCACGCCCGTAGCCCGCCCGGTATCATCGTCACCCATGTACCGGCTATTTCCTCGTCCTCGTAGTCGGGTTCGTCATTCTCGTAACCGGGCGTTTCTTCTGGCTGTTCGTCAGCCTGCGGCGCAAAAATAGTATCATTTTCAGCCGCTTGCGGGAGGTGTCCCGATTTGTCCTGCGCTGTCCCGATTAGTCCACCCTTGTATCGGCTTTCGCCTATCAGTGTGTAGCCTGAAACTTCGTTTCGTGGAAGCGGCGCATCATCCGTTCTGCCCGGTGATGTCCGGCTGTCCGTGTAGCGATACCACAGCCATAGGGCGATATAGTACACCAAAAGCCCGGTTAATATGCAATAGGCTACCATAGCTAAAAGGGCTTTTGGAAGTGGCTTTCGTACAGTGTGTTTATCTCGTCTTGGTACTGCTCGAAGTGGCGCAGCAGAATGTTTTCCACGTAGCTGCTTACCGTCACCTTTCGCCCGCCTATCACTGTCACGATACGCATCAGCTTCTCGTGCGTGGTGCGGCTCACGTACAAGGGCTGTCGGTCTGCCAGTTCTACTTTCTGAAAATAGGTTTCCTGGTAGTCACCCGAACCGCCCTTGCGCTTGCGGGGTGTCGGTTTCTCCACCCGCACCGTTTCAGCCTGCCGTCCCTCGTGGGCGGTTTCCGTTTCGCCGCCGGGCTGCGGTGCATCATCCGGCTGGCTCTCCCGCTTGGCGGGTACGCCTTGCGAGATAAGTTCTTTCATGAAATCCTCGTCTATCTTCGGCATCCCGCCGCTTTGCTTTGCCATATCATTGTAATTTGATGTAGTACACTATTTCGGTTATCAGTTCTTCCAAGTTGCTTCCCCTCACCAGCGGGCGGCTGGCGGGAAAGAGCGTGGAGCGGAACACCGCCTTTCTATCCGCCACCAGTTCCTTTTTGTAGCGTTTGGTATCGGGGATAAAGGTTCTCATCAGCGGTAGTTCCAGTTCCTTAATGGTCTTGTCATAGGCGGCGTAGAGGTCTGTTTTTTCCCGACCGTCCACCATGTTCCAAAAGAGGTACAGCCCGGCAAGTCGGCAGGCTTCATTCTTCACCAATAGCTTTTGGATAGCCATTGCGAACGACAGGCTGCTTTCCAGCACCACCTTGTCGGCTGAAATGGGGGTGAAGATGTAGTCCATGCCCGCGAGGGAGTTTATCACGCCCTCGCTGTTCACCGTGCCGGGCAGGTCGAAAAAGACAATATCCGGCACGTGTCCGGCGGCTATATGTTCGTCAGCCGTTGCAATCGCCTTTTCGGGTGAACTGCACAATACCGGGTAGGCTTTCTTCCCCAGCCGGGTAAACTGTTCATACGCCATGCGCTTGTAATCTTCATCCGCTCCGACCTGCTCGGCATCCCGCTTGCGCATCCCGGCAATGGAGTGTTGGGGGTAGTCGCAATCGACCACCGCCACATCGTAACCTTTGAGGTAATAGAGGTAACTCGCCGCCAGCACGGTAAAGGTGGTTTTGCCGACCCCGCCCTTTTGGGTGGAAAAGGCGACATAAAGGGGTGTTTTCTCGTTTTCCATATTGCTTTCGTTCATTATTGGTTGATAGATTTATTTATTGCTTTCAATCAATCCAGCCATATAGCTTTCTTTGTTTCCATATTGCAATTTTGAAATATTGAAAGACTGTTTTATTTCAATCTTGTTTTCCTGCTTTCATTCTTCCTTGAAATATTGAAATCCTGCAATCACGTTTTTTTGAAATCCTGCTTTCAATCATTCTTGCCTGATTGAAATATGTCTTTCAATCTTGAAATCCGATGCAAAAAAAGGGAGAAAAAACGTCCCCTGAAAACCTTGTCCCGATTTGTCCTGTGCTGTCCCGATTTGTCCACCAACCACCTATTTTACAGCATTATAAATCACCGTTACTTTGCAGCGGAGTAACGAACCGCAGGGGGCGGAGGTGTAAAAACGGGCTGGTGAACGCAGGGCTTACCGTTCCACGCTAACCCCAATCCGTCCGTGACGGATTTCGATTTTCGTCAGAAAATAGCAAGGTGTGTTTTGTAGCATACAAAACGTTTTCCGTGCCTGAAAACGCCTTGCCCCTTGCGGGGGTAAAAATCACTCCGAAGTCGTAATTTTTTAATTGAAAGAAGTATGGAAACAAGAAGAACCAACAAGGGCGGTCGCCCCGCCCTCGCAGACCCGGCGAAGCACCGCCATGTCCTCTACCTGAACGACCGGGAGAACGCCCGCTTCCTCTCGCAATGGGAGCAGTCGGGCGTTACAAGCAAGTCCCGTTTTATCGCCGCCCGGTTGTTCGGCGAGCCGTTCCGGGTGGTGAAAGTGGAGAAAACAGCGGTCGAGTATTGCGCCCGGCTGACCGAATTTTATGCACAATTCAGAGCCGTGGCGGTCAATTACAACCAAGTTGTAAAGGCGTTGCATAGCAATTTTTCGGAGAAAAAGGCATTGGCTTTTCTCTATAAACTGGAGAAAGCGACCACCGAACTGGCGATGTTGAACCGTCAGGTTATCGACCTGACAAACGAGTGCAAGGAACTATGGTTGCCAAAATAAGCACGGGCGGCAATATGTTCGGCGCACTGGCTTACAACCAAAACAAGGTGGACAGCGAGGAAGCAAAGGTGCTTTTCTCCAACCGGATGCTGTTGGGCGAGGACGGGAATTTCTCTATCGGCGAGTGTATGCGCAGCTTTGAAATGCAGATGCCCGTCCAGCTATCCACCAAGAAGCCGATACTTCATATTTCCATAAACCCGCACCCGGAAGACGTGCTGACCGACCAGCAGCTTTCCGACATCGCACGGGAGTATATGCGGAAGTTGGGCTATGGCGACCAGCCTTATTTGGTGTACAAGCATACCGACATCGCCCGCCACCATATCCACATCGTTGGGTTGCGGGTGGACGAGAACGGCAAGCCGCTGAATGACAGGTTCGAGCATCGGCGCAGCAAGCAAATCACCCGTGAACTGGAAAGGAAATACAACCTGCACCCGGCAGAGCGGAAGGAGCGTGCCGAACGCCCGGAACTTAAAAAGGTGGACTATGCAGCCGGGGACGTGAAGCACCAAATCGGCAACACCGTGAAAGCGGCTTGCTATGGCTACCGCTTCCAGTCGTTCGGAGAGTACAAGGCTTTGCTTGCCGCTTACAACGTGTGCGCCGAGGAAGTCAAGGGTGAGGTGAACGGCAAGCCCTATCAGGGCATTATCTATTCCGCCATGAACGACAAGGGCGAAAAGGTGGGCAACCCGGTAAAGGCTTCCCGCATCGGCAAGTCGGTGGGCTATGAAGCGGTGCAGCGCAGAATGGAGAAATCGGGCGAAGCAATCAAGAACAGGAAACTGAAAGAGCGTACTCGGAAGATTGTAGCCACTGCCATGCAGACCACCCGCAGCCGCAAGGAACTGGAACAGCAGCTAAGGAAGCAGGGCATTGACGTGGTATTCCGTCAGAACGACAGCGGGCGCATCTATGGCGTTACGTTCATCGACCACGACAGCCGTGTGGTGCTGAACGGTTCACGCTTGGGCAAGGAGTATTCGGCGAACGTGTTCAACGAACGCTTTTCGGGCGAAACCGGAAAGATGCACCAGCCCGAAGTGTCAGCACCGCAGCAAGACCAATCCACGCATCAGGAACAGCCGGGCTTCATGCCGAAATCCGACATCGTTTCGGACGTGGCTTCCGTGCTGGGTGCTTTCGGCGGTTTGCTGGGCGGCGGTGCATCAGGCGGTGACGAGCCGCAGGACACCGCCCACCAAAAGAGAAAGAAGAAAAAGAAGCGCACAAGGCGCATCGACTAACTAAAAAACATTACAATCATGCAACAGGAAGATGATTTGAGAGGGCTTGCAAGGGTCATGGACTTTATGCGGGCTATCAGTATTCTATTCGTGGGAATAAACGTGTACTGGTTCTGTTACTCCACCCTGAAAGAATGGGGAATGACGTTTGAGGTGATAGACAAGATACTGTGGAACTTCCAGCGCACCACCGGGCTGTTCTCGTCCGTCCTTTGGACGAAACTTTTTGCGGTGGTGTTCCTCGCCCTGTCGTGCATCGGCACTAAGGGCGTGAAAGAGGAAAAGATAACGTGGGCGAAGATACATTGCAGCCTTGCGGCGGGTGTCGTGTTGTTTTTCCTGAACTGGTGGCTGCTGGAACTTCCGCTGCCACATACGGCGGACACGGCATTTTACATAGCCACGCTGTCGGCGGGCTATATCTGTATGCTCATGTCGGGTACGTGGATGTCCCGGCTGTTGAAAAATAACCTAATGGATGATGTCTTTAATACGGAGAACGAGAGTTTCATGCAGGAAACAAGGCTTATCGAGAACGAGTATTCGGTAAATCTGCCTACCCGGTTCTACTATAAGAAGAAATGGAATAACGGCTGGATAAATGTCGTGAACCCGTTCCGTGCCAGCCTTGTGTTGGGAACGCCGGGCAGCGGTAAGTCGTATGCGGTGGTAAACAGTTACATAAAACAGCAAATCGAGAAAGGGTTTGCACTCTATTGTTATGATTACAAGTTTCCCGACCTTTCAGAAATTGCTTACAATCACCTGCTTACACACTTGTGCGGCTACAAGGTAAAGCCTAAGTTTTACGTTATCAACTTTGACGACCCCCGCAAGAGCCACCGATGCAATCCGATAAACGCCAGCTTCATGTCGGACATTGCGGATGCCTATGAAGCCAGCTACACGATTATGCTTAACCTTAATCGCAGCTGGATAAGCAAGCAGGGCGACTTCTTCGTGGAAAGCCCGATTATTCTTTTGGCAGCTATAATTTGGTATCTCCGTATCTATCAGGGTGGTAAATATTGCACATTCCCGCACGCCATTGAACTGTTGAACAAGAAATACGCCGATGTGTTCACCATTTTGCGCAGTTATCCCGAACTGGAAAATTATCTTTCCCCGTTCGTAGATGCTTGGGAATCAGATGCCCAAGAGCAGTTGCAGGGGCAGATTGCCAGTGCGAAAATTCCGCTTTCAAGGATGATTTCACCCGCCCTTTACTGGGTAATGACAGGTGATGATTTTTCACTTGACATCAACAACCCGAAAGAGCCTAAAATCTTGGTTGTCGGCAACAATCCTGACCGCCAAAATATCTATTCGGCGGCACTGGGATTATATAATTCCCGTATCGTGAAGCTGATAAACAAGAAAGGTCAGCTTAAAAGTTCGGTGATAATAGATGAATTACCGACCATATATTTTCGGGGGTTGGATAATTTGATTGCTACCGCCCGAAGCAACAAGGTGGCGGTTCTGCTGGGCTTTCAGGATTACAGCCAGCTTACCCGTGACTATGGGGACAAGGAAAGCCGTGTGATACAAAATACCGTGGGTAACGTGTTCAGCGGTCAGGTGGTCGGTGAAACGGCAAAAATTCTATCGGAACGTTTCGGTAAGGTGTTGCAGAAACGGCAGAGCATGACAATCAACCAGCGGGAGAAGTCCACCTCGATAAGCACCCAAATGGACAGCCTGATACCTGCCAGCAAAATATCCAACCTCACGCAAGGTATGTTCGTGGGGGCAGTGGCAGACAACTTTGATGAACGGATAGAGCAGAAGATTTTCCATTGTGAAATCGTGGTGGACAATGAAAAGGTGAAGCGGGAAACCGCCCGTTACGTGAAGTTGCCGCAGATTATCGACTTCACCGACAAGGACGGCAACGACCGGATGCAGGAGGAGATACAAGCCAACTATGACCGCATCCGTCAGGAAGTCCGGCAGATTGTCGAGGACGAGATAACCCGGATTAAGAACGACCCGGAGCTATGCCACCTGATAAAAGAGGAAGAATAACCGATATTCTTTCCTGACAGACAGTATTTTTACTAATTTTGCAGACAAAGAAATGATTATGAATGAAAACCAAAATACGGAATGGAAAGAAAGCTGGCGTGACGAGTATCTGAAATGGATATGCGGCTTTGCCAACGCCACAGGCGGCAAGATATATATAGGTATGAATGACAACGGTAAGGTAGTCGGCGTTGCCGATGCTGACAAACTGCTGGAGGATATACCAAACAAAGTACGTGACGTGCTGGGTATCATCGTGGACGTGAACCTGCTGGAAGAAAACGGGCTGAAATATATCGAGATTGACGTGCCGCCTTATTCCAATCCTATCAATTACAAAGGTCAGTACCACTATCGCAGCGGCAGCACGAAACAGGAGTTGAAAGGTGCGGCGTTGAACCGTTTTATCCTGCAACGTACTGGCAGGCATTGGGACGAGTTTCCCATAGAGTGGGCAGGCATAGAGGAACTTTCCCCAAGCGCATTAGACCGTTTCCGCAAGGAAGCAGCGAGAAGCGGTCGTGTGGACGAAGATGTGTTGAAAGATACTACCGAAAATTTGCTGCACGATTTGCGGCTGATTGACACCCAAACCAACCGCCCGACCCGTGCCGCCTTGCTGTTGTTCCACCCCGACCCGGAACGCTTTGTAACCGGGGCTTATATCAAGATAGGTTTCTTCCGGGATGATAAGGGTAACTTGGAGTTTCAGGACGAGGTTCACGGCTCTTTAATGGAGCAGGTGGATAAGGCAATGGATTTGATAAAGACCAAATACCTGATTTACCGCATTTCATACGAGGGCATTTCCCGGCGTGAAACACCGCAGTTCCCGGTGGAAGCTGTCAGGGAATCACTGATGAATTGTGTGGCACATAAAGACTATGCCAGTGCCGTACCCATTCAGATTAGCGTGTTCCCCGACCATATCACCTTTTGGAACGCCGGGCAGTTGCCGGAAAGTTGGACGACCGAAAAACTTTTTGAAAGCCACCCGTCCTCTCCCTATAATCCGTTAATCGCCAACGCCTTTTTCAGAAGCGGGGATATTGAAAGCTGGGGACGTGGCTACAAGCGTATCTTGGAAGCTGTCAGTGCATACAAGTTGTTGCCGCCCAAACTTGAAATGTTAAGCGGTCTGATGATTACCTATTATACCGATATACGTTCGCAGCTATTGGCGCAGCGGGTGGATGAAAGGTATATTTCAGTTGTCGAGTATGCAGCCAAGAACGGACGTGTCACGAACTCGGACGTACAGAACATTTTGGGAGTAAGCAAGCCTACAGCATCCCGCATACTCCAACAAATGAATGGTTGGCTGGAAATGCAGGGTAAAGTGGGAAAAGGAACTTATTATGTTCCTAAATGGCTCACTAACGTATCGCAGGTATAATGCAAATTTTAATAAGTCGTTGATTATAAGGTATAAGGTCTATAATTAAATGGCTCATAAATGGCTCACCCAAAGAGAGTGATTAACTTCGCTCTCTTTTTTTATGCCCTTTTCAATTCTGCAACCAATGGTTGCGGAATTTCATCCCACCCGGACAAATTCAGACAGCGCAGGACAAATTCGGACAGCCTTTGCCGCCCGTCCAAATATAGCATGTTTAGTCGCTACCTTTGGGCGGGACTATTCCCGTAACCACTAAAATTCCAATTATTTATGGCAAACAGAATGACCCCGCCCGTAGAGGGGCAGGAAAAAGACGTGCTGCTGGTCTTGGATAAACAGCAGGGCAAGGTGAGTGCCGTTAAGGGTATCGACAAGGAGGGCAATTTGCAGACCGTGCCGCCGACACATGGCGGCGAGTTCATGCAGGTGGACAAGAACAGCGATGTGTTCAGCAACTTCATTTCCAATTTCTTCCGCAAGTTTCAGGACACTTCCGGGCTGGAACTGTTCAGCGTCAAGGCTTCCGAAGCGGAGCGGGACGCAAAGGCAATCGAGGACAACCACCGCAACCCGACACCGGAGGGCGGCAAGCGGGCTGAAATGCTTCGAGTTCCGAAGCCCGACTTCCACGAGTTCAAGCAGGGCTACCGCTTCGACCCGGCAAAAATCGACTGGGAGAACCTGAAAAAAGTCGGTATCACCGCCGACACCCTGAAAAACACGAAGGACTTCGACCGGGTAATGCGTGGCTACAAGTCCCGCAACACCTACACCGTTTCGGGAACAGTGGGCGGTTTCTACCTCAAACCTACCGATGTCAAGCTCTCTTTTTATCAGGCTAAGGACGGCACGGTAGTACCCAAGCTGCACGGTGTGCAGCAGGACGAGAAACTGTTGCAACGCCCGTTCCATGAACACGGGTTCACCAAGCAGGAACAGGGCAACTTGCAAGGCACTGGCAACTTGGGCGGCATTGCAGAAATCAAAGACCCGAAAAGCGGCAAGCAAATCCCCGTGTTCGTCAGCCGGGACAGGTACACACACGAACTGGAGTATATGCGGGCTGACAAGTGGAAATGCCCCGATACCATTTGCGGAGTGAAAGTCAGCCCGGAACAGAGAGCCGCCTTTGAAGCCGGGCAAGCGGTGAAAATGGAAAACCTGCAATTCAGGGACGGCACGAAGCGCAGTGCCTATTTGCAGGTCAGTGCGGTGGAACGTGGCTTGGAGTTCCTGCCGAGTTCTGCCGTCCAGTTCTTGCAGCAGGGGCAGCAAGCCGCAGAGCAGCAGGTAGCCGGGTTAAAGGACGGCAAGGGCGTTGAGTTCAACGGTCATGTGCAGCCCGGCGCACAGGGCAAATTCCCCGACAAGGTGCAGCCGAAAGACGTTACCCCCGCCGCCGAGAACCGGACACAGGTAGCGGTCAATTCGGAGGGCAAGACCAACGAAGCCACCAAGCAGGGCAAAGAGCCGCTGAAACAGGGTCAGGACAAGTCCACCGCCAAGCAGAAAGAGAAGCAGGAGAAAGCGCAGGACAAGAGCCTGAAAGCGGACAAGCCCAAGAAGTCCAAAGGAATGAAAATGTAATATCCACCATTAAAAAGTAAAGAATTATGATTGCATTGATAGCAGAGAAGCCCAGCGTGGCAAAGGACATCGCCCGCATCATCGGTGCAACCCAGCGTAATGACGGTTATCTTTCCGGCAACGGGTATATGGTGACATGGGCGTTCGGCCACTTAATCCAGCTTGCCATGCCGGAAGCCTACGGCGTGGCGAACTTCCGCAGGGAGAGCCTGCCCATACTGCCGCCCGATTTCCAGCTAATCCCCCGTCAGGTGAAAGCGGAGAAAGGCTACAAGGCAGACCCCGGCGTGCTGAAACAATTGAAAGTGATAAAGGAAGTGTTCGACAAGTGCGACCGGATTATTGTCGCCACCGATGCCGGGCGTGAGGGTGAGTTAATCTTCCGCTATATCTTCCATTACCTGAACTGCCGGAAGCCTTTCGTGCGCCTGTGGATAAGCAGCCTTACCGACAAGGCAATCCGTGAGGGGCTGGATAACTTGCAGCCGGGCGAATGTTACGATAACCTCTACCTCTCTGCCAAGTCCCGCAGCGAAGCGGACTGGCTGATAGGGATAAACGCCACCCAAGCGTTGAGCGTAGCCGCCGGGCAGGGGGTGTTCTCGCTGGGGAGGGTGCAGACACCCACGCTCGTGATGATATGCAGCCGCTATTTGGAGAACAAGCATTTCGTACCCGTCAAATTTTGGCAACTCAAAGTGGCGACCGCCAGCGGAGGGATAAGTTTCACCGCCCAATCGACCGCCAAGTGGGAACAGCAGCCCGAAGCCATAGCCGCCCTGCAACGGGTTAAGGATGCAGGGCAGCTTGCCGTGAAATCCGTTGAGAGGAAAGAAGCCAGCCAAGAACCGCCGCTTCTGTACGACCTTACCACGCTGCAAAAGGAAGCCAATACAAAGCTGAATTTCTCGGCTGACAAGACGCTTTCCATAGCGCAAAGCCTGTATGAAAAGAAAGTGATGTCCTACCCGAGAACCGGAAGCCGCTATATATCGGAGGACGTTTTCGATGAAATGCCGGAGCGTGTCGCCCTGTTAGGGCAATACCCCCACTTTGCCGGGTATGCCGCCGGGCTGGACGGTACACCCCTGAACCGCCGCAGCGTGAATGACGGCAAAGTGACCGACCACCACGCCTTAATCATTACCGAGAACCTGCCCGGCGAACTCTCCAAAGACGAGCGGGCGGTTTACGAACTGGTAGCCGGGCGTATGCTGGAAGCCTTTTCGGGCAAGTGCGTGAAAGGCGTTACCACCGCCATATTGTCGGCTGGAGATACCGACTTCACGGTGAAAGGGTCTGTGATGAAAGAAGCCGGGTGGCGTGCCGTGTTCGGCGAGCAGGAAATGGGCGGGGACGAAGAAGCCGCCAGCCTGCCGCCGCTCCAAGAGGGCGAAAGCCTGCCGATTTCCAACGTGGAACTGCTTGAAAAGCAGACCAAGCCGAAACCGCTGCACACGGAAAGCAGCCTGCTTGCCGCAATGGAGAACGCCGGAAAGGAACTGGAAGATGCCGAACTGAAAGCCAGCCTGAAAGATGCCGGGATAGGCACGCCAGCCACCCGTGCGGCGATTATAGAAACACTGTTCGCCCGCCAGTACATCGTGCGTGAGAAGAAGAACCTTGTACCCACCGACAAGGGGCTTGCCGTTTACAGGATTGTCAAGGACAAGAAGATTGCCGATGTCGAAATGACGGGCATGTGGGAAACCGCCCTTGCCAAGATAGAAGCGGGTAGCATGGATGCCGACACGTTCCGAAAGGGCATCGAGGTGTACGCAACACAAATTACCGCAGAACTGCTATCGGTGCAGCTATCTGTCGCTACTGGTGAAACTTGTCCCTGCCCGAAATGCAATAACGGGCGCATCCTGTTCTACCCGAAAGTGGCGAAGTGTTCCAACGTGGACTGCACGCTTACCATATTCCGCAACAAGTGCGACAAGCAGCTTTCCGACAAGCAGATTGTCGAACTGGTGACGAAACGCAAGACCGGGCTAATCAAGGGCTTCAAGGGCAAGAACGGAAAGGATTTCGATGCTTCGCTTGTGCTGGACGAGCAGTTCAATGTCGGTTTTTCATTCCCCGCAAAGAACGCGAAACCGAAGAAATAGCCTATCTTTGCCACTGGAATTTCATTGTGATAAGTTTTACAACTTATAATAATTGAAATTTTAGTGGTTGCGCCCGGCGGGAACCGGGCGCATTTTCAAAAAACTTTTCAATTTTTTTCTGTTATAACTTCCTAATATACAAAAAGAGTTACCTTTTTGTAACTATCTTACCGTCTTGTAACTTCTTTTTTTATACTAAGTATATTTATATCTTTGCAATCGAAAAAGATACTTAATATATCATGTTTACCGCATTGGTATATTTGTTTGGTGTCTTAACAATACATTATTAACTAATAAAAAAAGAATTATGCACTACACTGGAACTATTTGGCGGCCGCCTTACGAAGCATACTCAATGCTCATTCAAGTAACAGCTGGATGTACTCACCATTCCTGCAAATTTTGTACTTTATACGAAGATTTACCTTTCAAATTCAGGCTATCACCAATTGAAGAGGTAAAATCGGATTTAAAGGAAGCAAGTTATTATTATAGACACGCACAAAGGGTGTTTTTCACAGGTGCAAACCCATTTGTGCTTAGTGTGAATAAGCTTAAAACACTTGCGAAAATGGTACATCAATACTTTCCTGCTTGTCAGAGTATAGGGTGTTTTGCACGAATTACGGACATTACCCCTAAATCTGTTACAGAATTAAAAGAATTGCGAGAACTCGGATATGATGGAATTACAATCGGAGTTGAAACCGGATATGATGAATCTTTGATTTTCATGAGAAAGGGATTTCTATCAAAGGACATCATTGAGCAATGTAAGAAATTGGAAGAAGCAAATATTACCTATAACTTCTTTTATTTGACAGGAATTTATGGTAGTGGAAAAGGCAAGATGGGGGCAAAGGTAACAGCAGAAATTTTCAATCAGCTTCATCCGCAAATAATTGAATCTTCAATGCTTACAATTTATCCAACTTCGGAACTGTATAAGGAAATACAGGCTGGTAACTGGAAAGAAGAAACTGAAATTGAGAAGTTGGAGGAAATGAAGACTTTGATAGAAAATCTTAAAATTGATGCTCGATTTGTAACGGATGGGGCATCCAACTTAATTCAAGTTAGAGGCAATTTGAAAACAGATAAAACAAAAAATGATTGCTTTTCTAAAACAACAAATAGCAGAGCAAGACGAAGCTTATTTGAGAAGCTATCGTGAAAATCTGCCACATCTATAAAATCTATCTAATGAAAGCGGATATTAGAGTTATAGTAAAAGGTGTTCAACAATATGCTGATTATATTGACGAGATAGTGACTAATGCTATTGGAAAATATTCTATTGTTAATGGTCTGCATATTGTTGAATATCGAGAACTATGTAAAGGTGGACATATCATTGAAAACAAATTGGTAATCAGTAATAAATCTGTTTGTTTATACCGAAGTGGAAGTTTGTTCTCTGAAATGTCTTTCATAGAGGGAGAATGTACGGAATCTGATTATATTAATACAGATGGAGAACTCAATGTAAAAATCAAAACATTGTCTTATCATCCTACAATTGGTGATAACAATATTCATATTGAGTTGAATTATGACTTATTCATAAATAACCAGTTCCTCTCGAATAACTCCCTTACCATATTTGTTAATGAAATGGCATTGTAAACTATAATATTATGACTTTATGAAAATAAGAATAATTGATTTGTTGAAAACAACTACCTATAATATTAATGTAAGCGTAAACGGCTGGGTACGAACGCATAGACAAAGTAAAAACATTAGTTTCATTGCAATAAATGATGGTTCAACTGTTCATAATCTGCAAATTGTGGCTGAACATGAAAAGATAAAAAAAGATTTTCTTAAATTGGTAACTACCGGAAGTGCCATTCGGGTAGATGGTATGTTTGTACTATCTACTGGAAATCAGCAGCATGGAGAAATAATAGCCCAAAATATAGTTTTATATGGCACTGCCGACCCACAGGAATATCCTTTACAAAAGAAAGGACACTCGTTAGATTTTTTGCGGAATATTGCTCATTTGCGGATGCGAACAAATATTTTTGGAGCGATATTTAGAGTTCGTCATAATTTAGCTTTTGCTATACATAAATACTTTCATGAAAAAGGTTTTTTCTATTTTAATACTCCCATAATAACTACATCTGATGCAGAAGGAGCAGGAAAATTGTTTGAAGTAACAACGGGTGATAATCAAGATTTTTTGGTGTCCCGGCGAATCTAACTGTATCAGGGCAATTGGAGGGTGAACTGGGGGCTTTGGGATTAGGGGCTATTTACACATTCGGACCAACTTTTAGGGCTGAAAACTCGAATACTTATCGACATTTAGCTGAATTTTGGATGGTAGAACCCGAAATGGCGTTTATTGACATCAACGATAACATGGATTTAGCGGAGGACTTCTTGAAATATGTAATTCGCCATGCTATTGAAGCGTGTGAAAGTGATTTGATTTTTTTGAATAATACAGTAAATAGTGGTTTAATCGAAAGGTTACATTCAGTAGTAAATAACAAATTTGTTCGATTGCCATATTCACAAGCAATAGAAATATTGAAACAATCAAACAGAGAATTTGAAATTCCAATAGTGCAAGGCATGGATTTAAGCTCTGAACATGAACGTTTTTTAGTTGAAGAATATTTTTGTTGCCCTATCATTGTTACGGACTATCCTAAAGAAATAAAAGCTTTTTATATGAAGTTGAATGAAGACGGTAAAACTGTACGAGCAATGGATATTTTATTTCCACAGATAGGAGAGATAATAGGAGGTTCCGAGCGTGAATCAGATTACCTGAAATTACGCCAGCGAATGGAAGAATTGGGTATGAATGTGAAACAATTATGGTGGTATCTTGAAACACGAAAGTTCGGAACTGTTCCCCATGCAGGATTTGGGTTAGGATTTGAAAGATTAGTGTTATTTGTTACAGGAATGTCAAATATTCGTGATGTGATACCATTTCCACGTACACCGAAAAATGCCAATTTTTAAATCTTTTAAGTTTGAACGGTGCAAAAATACATCAATGAAATATTACTTCGCATTAATGAAGAAATGGAATTGCGTGGTATTGATGAGAATGTCAATACAGAAGATGCATTATATATGATAGATGTTATACGTGAAGAGT
>NZ_BAKJ01000014.1 GCF_000614125.1 Bacteroides rodentium JCM 16496
CAGGAAGAATCAAACGGGCTAGGGTTAAAAGGGTATCGTAAGTAGTCATAAGTTTTTGCCACAAAGATAGCAACTTCTAAGATACCCCACAAGATTTTGCGGCTGACCCGAGATATATAAACAAATAACAAGATATTAAAAAAGCACCCACGGAATTGTAGGTGCTTATTTTCATATGGAGCGGCAAGCGAGGTTCGAACTCGTGACCCTCAGCTTGGGAAGCTGATGCTCTACCAACTGAGCTACTGCCGCATAAACATTTCCAAGGTCATGCCTTAAAAACGGTGGCAAAGTTAATAAATTCCTTTCTAAAAAAACAAACGTTTCGTCAAATATTTCCTATTTTTGCTCGGGAAAACAAAGATGTTCTTTCAAAATACAGACTAAATACCAATGAAACGAATCATACTCATCACCGGAGGAGCACGTTCCGGCAAAAGCACCTATGCGGAAAAGCTGGCACTCGAACTCTCGCCTACTCCCGTCTATCTTGCCACGGCACGCATCTGGACGAAGAATTCCGCCAAAGGGTAATCCGACACCAAGAACGCCGGGGACCGGAATGGACAAACATCGAAGAGGAAAAAGAACTCAGCCGCCACCAACTGGAGGGACGGGTCGTCCTGATAGACTGCATCACCCTGTGGTGTACCAATTTCTTCTTCGACCTCGAGTCTGATACCGACCGGGCACTTGCCGCTGCCAAGGCAGAATTCGACCGCTTCACGGCACAAGACGCAACCTTTATCTTCGTCACCAATGAAATAGGTATGGGAGGAACTTCCGAGAACGAATTGCAACGAAAGTTCACGGACATGCAAGGCTGGATGAACCAATATGCAGCTGCCCATGCTGACGAAGTGATACTGATGGTATCCGGCATCCCACTTACCATAAAAAACACTCATTCATAAAACAACAAATAATCAAAACTCAACAGACTGATGAAGACATTTCATATCACCCGCCCGGACGAGTCAATCCGTCCCGCATTGATTGACAAAATTAACAACCTGACCAAGCCCAAAGGCTCATTAGGTACTTTAGAAGAACTGGCACTCCAAATCGGACTCATACAACAGACATTATCCCCCGCCTTGAAACATCCGCAAAACATTATCTTTGCCGCCGACCACGGCATTGTAGAAGAAGGTGTCAGTCTATCTCCAAAGGAAATCACCTGGCAGCAAATCAGCAACTTCCTTCATGGAGGGGCAGGTGTCAATTTCCTCTGCCGGCAGCACGGTTTCACCTTGAAAATAGTAGATGTAGGAGTAGACTACGACCTCCCCTACGAGAAAGGCATCATCAATATGAAAGTGCGCAGAAGCACCCGAAGTTATCTGCACGAGGCAGCCATGACGGAAGAGGAAATGGAGATGTGCCTGGAACGGGGTGCCGAGGTGGTGCGCCAATGTCACGCAGAAGGCAGCAATGTCCTCAGCTTCGGCGAAATGGGCATCGGAAACACCTCCTCATCTTCTCTCTGGATGACTTACTTCACCGGTATTCCCCTGGAACAATGTGTCGGTGCAGGCAGCGGACTGGACAATGCAGGTATCCGCCACAAGTACGAAGTGCTGAAACAGTCTATGGAGAACTATAAGGGCGACGGCTCTCCCCGGGACATCATCCGCTACTTTGGCGGACTGGAAATGGTAATGGCCATAGGCGCCATGCTGCAAGCTGCCGAGCTGAGGATGATTATCCTTGTAGACGGATTCATCATGACCAACTGCCTGCTTGCTGCCGCCAAGCTCTATCCGGAAGTGACGGATTATGCCATCTTCGGACACTGTGGAGACGAGTCCGGCCACAAACTGGTGCTCGATGCCCTACACGCCCGCCCATTGCTGAATCTGGGACTGCGTTTAGGAGAAGGAACGGGAGCCATCTGTGCCTATCCCATTGTAGACTCGGCAGTGCGGATGCTCAACGAAATGGATAACTTTGCACATGCCTCCATCACCAAATACTTTTAAAATGAACAATATTTTAGCAGCATTCATCATGCTCACCCGGCTGCCTTTCTGGAAAATCAAGGAAGTACCGGCAGAGTGTTTCAAGCACGTAGTTCCCTATTGGCCGCTCGTAGGCTGGCTGACGGGAGGCGTGATGGCGGCAGTGCTGTGGCTTGCCGGACAGATTATGCCGGTATCATTAGCATGGATCCTTGCCATCATCGCACGCCTGATTGTCACCGGATGCCTGCACGAAGACGGGCTGGCGGACTTCCTCGATGGCTTTGGCGGCGGCACCACCCGCGAACGGACACTTGCCATCATGAAGGACTCCCACATCGGAAGCTACGGCGTCATCGGATTGATATTCTATTTCCTGCTGTTGCTCCAACTGCATCAACTGCCATTGGGGCTTCTCTGTATCCTTGTGCTCTGCGGCGATTGCTGGTCCAAATTCTGTGCCTCCCAGATTGTCAACTACCTACCCTATGCCCGGAAAGAGGAAGACAGCAAAAGCAAGACCATCTACAACCGCATGAGCCGGTACGAATTGCTCGCCGGATTCTTCTGCGGCCTGGTGCCTTTCGTACTGCTGCTGCCTATAAAGCTGTGGATTGCCACCCTCTTCCCCCTGCTCACCTTCCTCCTGCTCTACCGGCTGATGAAGCGGCGCCTGCAAGGATATACGGGGGACTGCTGCGGAGCCACATTCCTGCTTTGCGAACTGTCCTTCTATTTGGGAAGCCTTATTCTAATTATAAATTAAAGATTGAAAATTAAAGATGGAAGTAATATTCATTCGACACACTTCGGTAGATGTCCCTCCGGGCGTATGCTACGGACAGACCGATGTTCCTCTGAGACCCACATTTGAAGTGGAAGCCGCCGTGACGGCAGAGAATTTGAAAGCATACCTACCGTTCGACCACGTCTACACCAGCCCCCTTACCCGCTGCGTACGCCTCGCCACCTATTGCGGCTATCCCGATGCAGAACGGGACAAACGGATTATGGAAATTAATTTCGGCGACTGGGAGATGAAACCCTTTGAACAGAATGACGACCCCCGCCTGCAGGAATGGTATGCCGACTACATGAACGTGGCAGCCACCGGTGGAGAGTCCTTTGCCATGCAATACCGACGTGTCGGCCAGTTTCTGGATGAGTTGAGGAAGAAGCCCTATACACGCGTTGCCATCTTCGCACATGGCGGCGTACTTATCTGCGCGCAACTCTATGCCGGAACCCTCAAAGCCGAAGAAGCCTTCGACGCATTGACGCCCTACGGTGGCATCGTCCGCATTAATCTCGACAAGGAATAGTAAACGAAATGGTAGGACCTTCCTCCGCTTCGGCTTGCACCTTGTAGATACCTCCAAAATAATGAATAAAATGGGCATTGATTTCATGGCGAATCAAGCTTGTTTTATTCTCAAAATGCACCTTTGCAAACGGAGCGTTGACCACATCGAAATAGAGAACCGGCCTACTGCGGTCCCGTCTGATGCGAATAACCGCCTCATAACGGGCTGTGTCATTCTCTGACGGAGTCAGCATGCTGACAAGCAATGTCTCGAACCACTTCCGGTCCGTCCTTGCAAGCTGCCCCTTGATGTCGGTCTGCAGGCTGACAGACACAGTGCCCTCCTCACGACCGTTCACTTTATCCAGCACCTTGCTGCACAACTGAATAATGTCACACTCCTCGTTCTCATACTGAATCTTGCCTGACTCCAGGCGGGACAACTCCAGAATGCTGTTGACATAGTTCAGCAGACTTTCCGCATTAGTCTGAATAATCTGCCCGTATTCCCTCTTAGTCTCCTTATCCAGCTCCTCCTTTCCGGTCAGCAATTCGGCAAAGCCCACCACCACATTCAACGGGGTACGTATATCATGGCTGATTTCCGATTTCAGACGTTCCTTTGCGATGTTGTCCGTCTCTGCCTGCAAAGCAGCTTCAGCCGTCTTCTTCTCTACGACAGCAATCTTTCCGGAGACATAGCGCGTATACAGGTAGAAAAACAGCATCAGCAGCAGGCAGACACCCAGGAGTATAAATCCTATACGGTAATTCATGTCCTGAATCTTCTGCTTCTCCAACAGCAGCTCGTCAATGTGGTAAATCTCCTTGACCTGCTTCAACTGGTTGGCCGAGAAGGCATTGTTCAGCGAATCCTGCTTGCGTATGAGGTAACGCCGGGTCTCGATAGCCCCGTCAATATCCCCCTTGTCATATTGCGTACTCGCCTTGTAGTTTATCAAAGTGGCAAAGGTGGAGACGTAGTTGTTCAATACCGTAGGGGTCACCTCGTCTATCAAGGCGATACTCTTGTCGTACTCATCGGTCTTGGCATAATATTGAAGCTGTATCAACTGGACATTCAGCCAGAAGACGGGATCGACGTGCGGCTCAAGCAGTTTCTTCACTTTCTCGATATGCTCGCGTGCCACTGTAAGGTTCTTCTGGTTCATGTAATGCAGAATATACTTCACTTCGCAGTCAATCTCGAAATTGCTCCAGTTCTTCCGTGTCTCGGGTTCTTTGGAAATGACCGCCTGCAGCGTCGTGTCCATTTCTTGCAAATAGGGCAGTTTCATGCTGTCTTTACCGCTATTGCCGTATACCTGGGCAATACGCGACAGAATATCCACTTTCAAGCTGGTCTTTGTCTGGGGAGAAAAATTCCGGTAAGCCTCCAAGAAAGAGTCCAGTGCCTCATTCGGGCGGCTAGAGACTCCGTAAGCGCATCCCAGGCTGTTATACGCCGCTATCATCCGATATTGCTATGGCGGAGTTTTGATTCCTCTAACGCCTCCTTGGCCACATACACCGCTTTCTCTATCTGCCTCTTGGAGGCCAGGGCACGGCTGATGGCAGCCTTCTGCTCCAGATAATAATCATAAGTGCCTACCTGAGGGACAAAATTCTTCAGCACACCCACCCAGTACGATAGACTGTCCGGGTCGTGTTTCTTGTCATAACATGCCGCAAGATAGTAGGCGCCCATATTCTCATAAAAGGTATTCCTCTGCCGACGTGCCTCCTCGTACAAACGGGTGGAGAAAGTCATATTATAGGGAGCATACTGGTGTTTGTAGGCCATGTCACGGAGATACGTCAGCCGGACAAGGGTGGCAGGCAGGGCATCGGCAACCTTCAGGATGCTGTCCTGATACCGGGCAGCCCCCGTGTCTTCTGCCAGCAGCGGACAGAAATATCCGCAGAGCAAAACGTAGATGAGAATCAATATTCGTTTCATTGCGCCGTTCCTCCGTGTAATGCGGGATTATACTTCAAAGGATGTGTAAAGCAGAAACGCGCGCCACGGGTGTACCCACTGTCTACCCACAGCTTGCCATTCATATATTTCACAATCAGTTGGCAGATGGAAAGGCCCAGTCCACTTCCCTGCACAAAATCATTCAGCTTTTCAAAGCGTTCAAAAATCAAATGCTGCTTTTCCGGTGGAATGCCGCATCCGGTATCCGTCACGGAGAAAAGTGCCGTACCGGTATCAGCCATTTTCAATTCCAGCACAATGGAGCCCTGTTCTGTAAACTTGGCGGCATTCACCAGCAGGTTTATCAAGACCTGGCGGAGGCGTGCATCATCCGTATCCAGCATCAGGACGGACAAATCCGTGTCAAAACGCATTTCAACCTCCAGCTTGCGCGAGGCTATCACGGTCTCCACTACCTCATTACACAGCTTCACGGCATCATGCGTGCGGATGTTGAAGGTTATGTTGTCATTCTCGAAATCCGAGAAATCCAGAATATCATTGATAAGTTTCAGCAACTGAAAGGAGTTCACCTTGATAATTTCGGAGAATTCCCGGCGCGATTCGTCATCGAACGACTCGTCCTCATCCGTCAGTACCGCCGAGAATCCGACAATGGCATTCAGCGGCGTACGTACCTCATGGCTCATGTTCGAAAGGAACATGTTCTTCCTTTGTATGGCTTGCACCGCTTTCTCCTTCATCGCCTCCTGCCGCATTTGGGAATGCTTCAAACGGAATATCTTCTTCCAGCCCAGCACCAGGAGGAATATCAGAAACAGTACGGACACAGTGATGCCTGCCAGATAGAAACGCATGGAGACAATGCGGTCGTGCTCGTTCTGATAGGCCAGTTGGTCGGCCTGGAAACGGGTACAGAGCTGGTCTATCTCTTTGGGATAATTCTTCTCGAACGAAGTCTTGATATACGAAAAGACCTTGCCGTATTGTCCGTAGGCTTCTTCCTTGTTTCCCATCTTCACCAACAAATCCGCCTTTTCGAGCAGAGCTTCCTTGTAGATGTTATGGTTTATCCGGGCATATTCGGTTTGAAGGAAATCATTGTAGGCGGTCAAGGCAGCCTCATACTCTCCGGTGGCCACCAGATAACGGGCATCTATAATCAGAAGGTATTGCCGTATCTCTGGAATCAGCTGCGCTTCAAGCTGGCCTATCTGTGCCAGACAATGGCTGGCAGCTTTCAAGTCACCCTTGAACAATTGGCAAGAGGCATTGGAGATGTGGCGCATGGCCAGTTCCAGCGGAGAAAGCCGGTCTTCCGGATAGAGGTTCAGACGTGCAAGATAACGCGAGGCGCCGTTTACATTCCGTATACGCAGGTTATAATCTATCAGTTCCACCAGCAGCATACGGATATGCACATCCTCCCCGTCCATCCCATCCAGCAGTCTCAAGGACTCTTCATAAGCGGCACCGGCTTCCCGGAGTCTGCCGGTATAGCTGTACACCTCTCCCATGGCATTCAGCGCAAGGGCATTGCCGAAGGGGTAGGCAAGCGCGCGGGCTTTGGAGTACATCTGGTCGCTCTGGGCAATGGCCATACGGATTTCTCCACGGAAAAGGGAGGATTTTATAAGTATTCTTTCCAGTTCGAAATAGGTGTAATAGCGCTGGGATTCATCCAATTGGGACAAAAGGCCGTCGGCATTCAGCGAGTCACACTCCTCCCGGGTCAGATAGTCGAAACCGAGGCTGTTGTGGAAAGTGGAGATGACCTCATGGACTATACTTTCCTTTTCTTTAGTCCAAGAATCCGCTTTATCTGTTGCCGATGCAATTATTGTGCTCCCGAACCAAATAAAGAAAAGGAATATATATAGTTGCTTTATCCTCATTTATAAGACTTTGTTTGCTTTAAAAGTTACATTTTTAATGCAACGCGGTCTTGCAAAGATATTATATCTTTTTGGAACGGACAAAGAATCAGTTAAAATAACAACATTTTAAAAACAAAAGGAAGCCAAGGTCGATGTCACTATTACGGCAACCACCATCCACCACTCCACACGCCGGTTGATACGAACAGCCACACGCATATCTTCCGTCTTCAAAGGCCGCTCATTAAAACCGATATAAGGTTTCCATACCTCCTCACCAAAATAGTTGTGCGGACCTCCGAAACGGCAATTCAAAATACCGGCAAGGGCGGCTTCCGGATAACCGGAATTAGGACTGGCATGCCGGCAGCCATATCTGCCCACAAAAGCAAACAAGGAAAGGCGACCGGAAACCAGTACCATCAGAAAGGCTGTCAGACGAGCAGGGATGTAATTGGCAACATCATCCAGGCGGGCGGCAAAGCAACCGAACTGGCGGTAGCGCTCATTCTTGTAGCCGACCATGGAATCCAGCGTGTTCACCATCTTATAGGCAAGCATGCCCGGAACTCCCAACAGCAGATACCAGAACAAGGGGGCAACTACCCCATCACTCAAATTCTCTGCCAAAGTCTCCAATGCAGCAGTACGTACCTCCTGCGCCGAGAGTGCAGACGTATCACGCCCAACGATACGTGCCACTTGCATCCTCCCTTCCTCCAAGGAACGGTCCACCGCCTTGAACACCATACGCACCTCGCGAACCAGCGTAGTGCCCGCCAAGCAATAGAATATCAGCAATATTTGCACCGTCAGAAGCATACCCGGAGAAAAGAGCGCCGCCAAGCGGAGCAACAAAAGCGTAATCACATATGCCCCCAAGACAAGAGACACCGCCACAAACGCACCTTTCAGAAAACGCGAATCGCCCCGGTTCAACCGGTGTTCACAGAAAGAGATGGCCTTGCCGAAAGCCACAACCGGATGGGGTAGCCACGCCGGGTCGCCCAGCCAGTGGTCAAGCAGCCAGGCAGTGAGAAGCGGCAGGTTCAAGTTGAAGGCGACACCCAAAAGTATAAGCACATCTTCTTCCATCGGTTATTCCTCCTCAAGCCATTGTCCTATTGCTTTTACAAGCCTATCATTCTCCTCTCGGCTCTGGGCAGCTATGCGGAAAAAGTGCTCATTCAGTCCGTCGAAGTTGGAGGCGTCCCGAATCAGGATACCATGCTCCCCTGCCAGATAGTCTTTCAAAGCGGAAGCCCTACCCATACGGAGGCACACCAACATGAAATGGGTTTCGGTGGCCCATACCTCCAGTCCTCCCAATGCCTCGAGCGCACTGCGCAGGCGGGCAGCCTCTTGCAAGTAAGACGCCACATCCAGTGGATTGGGAACATCATGTTCCAGCAGATGGAGCCCTGCCTCAATGGCAAGTTGGTTGACCGACCAGGGCATACGGTTGGTACGCAGGCGGTGCAGTAGGTGGGGGGCGCCGGTCACATATCCCAGTCGCAGACCGGGAACGGCATAACGCTTGGTCATGGAGTGCAGCAGCAAGACGTTGGGAAACTCCGCAGCCTCGGCAGCAGAGAAAAGCGGACGCAAGGTGAAAAACTCGTAGGACTGGTCGATGACGAAACATACCTGCGGATTATGACTGATAAGTGTTGCCAGATATTCCTTCTCCACGACCGTTCCGGTAGGGTTATTGGGATTGCACAGCCACAGCATGCGCACCTCTTCCGGCAAGCGATACCCCTCGCTCTCCGCAGGAAGCCGGTAGAGGGAAGTGACCCGATGGCCGTGCATGCGGCAGGCATCGGCATATTCACTGAAAGTGGGTTGCACAATGGCGGTGTTTGTCCCGCGGAAAGTCTGTGCCACGAGATAGATGGCTTCGGTAGCTCCGTTCGTCACGCACACTGCCTCGGCAGGAAGGTGGTGGTGGCGGGTAAGGCAGGCCTCAAGCGTGTAAGGCTCCGGTTCGGGATAATTGCCGATGCTGTCAATCCGGGCACACAGATGCGCCTTCAAGGCAGAGAGGTCCACCCTGCTATAAACGTTCGAGCTGAAATTGGCCGTAATCGGACGGCTGTATTTATAGGAATCGTCTCCGTGTCCTTCAATCATGGTTCTTTGTCAATATTTGGTAGATAAGCGGCAGGTTGACGTGGCGGCGCACGTGCTCGGCAAGCCTATCATATTGTTCTTCTTTGAATGTATGGTAATCGAAAGCGCCGGCATTCCCGGACAGTTTGTCTGTAAAAGGCGCAAGCAGGAAATCTATGAATTCCGGATTGTCGAGAATGCCATGAATATAGGTCCCCATGCAAGTGGAGTCCACGTAGTAACCGTCGGTAGAACCGTTCTCCAGAAGATTCAAGGGAGAATCGGGAGCAGCTTCTACGGGGGTGGTCACTCCCATATGGATTTCATAACCCTGCATTAATGGAGAATGGAGAGTGGAAAATGGAGAATGGGGATTGCACAGACCGAACTTCACCTGGCGGGTCACCTTCTCTCCCGACATGCGGGTACTGATGGGCAACAGTCCCAGTCCGGGCAGGCGTTCGATGTCTCCCTCCACATGCTCAGGGTCGAGTACCTCCTGCCCCATCATCTGATAGCCGCCGCAGATGCCCATCACGGTGGCACCTTCACGGTGGGCACGGATGATGGCAGCCGCCACACCGTTACGGCGCAATTCGTAAAGGTCATCAAGCGTGCTCTTGGAGCCGGGCAGCAGGATGACGTCGGCCTTTGCCAGCTCCTCCACATTGTTGGTATAGAACAGATGTACGCGCGGGTCACGCTCCAGGGCATTGAAATCGGTAAAGTTACTGAGGTGGCGCAGCAGGATGACGGCGATGTTCACCTTTCCCTTCTCGGCACGGACAGACTTTGTGGCAAGCGCCACGGAGTCTTCTTCCTCAATGTAGATATCACGGTAGTAAGGCACCACCCCGACAACGGGAATGCCGCAAAGCTCCTCCAGCATCGTAATGCCCGACTCGAAGAGACGTATATCCCCCCGGAACTTGTTGATAAGGATTCCTTTAATGCGTTCCCGCTCATGGGGACGAAGCAACATCAGCGAACCGTAGACGCTGGCAAACACACCGCCACGGTCAATGTCGCCCACAAGAATTACATCGGCTCCGGCATGCAGGGCCATCGGCAGATTGACAAGGTCGGTATCCCGCAGATTGATTTCGGAGATGCTTCCCGCGCCTTCCAGCACAACGGGATTATAGCGGGCGGCAAGGCGGTCGTAGGCAGCACAAACCTCCCGGCGCAGTTCGTCGCGTCCTTCCTTGCGGAAATAATCATAAGCATTGCGGTTGCCGATAGGACGCCCGTTAAGAACAACCTGCGGGGTATGGTCCGACTGTGGTTTCAGCAGCAGCGGATTCATGTCCGTGTGGCAAGGCACTCCGGCGGCTTCTGCTTGCACAGCTGGGCACGGCCTATCTCCAGCCCTTCGGGAGTGGCAAATGAATTGAGCGCCATATTCTGTGCTTGAACGGTGCGGGCTGATAGCCGTCCTGCTTGAAGATGCGGCAGAAGGCGGCAGCAATGATGCTCTTTCCCACATCACTACCCGTCCCGGCAAACATAATCGGATGAAGTTTCTCCATAAATTCCATTTTAGCGAATGCAAAGATAGTGCAAATCCGAATATCTCTCCCATTCATAAGCCATATCTTCGGAAACTATTCGTTATATTTGTAACGTTCTATTCAAAAAGATGACTACTGAACAATTCACACCTCCTCTTGTTTAGAGAAACAAGAACCCCTAAACCGAACGAACTTATGAATAATCTATTATGCCGGAGATTCTTTCCGGCTGTTGCCTGCGTGCTGCTTGCCATCGGTGAAGTGGCTGCACAAACATCCCTCCCCCTTAGCTTCGGTGATGCCCTAAGGCAGATGCAAAACGGCAACCGCAGCCTGAAAATGGCCGACAAGGGAATTGAAGCCGCCCGTGCGGAACGTGACAAACTGAATGCCCTCTGGTACCCCTCCCTGCAAGGTGCCGGTACGTTCGTGCATCTTTCCGAAAAGATAGAAGTAAAACAGCCCCTTTCCCAGTTCACCGACCCGGCAAAGGACTTTGTGCACAACATCGTGCCGGACGACCAGTTCATCAGCAGCATACTCGACCAGATAGGCTCCCATACCCTTGCCTTTCCACTGGCTCCACGCAACCTGACTTCCGTCGGCCTGACCGCCGAATGGATTGTATTCTCCGGCGGCAAGCGCATCCGGGCCTCGAAAATAGGCAACACCATGATAGACATCGCCCGCGAAAACCGGGGACAGACCGATGCCACGCAACGCACCCTGCTGGCAGAAAGCTACTTCGGACTGAAACTTGCACAAGAGGTGGTACGCGTGCGGCAGGAGACTTACAACAGCCTGCAACGCCATTACCAGAATGCCCTTAAACTGGAAGCTGCCGGCATGATAGACAAGGCAGGCCGGCTCTTTGCCCAAGTGAATATGGACGAAGCCTCCCGCTCACTGGAAGCTGCCCGGAAGGAGGCCTCCGTCGTGCAAAGTGCCCTGCGCACCCTGCTCAACCTGCAAGACACCTGCAGTATCCATCCCACCTCGGAGCTTTTCATCAACGACCAACTGCCCGCCAAAGAGGAGTTCCTGCAAACCATGCGGGTGGAGAACTACACCGTGAACCAACTGCAACTGCAGTCACAGATTGCCCGCCAGCAGCTCCGCATCGACCAGAGCGGCTACCTGCCGGACATCGCCGTATTCGGCAAGCAGACCCTCTATGCCCACGGCATACAAAGCAATCTTGTCCCCCGCACCATCGTAGGCATAGGCTTTACTTGGAACTTGTTCGACGGATTGGCGCGTGAGAAGCGCATCCGCCAGTCGAAGATAGCCCAGCAGACCCTTGCCCTGGGACAAGAAAAAGCCAAAGAAGACCTGAGCGTAGGCATCGACAAGCTCTACACCCAATTGCAAAAGGCACAAGACAACGTACGCGCCTTGAATACCACCATCGAGCTGAGCGAAGAGCTGGTGCGAATCCGCAAGAAATCCTTTGCCGAAGGCATGGCAACCAGTACCGAGGTCGTAGATGCGGAAACGATGCTGGCAACCGTCCGCGTGGCGCGTCTGGCAGCCTACTACGAATATGATGTGGCACTGATGAACCTGCTGGCTATCTGCGGAATACCGGAACGGTTCGAGAAATATTTCGATACAACTTATTAAAACCTACCCTTTATGAAAATCAATAATAAAAGCATCAGCATTGCATTTGTCATTATCCTGGCCGCAACGGTCATCATTTCGCTTGCCGGCATGTTACTCATGAGCCGGCAGCCCCTGGTCCTGCAAGGACAAGTGGAAGCAACGGAAATACGTATCAGCGGGAAGCTGCCCGGACGTGTGGACTCCTTCCTCGTACAAGAGGGCGACTGGGTGAAGGCAGGCGATACGCTTGTCGTCATCAACAGCCCCACCATCGAAGCCAAATACCGCCAGGTGAATGCCCTGGAGCAAGTGGCCCAGGAGCAGAACAAGAAGATAGACGCCGGTACCCGCCGCCAGATTGTAGCCACCGCCCGGCAACTCTGGAACAAGACGCAGAGCGACCTTGCCCTCGCCAAGACTACTTACCAGCGCATTGTAACGCTTTATAAGGACAGTGTCGTCACCTCCCAGCGACGTGACGAGGTGGAGGCCATGTACAAAGCCGCCCAAGCCGCCGAACGTGCCGCCTACGAGCAGTACCAGATGGCCGTGGACGGAGCGCAGAGCGAGGACCGCGCCTCGGCCCGCAGCCTGGTGGAAGCGGCGCGAAGCACCGTCGATGAAGTCTCCTCACTCCTCGTCGACTCCCGTCTCACCGCCCCCGAAGACGGCCAGATAGCCACCATCTTCCCCAAACGCGGAGAGCTGGTGGCCCCCGGCACTCCCATCATGAGCCTTGTCGTGATGGACGATGCACACGTGGTACTGAACATACGCGAGGACCTGATGCCGCAGTTCAAGATGGGAGGCACTTTCCGTGCCGATGTCCCCGCCATCGACGGCAAGGACATTGAATTCCGCATCTACTACATCAGTCCGCTGGGCAGCTTCGCCACCTGGAAATCCACCAAACAGACGGGCAGTTATGACATGCAGACGTTTGAGATACATGCACGTCCCACACAGCAGGTAGAGGGATTGAGACCGGGGATGTCCGTACTTTTAAAAATGAAGAATAAAAAATGAGAGATAAAGAATTTGGCTGCGCAATGAAAGCGCTCCGCATGGTTATCCGTCGCGAATGGCATCGCATGACCTCCCGCCGTCTATACCTCGGCGTCTGCCTCGTGCTGCCTTTGTTCTGTCTGTTCTTCATGGCCACCATCTTCGGAAACGGACAGATGGAGAACATTCCCGTGGGTATCGTCGACCTGGACAACACTGCCACTTCGCGCAATATCTCCCGGCGCATCTCTGCCGCCCCCACCTTCCGTGTGACGGAGCACTTCACCGACGAAGCCGACGCCCGCCAGGCATTGCAACGGAAGGACATATACGGCTACCTCGTCATCCCGCCCCGCTTCGAACAGAAGGCGGTGACGGGAACTGACGCAACGCTCACCTATTATTACCACTATGCCCTTCTTTCTGTAGGCAGCGAGCTGATGGCGGCGTTCGAGAATACGCTTGCCCCCGTGGCACTCTCCCCCATCGTGATGCAGGCCGAAGCTCTGGGAGTCAGCGGAGAACAGATACAGACCTTCCTGCTCCCCGTAGAAGCCAGTACCCATCCCCTCTACAATCCGGATATGGACTACTCCATCTACCTGAGCCAGCCCTTCTTCTTCGTACTGTTCCAGATACTCATCCTGCTCACCACCGTCTACTCCATAGGCAGCGAGATGAAATTCGGCAGCGCCGGCGAATGGCTGGAGACGGCACGGGGCAATATCCTCACTGCCGTAGCAGGGAAACTGCTGCCCTATACCCTCATCTTCTCGTCCATCGGCATCTTGGCAAACTATGTATTGTTCGGCCCGTTACACATCCCCTTCTCGGGCAGTCTGTGGCTGATGAACGCAGTGACCGTACTCTTCATCATCGCTACCCAGGCATTGGCGGTCTTTATCTATTCGGTCTTTCCCAAGATTGCCTACATTATCAGCGTAGTGTCCATGGTAGGCTCGTTGGGAGCCACGTTGTCCGGGGTCACTTTTCCCGTCACAGCCATGTATGCGCCCGTGCATGCGGCATCCTACCTCTTCCCCGTACGGCACTTCACGGAGGCGGCACAAGCCATGATTTACTTCGATGCAGGTTTTGCCTACTTCTGGCAGTCGGTAGCCACGCTATCCGTCTTCCTGCTGGCAGCATTGCTGATACTGCCGTTGCTGAAATGGTGGATAAAAAAAGAGATAAGGGAAGAAGCAATCGCCGCCTCCCCATCACCTTGCCCACCTACCGTATTGTCAACAGCTTCCGTCATCCGCCACGAGTGGCATGCCATCGCCACCAATCCCGCCATCCTGCTCGTGCTGGCAGGCGGCATCTTCCTCTACGGACTGCTCTACAACTACATGTACGCTCCCAACCTGGTGCGCAAGGCTCCCGTCGCAGTGGTAGACCTCTCCCACTCCGCCCTCAGCCGCGAATACATCCGGCTGCTCGACGCCACTCCCCAGACCGCCGTCTACGGCCAGACGCCCAACATCCTCGAAGCCCGCCAATGGATGAAGCAGGGCGACGTGGCAGGCATCCTTTACCTGCCTGCCGACTTCGAGGCACGTGTGGCACGGGGCGAGACTTCGGTTTTCGTGCTCTATGCCGCCACGGACGCTTTCCTCAACTTCAAGGGATTACAAGAGTCCAGCGCGCGTGTCATGCTTGCCGTGAACGATGCCCACCGCATGGAGGGCACCGTATTCCTGCCTCCGCAAGGGTTGCTGGCAGTGGCTTCGTCCGCTCCCGTCAGCGTGTCAGGCACAGCCCTCTACAACTATACGGAGGGGTACGGTTCGTATCTGATTCCAGCCGTCATGATTGTCATCATCTTCCAGACGATGCTGATGGTGATTGCCATGCTGACGGGCGAGGAAGCGGAAGCCAGAAGAAAGGGAATACGCTGATGCGTGCCGGCTCGCTGAAGGATGTATGGCGGATTGTCGGGGGCAGGACCTTTGTATACTTCATGCTGTATGTAGTGTTCTCCCTATTCCTGCTGGGACTGCTGCCGCATCTGTTCAGCATCCCCCACATCGGCAGCGGAAAGGATATCGTCACCATGATGATACCCTTCCTGCTGGGCACAAGTTTCCTTGCCCTGGCCGTCTCCCGCTGGTTTACAGACTCCGAAGCGCCGCTACTGATGATAGCCTTCTTCTCTGTGGGCTACATCTTCCTTTCGGGCGTGTCTTATCCGCTGGAGCTGATGCCGTGGTATTGGCAGGCGGCCCACTATCTTTTTCCGGCAGGTCCTGCCGTACTTGCTTTTGTAAAACTGAACTCAATGGGTGGAACGCTGGCCGACGTATGGCCGCAGATGCTGACAATGTGGATACAAGTATTGGTCTATGGAACTTTGGCGCTCTGTACTACACGTCGCCTCTACGGAGAAGGAAAAGTGAAGGCATAAAAAAAGGCTATCTATCCCAGACAGCCAATCTTTTGTTAACCTTAAATCTAATACTATGAAAAACACATTGCAAATATACGGAGTTCTCCGAATTCTCCAAAATTTCCGCCCATAACAGCCTTATTTATAACATGGTTTAATAGGAATATGCCGTTGTTAACAGATAGGGGCTGGGCAAATAAGAAATTTTCACTATCTTCATCCCCAAAATCGTAAATCAAAGAATATTCTGCCATGATTCATACCATACTCGATACAGACCTTTACAAATTCACCACCTCGTATGCCTACATCAAATTGTTTCCCTATGCCATGGGCACTTTCAGCTTCAAGGACAGAGACGACACCGCCTATACGGACACGTTTCTGAAGGAGCTGCAAGAGGCGGTGGACAGCCTGGCACAGACCGTACTTACTGCCGAAGAGCTGGAATACATGACCCGCCACTGCCGTTTCCTGCCAAGGGTCTATTGGGAGTGGCTCTCCTCCTTCCGCTTCCAGCCGGAGAAGGTAAGCATCCATCTGGACGAGGACCGGCACCTGAACATTGAAATCACGGACTATCTGTACAAGGCCACCCTTTACGAAGTCCCTCTGCTTGCCATCGTATCCGAAATAAAGAACCGTTCTTTGGGAAACGTGGCCGACATGGACAACATACTCTGCAAACTTTCCGAAAAGGTGGCACTCTCCAACCGGCGCCAGCTGTATTTTTCGGAGTTCGGCACCCGGAGACGCTTCTCGTTCGAAGTACAAGACAAAATCATAGGCCGTCTGAAGGAAAACGCCGAATATTGTACCGGGACTTCCAACTGCCACTTCGCCATGAAATACGGCATGAAGCCTATGGGGACGCATCCGCATGAATGGTTCATGTTCCACGGCGCACAGTTCGGCTACAAACACGCCAACTACATGGCCTTGGAAAACTGGGTGAACGTGTACGACGGCGACTTGGGCATCGCACTGTCCGATACCTATACCTCCGGCATTTTCCTAAGTAACCTGAGCCGCAAGCAGGCCAAACTATTCGACGGTGTACGCTGCGACTCCGGCGATGAATTCGATTTCACCGACAAGCTCGTTGCCCGCTACCGCGAACTGGGCATCGACCCTACCACTAAAACCATCGTCTTCAGCAATGCGCTCGACTTTGGCAAGGCACTTGATATTCAGGAGCATTGCAGAGGTAAAATCCGCTGCTCCTTCGGCATCGGCACCAATCTGACGAATGATACCGGTTTCAAGCCCTCCAACATCGTAATGAAACTGACGCAGTGCAAGATGAACGTCAACCAGGAATGGCGCGAATGCGTGAAACTGTCCGACGATGCAGGAAAGCATATCGGCAGCGAAGCGGAAGTACGGGCATGTCTGTATGATTTAAGGCTCGGACAACAAGCAGGAAACCTATGCTGAGAACAGTTTCCCGGCGATTAGCGATAAGCACTTACTGTCTTTTCCTTTTGTAAGCAAACTCCTGCCATTTCTCCTCCGGCCAGTCCTGCCGCTGCATCTCCATGCGGGCCATGACGAAGAACAAGTCCGAAAGGCGGTTGATGAAACGTAGGATATCCTCGTTCACGGGGTCTTGGCGATGGAGTGTCCACAAACGGCGTTCGGCACGGCGGGCCACGGTACGGGCAAACTGCAGTTGGGCAGATGCGGAAGTGCCACCGGGCAAAAGGAAGTAGCCGTTGTCCGTCAGCAGGACGGTCATGGCATCCATCTCCTGCTCACAGCGTAGCGTGAGCTCTGCGGCAGAAAGCGGATTAGGATTTACCACTCCCGAGGGGGTGGCCACATGGCTCATTACCACCATCAGTTCCCGCTGGACAGCATGCAGCAACTCCTGCCAGGCATCTTTTGCCGCCAGCATGGAGCGCACGATGCCAATCACGGCATTCAATTCATCAAGGCATCCGTTTGCCTCGATACGGATGTCATCTTTCGGCACGCGCGTGCCACCATGAATACCCGTTGTTCCTTTGTCTCCAGTTTTGGTATAGACTCTTTTCATACTCTATTTGATAAGGAACTGTGCCCACTGCGGGATTTCCTCTACATATTGTTTGAAGAGGGTCCCGTTTACAGTGCGGAACAATAATCGAGGGATTTGATTTTCTATTGAATTATCGTAGATATATACCCTATCAACCAAGGATATTGCTTTGCCTATATTCAATAACGATTTATAATAACGGGAAATAATTTTGGAAATGGGAACTTCATGCCCTCCATTCAAATAGCGCTGTGTAATACGCCGTACATTTATCTCAGGATTATCTGTACAGACAAAAAAAATGCGAATAAAAAATCCTGCTTTTTTTGCTTCTTCAACAAATGCAAGTTTTTCGTCTGAGGAAAAGACTGTTTCAAATACAAAATCTTGCCTTTTCCTTAAACACTCATAACGCATTTTAGTCGCCAATTCTGCTGCCTTCAATACTGCAACGGGAGAATTCCAATCACCATATTGTTCTTGCGCTATATTATCAGGATTAATGTAAAGGCTATTTTCTGCCCATTCATTATGAAGCAGTTGCACTGTCGTAGAAGTTTTACCCGAACCATTCGGACCAGCTACTATACAAAGTGTCGGATTTTTTTCGTTCATCACATGGATATATCACTTACATTTTTAGCTCTATATGCTTTCAATTTTTCTCTCACCTCTTGCATTCTCCGCTCCAATTCTCTTTTTGCCTTGCGAGAACTTTCACGGGCCGCAACAGCCACTTGTTCCATCAAAGCATGCAGTTGTTCATCAGTAGGGTCTTCCAAAGAAGACAAGCGATAAGTATTCAGTTTCATAATCATAATATATTTAAATGAAAACAAAGATACTCCACTATTTCGAGAACACAAACGAAATTACATAAAATATCAATGCGCTATTTTAGAGTTCACCGAACAAAGCCATCACATCCACCTCGCCCCAATACAGATGCGTATAACTGGCTATCAGGTTCTTATAGCGAAAGACGTGAGTGGTTACCTTCCCTCCTTTGGCATTGTAGACCTGCGCTATCGAGGGAGGAAGACTGCACGCACCACCTTCTTTTCCACCAGCTTCGGGCACGGCAAACTGCGTATAATGGAATTCGTGTCCTTTCAGCCGCCATCCGTTATAGTCGAACTGACGGTATCCCAATGTCAATTTCCTGCGTTTACGCTCGTTCGTAATGCTGAAAGGCAATACTCCTACCATCTCATTTCCGATACTGCCTACACAGCTCCCGGCGCTTCTTCCATCGGTATCAATACTTCCCTCGTCCGTATCCCCATCAGAAATAACGGACTGCGAAAGATATATCATCCCCCCGCATTCCGCCAGCGCTCTGCCACCGGCCTCTATATAGCTGCGGATAGACTCCCTGGCAAGCCTTGCCCCGGCAAGTTCCTCCAGACGGTTCTCGGGATAGCCGCCGGCAGATAGAGCAAATCCGTCTCTTGCGGAATAGCCCGGTCCTGCTCCGGATTGAAGAAAGTGACCGTGCCCATACGGTGCAGAATATCCAGATGCTCCGCATAAAGGAAGGAAAAGGACTCTTCGTTGCGCGCTACCGAGATATGTAGCTTCCCCGGCTCTGATAGTACCGGCTTCTCCTCCACTGCCGCCGCAGGCAATGGACGCCCGGTTATCGAGAGCAGCAGTTCCCAGTCCACATGTTCCTCCAGCAAGCCTGCCAGCATGTCCAGCCCCTCCGTCTCCTTAGAACGGCTGAAATCCAGCCCCAGATGGCGCGACTCCTGCTCCAGTTCCTTCTGCTTGGGCAGATAGCCAGACAAATCACGTTCAAGTCTTCACAGACTTCCTGCAGCATCTGGTAGTGGCGGGGCGAGCCGACACGATTGAAGATAACTCCCGCAATACGTATATCCGGACGGAAATTGATGAACCCCGACAACAAAGGAGCCATGGAATAGGCAGCCGACTTGGCATCGACCACCAGCACCACAGGAATACCCAAGAGCCGTGCCACTTCTGCCGACGAGCCCCGGTCGCGGTCGTACCCGTCGTACATCCCCATCATCCCCTCGACCACGGCAACATCCGCATCCGCCGAATAGCGTGCATACAGACTGCTTACGTGCTCCTGAGACGCATGAAAGTATCCAGATTGATGGAAGGACGGCCACATACCGCCTCGTGATACTTGGTATCTATATAATCGGGACCGCACTTGAAAGGCTGCACCTTCAGACCTTTCTTCACAAACAATGCCATCAGTCCACGACTGACGGTGGTCTTTCCACTGCCCGATGTGGGGGCGGCTATGAGAAACTGAGGGATGGAGCGCATGGGAAAATTATGAGTTATAAGTTATGAGTTAGTAAGTTATTTGGGGACGGAATATTTTCCTACTGCAAAGATAAGCATATCTCCGACAAAAGTTTTATCTTAGCTGCGAAAATAAAACATATCACCATGATAACCGAAGAACTTAAGAAACTCTACATCGCACATACCGGACACGAACCGGAACAGATTGACGAACTCCCCTCCTCCGGCTCCAACCGCCGTTACTTCCGCCTCATCGGAAGTCCTACACTTATCGGTGTCAGCGGAGAGTCTGTGGAGGAGAACCGCGCCTTCCTCTACATGGCAGAACATTTCCGCCAGAAAGGACTGCCCGTGCCGCAAGTATTCATCCGCTCCGAAGATGATATTTATTATCTGCAAGAAGACCTGGGCGACTCGCTCCTATTTAATGCCATAGAGAAGGGCCGCAAAACCAGCGTATTCGGCGAGGATGAGAAGCAGTTGCTACGCAAGACCATCCGTCTGCTTCCTGCCGTGCAGTTTGCCGGAGCCGACGGCATGGACTTCTCCTACTGCTACCCGCAGGCAGAGTTCAATAGCCGCAGCATTCTGTGGGACCTGAACTACTTTAAATACTGCTTCCTCAAGGCTACGGGGATGGACTTCCAGGAAGACCGGCTGGAAGACGATTTCCAGAAGATGGCAGACGTGTTGCTCCGTAGCAGCTCCGCCACCTTCATGTATCGCGACTTCCAGAGCCGCAACGTGATGATAAAGGACGGCGAGCCGTGGCTCATCGACTTCCAGGGCGGACGCAAAGGTCCGGTCTACTACGACGTAGCCTCCTTCTTGTGGCAAGCCAAAGCAAACTATCCCGACAGCCTGCGCCAAGAGCTGCTGAAGGAATACATCGACGCCCTGCGCAAGTACCAGCCGTGGACGAGGCTTATTTCTATGCCCAACTCCGCCACTTCGTGCTGTTCCGCACCATGCAGGTGCTGGGTGCCTACGGTTTCCGCGGTTACTTCGAGAAGAAGCCCCACTTCATACAAAGTGTTCCCTTCGCCATCGAGAACCTGCGCCAGCTGCTCCAAGAACCTTATCCCGAATATCCTTACCTCTGCCGGATTCTGCGCGAACTTACCGAGCTGAAACAATTTACAGACGACCTGCAAAAGCGTCGCCTCGTGGTGAAAGTCACCAGCTTTGCCTACAAGAAAGGCATCCCCGAAGACTCCACGGGCAACGGAGGAGGTTTCGTCTTTGACTGCCGCGCCGTGAACAACCCCGGCAAGTACGAGCGTTACAAGCCCTTCACGGGACTGGACGAACCCGTTATCCGCTTCCTGGAAGACGACGGCGAGATAGCCGTATTCCTGGAGCATGCCTACGCCCTTGTCGACGCTTCCGTGAAGCGCTACATGGAACGCGGCTTCACCAATCTGTCTGTCTGCTTCGGCTGCACCGGCGGACAGCACCGTTCCGTATATTCGGCACAACACCTGGCGGAACATCTGCACAAGAAGTTTGGCGTGCAAGTGAACCTGATACATAGAGAACAGAATATAGAGCAGACGTTTAAGGCCAAAGTTTAATGTGCTAATGTGAGAATATGCCAATATGAAAGCCATGATTTTCGCCGCCGGCCTGGGCACCGGTTGCGCCCCTTGACGGACAACATGCCCAAGGCCCTCGTTCCCGTAGCAGGAAAGCCCATGCTGGAACGGGTGATACTGCGGTTGAAGGAAGCAGGATTCAATGAGATAACGGTCAATATCCACCACTTCGGGGAGCAGATTATCGACTTCCTCCGTGCCCACGACAACTTCGGCACGGAAATTCACATCAGCGATGAACGCGGCATGCTGCTCGACACCGGAGGAGGCATCAAAAAGGCACGCCCCTTTCTGGACGGACAAGAACCTTTTCTGGTGCACAACGCGGATATTCTGACGGATATTGACCTTGCAGGCCTCTACCGCCACCATCTGGAAAGTGATGCGGAATCTACCCTGCTTGTGAGCGAGCGCAAGACTTCCCGCTATCTCCTTTTTGACGACGACTACCACCTGCACGGCTGGATAAACAAGTCCACCGGAGAGGTGAAACCGGCAGGTTTCGACTACCGGGAAACGAAGTACCGGGAACTCGCCTTCGGAGGTATCCACATCATCTCCCCCTCCCTCTTCCGCCTGATGGACGATGGGCAGTGGAACGGCAAGTTCTCCATCATTCCTTTCTACTTGTCCGCCTGCACAAGGGTACACATACAAGGCTATCCGCTGCAAGGATTCCGCTGGTTCGACATCGGCAAACCGGAGACACTGGCGCAAGCGGAGGAATACTACAAACAAAAATAATTTCTACTCTACTGGAGTTTTTCGTCATATTTCTCAGCACTCAGCACAAACCCTTCTGAAAGCCTTTATTCATGGGCATTGAGCGAGTGACGAGAAGCGTGCTGACAGCGTGCTGAGAAACGTTTCTCAGCACGTTTTTTTCTCACATCCGACTTTAACAGTTTGATAATAAGAGGTTAACCACACTTTTCCCTTGGTTTTCAATTGTACCGAAATAACCTTTATTAACGTCGATTTCGGGCTTATTATTCGCTTTACTCGTGCAAATATTGCATTGAGGAGGGCAAACCCCGTTACCCATGATGCCGGAAGTGTAGCTTTCGCTCCCGGGATGTGGATACTTTTTCCCTTCATGCCCTGCGTGTAATGCAGAGAAGCTTGGTACATAATTCCCGAATCCTTATTACAAAACTTCATCCCACCTATGTGTGCCCGACGGTTTTCCCACGTGAACCGACGGGCACACATACGTAAACCGTCGGGGGCACGTGCGCGGGACGAGGTTTTGCCTGAACCTCCGTGATAAAAAGCATGGGACATACGCGAATTCTGCCTATACTTTCTTCCGGTTTTACCCCTGTTCGGGAGACGGTCTACCCATTCATTGCCGCGCGGTTTGTATCACCCCGTTAACTCCCAAGTATGGATAATGTAGACTAAACTTTCGCTTTGGGAGTGTGAACGAAAAAATGTATCTTCGTAGCCGGAATATAAAAGACTGCCGTAAAATGAAAATTACCCGTGATGAATTACTGATAGCTGCGTTCAAGCTGTTTATGTCCGTGAACTATGAGAAAGCCAGTTTTGCAGAACTTGGAAAGATGCTCGGAATGTCGAAAGCCGGAATATTCAAATATTACAAAAACAAACAGGAGCTATTCATTGCCGTGGTGGACAGGTTTTGGTTCAGCACGCAAAACCCACAAAACAAATTCACTGAAACGAACAGTACGTTTGCCGAATTTATAGACGAATATGTGCGTGGTGTACAACGGACAATGGATATGCTGGGCGACCTGATAGGTGCAGACCGGGACAAGGTGGCGCAAGGAAAGTTCACATATCATGCCCAATATTTTCATTTTCTGTTTCAACTGCTCCAATACGATCCTGATGCAAAAGAAAAACTCCGTAATCTTGTAGAGGTTGATTATGCTTACTGGCGTGCCGCTATACAACGTGCCATAGCTACCGGAGAACTAAGAGAGGATGTGGATGTAGAGGAAGCGGTAGTCATGTTCCGGCAGGTTTACATGGGGCTTTCCTTTGAAATGTCTTTTCTGGGTGGACTGAACACCGAAAAACTCTCCAAACATTTACGTGCCGTTTACTCCTTGTTGAAACGCTAAACAGTCTCCATTGAACGCTGTTCCCCTGCTGCCCTGATTGTCTGTGCAAAAAAAAGATAAAAAGAAAACGTTCGTTTACTTTATTCGGGATAGTTTTATAACTTTGGCAATATCATTTAATTAATGAGAGTTGTAATGTTATAAAACAAGCCCTACATGGATGCAAGCAAACAACGGGTAAGTATCGTACTGACAAAACAAAATACAGACGGTCAGGATTATATACGGATAGAATATGCCGATAGCCTGACTATTATTTTGCTGCTTTCGCAAGACAACGGAATTAAAACAATCGGAAACGGAAGCGCATACATACAAGCATCCGCTTTCCGGCTACCGGAGTTCTACACCCGTTACTCTCCCCACGCTTATATAGATTACAGCCGGGTACATGTATGTATGTCGCACCATTTTTTTGCTACCCAATTACAGGAACAAGGTACTAATCTAAAAACCATACAGGAGTTGCTGGGGCACAATGATATTAAGCAACAAGTATATATTTTCATGCGACGAGTGCCCGCAAAGCAAGCACATCCAATCCACTTGATACACTGGATGATTCGGGAGGTATGGATATTAGAGATTAGGAAATACACCTGTTGGGTGTCGGCTATTTCGATAACCGATACCTTGCAGTGTTCTTATAAATACATTAGCTACGAATAAAGAAAAATTAAAGTCATGAAAAAGGAAATCGTAAATCGGATTAAACAATTAGGTGGTAATGTCGCCAATGTAAAAGGAGTGTCTTTACAAGAAGACTTGTGTGCCATAACTTTCGACACCGCTTTGTATCAAAAGCCGGAAGATACACCTTGGCAGTCTGCCGAAGATACAGAACCGATTGAAGGTTTGGGTGATTGGGTGGATGAGAATATGGAATTATTCAATTCTGACAGAGAAACATTCTATAAGAAAATGGTTGATACCTACTATACATTAGATGAAGAACCTCGCAGGCAATTGTTTTGGATAGCCAAACCTTTCACTCCATTACAAGAAGGCACACCGGATTTTGAAGAATGGAATGATTGGTTTTCAGATGAAGCGGAGTTGGACGAAATCATTCAACATTCAAATTGTGCTACTCCCGCTTTTGTGGAATTGCTTTACACAGATGCTTATCCCAATAACTACTTCATCTGTGTATCTGACCTCAATATTGATAATCCGATTGTATGGAGTACAGACCATGAAGAGTTTTTTACAGAGGTTACAAATGAAGGAACATTAGAAAATTTCCTAAATAAATTCATGACTAAAGAGGAGTTTATAGATATTGTAAAACGAAAAATGGAGCAATAAGGAACGTAGCTAACATGCACCTCAATCGCCTTAAACGGCGATTAGCTGCATCCCATTACTAACAATTTGGACGAAAATATAACCGTATGACAATAGAAACTCTCTTTAAGAATTTGAAAAAAACAGTTTCTTATCAAGAACACGAGAATAGTTATTTCTATGAGGAATTAGGAAAGAAAATAGAAGGTTGTTTCTCAAACCAAAGCTATCATTCCGGTACTTCAATAGACTTAATTTATTATGGGGATATGACAATGCTTAAAAGTTACTATGAGCTTACAACGGGGCTAAATGAAGAAAACTTCACAGGTCTTGCAGATGCTTTCTTATATAATTTTGCCGCATTAGCAATAATTCCTAAAAACAAAGAAGATAGAAAACAGTTGCTTTTGACAAGTGTAGACATGTGTCATCGAATGTTAGGTATATTTACTTGTTTGTCATCTCAAGAAGCTAAAATAGCATTTGAACACTTCTTAAATGTGATAGATAGTGATATTCAAGAGTACAATGTGATTCTTTATAAAAACACCCTATTTTCGGAAGTATTTATATTATATGACTTACTTACCGATAATAACTCGTCTGTATTGTTGAATAAATATATTGGAGATACACCTATACATCCTACTTATAAGAATTTCTTAAGTTTGATATATTCAAATGATGAAGATGCAATTAATCGTTCAATAGATGAAATGGTCGAATATCACCTTATGCAATGTAGGAATGATAGCTATCAACGTGAGTTTTATAGTCGGACTTGGCGTTTTATTCCTGTTGAGATATGGGTTTTTCTACGGTTGCGGGTAATTAAAGGGAAAGGTATTCACTTTGTGCAAAACAGAATGATAAAGAAATCGTTACCTTTTCTAATGAAAGAAAAGTATGAACTATCTCAACCAGCGCAAAATCTTAAAGAGGTTGTCTATAAAAACTATGTTAGTAACGAGGTCGAGCCAACAGCTAAACGCTGTTCCTCACCAAACCATTATAAACAATAAAACGAAGTTGTATGGAAGACTTTGAAATTCTAAATAAATTCGATAATGACAAGTTGATAGACGTAGTGAAAAATTATAAGCGTTATGGCTATGATGATGAACTTCGTGATTATGCTATCAACTTATTGGGAGAGCGCGGATGGAGCAGAGATGATTTGCAACAATTTGGTTATTTAACAAACTATGATTATGATGAAGCTGAAAAACAGTATAAAGCATACAATAGAAATTCATTGATAGGTATTTGTACTCTTGTATTCAGTGGGGGAATTTTAGTTGTCGTTTATTTAATCTTTCTAATTTTGGCTTATCGGAATGTTGCAAAATTCTATAATGCATTAGGGCGCAATCAAGATGAAACCGCATTATTCAACGCCCTTGGCGTGCTGGCTTATTTTCATCTAAAAGGAAGAATGAAAGAAGAATTGAAAGGAATAAGATAAGTTTATAACAATCACCTAAACAGCTAAACGCTGTTCCTTACCAAACCATTAGCGATAATTTGTAGCAAAGATGAAAAATACAAGTGAAACAAGAAGTCGTTTTGAGCAAAATAACTCAATGCAGAATGGGAAGAAATACAGGTATTGCTTCTTTGATTATCTGTATTACAGGCTGTATGTTACCTACAAGAAGCATAATGATCCGCCACGTTTCAGTGCTTTCGGCGTGTTTGCCGCCACATTCATGATTGCCCTGCTCTTTTTTAGTATTTTCTTCAATTGTGTGCTGACGGACAGTTGGTTTTCACGAAAGAACTTCACGGAACTACAAGGCGGGCTTGTCTTTTTTATCCTGACAACCGTGTTTTGTATCATTCCCTTCTATCTGCGATACACCCGGAAACGGACTGCCGCCATACTGCTGAAATATAAAGGAAACAAATGGAACAGGATTATCCCGTCTTGGGTAATATATACTTTCCCGATATGGAGTTTCTTGGCAGGGATAGGAATATGTATGTTGATATTCAATTAACAACAATATAGGCACGAATGAAAAAAGGTATCAATAAGATTATACGCATGAAGAAAGTTATATTATATATTATATACTGTTCGGCTTTGTCAGTTGTGAGGCTTGGTACGAAAAATTAATTGGGAATTATTACCTTTTGGCATAGATTCAATGAGTGAAATGTGCGTCAGCTATTATGACAAGGGTATGGACTTGGATGTTTCGATTACAGAAAACGGAATATATGAAGTGGGGCACGATGAACATTTCATCCTTGCCAAAGCATACAAGACATTGATAGATAGTCTTGGAAATTCCCTGCATCGTTACGATACGGACATAACCGAATATTACATCATCCCGGTAGATAACACACAAAGCGGGTTGGAAGCGCAGGAAAACTGCTTTAAGCTGACGACGAAAGAGGAATTTGAAGCCAAACGGAAGGAACTCGGAGTGTCTATGCAAATTCAACTTAGAAGTGCCGGAGTGTCTATGAAATATCACCAGAAAGTAGCATGTAACTTACGATGGTAAATAAATGATTATATTATGAAAAGAGTAATAGTGTTATTGACTTTCATTAGTATTGCATTGTGTTCATTCCGAATTAAGAATGACACTGTTGTTGTAGAGCAGGTGGAATCAGATCTTCCTATTATCATCCGATATGACAGCGTAAGGGATTACATATTCAGAGTTCAATTCCCATTGACATTTAGAATATGTAATATATCAGGAAGAAATAAGCAAATTTGTCAAATAGCATATTACTACAAGGATATAAATCATGCACTATCCTATGAACAGGGATGGAATTATAATGTACGAATCAATCGAATGAAAAAAGGAGAACTTCTTAGTCCCTACAAGAGGGGACGAATAATGATTGATAGTTTAACGACTGAAAATTTCGTGTTTCAGACCGGACACTCCATACGATATGAAGATACTACATTACAATCTGTTTTTCGTTCCTTTATACCTGCGATAAAGCAGTCCGGTAAAGATACATTGCACATTAGCACTATTCGGGCATTTAAAGAGAAGTACCCTGAAATAATTAAGACATTGCTCCAGAACGATAGTATTAAATTTTGGATTTATACTCCTTGGAGCGATGATAAGGGGATTCATTTTATCTTACCGGTTGAACAGAAATAAAATACATTTATTTTGCATAAATGAAGAAAGACATAAAAAAAACGGATAATTATTTTGAGCGTAACCGGATAACCCGGCAAGCACGAAATTACAGGTACAACTTTGTTGACTACCTCTATTATCAGGGAGAGCGATACAGTAAGAAATATCCAAGAAGTTCAGGCAATATGTTAATAACATTGTATTGGATCGGGTTTGTTTTCTTTCCGCTTCTACCTTTTTTTGCTCCTCACTATACCAATATACTGGGAGATATATTGGTGAAAATAAATTTAACGGATAATCTTCATCCGATACTGGAGGTAGTGATTTTTCTTTTTCCAATATTTGTTGCAATAGCACTTCCGCCGGATCTGTGGTGTTTGTTGAGATACAGAAAAAACAGGGTGGCGGCTATCAAGCACCACTACCGACAAAGTATATGGAAGGATGCGATTCCTATGTGGCTGTTGTGGATGATTCCTACCTTATTTGATCTGTTATCATTATTTGTAATCTATGTAACAACAAAAAAATAAACCAAAGGAAATAATGAAAGCGAAATTGAAATATCCGATATTTGAGTTCAGCCCGGACGAGAATATGGTTTACACCTTTTGGGAGGAGAACCAAACCACGCAGCTTGCCATACTGAAAGAGGCTGACGGGTGGAAGGGTGAGATAGTGATAGATTCCACCGGGACAAAGTACACCGTCAAACGTTCCTATATGACCGGATGGAAAGGCATACACGGATTCACGGGGATGCACACGGGGATGCACACGGGATGATTCGTTACGAAACGGAGTATGAAGATACTACCGAACCTTTCTCCCTGCGCCAACTGCAAGAGAGGATAGCGGAGAGATACCCCAAAGGATGGTGGTTCGAGGAAGAATACTGGGACAGCGCGGAAGATTTCCGGCAAACGATTTTCGCTTGCAAGTCTTTTGAGGAACTTGCCGAAGTTATGATGCCCCGTCCCCTGACGTTGCGGGGACGCATCGTCAAATGGCTGCATCCCACCCCGCAGGAAAAGAAAATGCGGATAAAAATGCTTATCTTCTGGATTATTTACCTGACGATATGCTACCTGATATTCGAATGGCAACGCTAAGCCGGGGAATAGCATGGATAACAGATAAACACAAGTTATAAATATGGAGAAAAAGATTACATCATTACTATTAGCAAACAATCCCGGCAATGACCTGAAACAGCGTGCGAAGGAACTGGACGATAAAATGAAGTGGTTGCTGCACAACAACCGGAACATGGATAATTATTTGGAACTGGAAACGTTCAGCAAGGACGGAGTATTGTGCCAGTGGATAAAGACAGAACGGGCAAGGGACGTGGAACATTACCTGAAAAATACAAACCACACGCTGACCGAAGTGGCGTTCATGACCGGGTTTTCATCCACATCGAACCTGAACGACTTCTGCAAGGATTATTTGCTCGACACGCCGGGCGAGATACGAAAAAAAGCGCAAGAAACAAAAAATTGCACGCTATGTACACGTCTCAGTTATAACGGAACTGATTTGCCATATAGTGGCGGACGTTTTCTAGATGAAAAATTAATGTGGCTCTTTTCAATGTACACAGATTACGGACATTTGTAACCATATTACGGATTCCTCCTCCTGCGATATGGAACTTTCCGGATTATTCTCTACATTTGTACAGAACTAACAGGAACGTTTATGGAAGAAGTAATCAAGCTCAATGCAGTAGACCAGTACAACAAGATGTTCGGTCTCGAAACCCTGCACCCGCTGGTCAGCGTGGTCGACTTGTCCGAAGCTACCGGATACCCCAGACATTTCACGTTGAACTATGGCGTATACGCCCTTTTCCTCAAAAATACCAAATGCGGAGATATACGCTATGGGAAACAGTTTTACGATTACCAGGAAGGCACGGTAACCAGCTTCGCCCCGGGCCAGGTGACCGAGGTCAACATGCTGGAAGGTATGCAGCCCAGCGCTTCCGGCCTGCTGTTCCACCCCGACCTGATAAAAGGCACCTCGCTGGGACAAGGAATAAAGCAGTATTCCTTCTTTTCCTATTCCTCTACCGAGGCACTGCATTTGTCCGAAGACGAGAAAGAAATCTTCCTCGACTGTCTGAAGAAGATTAAAATGGAAATCCAACGCCCCATCGATAAGCACAGCAAGGGTCTGATTGCGCGCAACATAGAGCTACTGCTGGACTACTGCATGCGTTTCTACGAACGCCAGTTCATCACCCGCTCGGCAGCCAACAAAGACATCCTGATGAAATTTGAAGCACTGATAGACGACTATTTCCAGAGCGACAAACCGCAGACCGAAGGACTGCCTTCCGTGAAATACTTCGCAGACAAAGTGTTCCTCTCCTCCAACTATTTCGGAGACTTGGTGAAGAAGGAAACCGGAAAGACAGCGCAGGAATATATCCAGAACAAAATCATCGACCTGGCCAAAGAAATGATTATAGGAAGCGGGAAGACAGTCAGCCAGATTGCCTATGAGCTGGGATACCAGTATTCGCAGCACTTCAACCGCGTGTTCAAGAAAAACGTAGGCTATACTCCGAGCGAATACCGGCACTTGCAGGTTTAGACAATAAAGTTTCACCACAGAATTACGCGGATTAGCGCAGAGTTTTTTCGGTTTCATCAAATATAAGTTCTATCTTTGTATGCCAATAGAACATATGGATATGAAACACCCCCAAATAATTGTTGCCGGCATCGGACCGGGCAATGAATCGGATATAACTCCCGCCGTAATTTCCGCTTTGCAAGAATCAGATGTAGTGGTGGGATATAAGTACTATTTCCAGTTTGTAACCCCTTATCTCCCCCCCTCAACAGCATGTATAGATACCGGCATGAAGCGTGAACGTGACCGTGCCGAGCAGGCTTTCGAGCTGGCGGAGCAGGGAAAGACGGTCTGCGTCATCAGCTCCGGGGATGCGGGCATCTATGGTATGACGCCGCTTGTCTACGAGATGAAGCGGGAAAGGAACAGCGACGTGGAAATCGTTTCGCTGCCGGGCATCAGCGCTTTCCAAAAGGCAGCCTCACTGCTGGGAGCTCCCGTAGGACATGACTTCTGCATCATCTCCCTTTCAGACCTGATGACTCCCTGGGAGCGTATTGAAAGGCGTATCACCGCAGCCGCTGCCGCCGACTTCGTGACGGCAGTCTACAACCCCAAAAGTGAAGGACGCTACTGGCAGCTTTACCGCTTGAAAGAACTCTTTCTGCAGGAAGGACGCTCACCGGAAACGCCCGTGGGATATGTGCGCCAGGCAGGACGCCCGGAACAAGCGGTACACATCACCACGCTGGGAGATTTCAATCCCGAAGAGGTGGATATGTTTACCGTAGTATTGATAGGCAACTCACAGTCCTACGAATGGAACGGAGCTTCATCACTCCGCGCGGCTATTACCGGGACACGAATACCGAAGCCACGGGCATCGGTAGAAGGACGTAAGGGAGGCAGCAACTTGGCTGCCACGCTGGTGAACTCCGTGCTGTGCTACAACGATGCGGAGCTGTTGCGCCCCGGCAGGGATGTGTAAGTGAAAAATTACTTGTTATGCCCCCTTACATTACTTGATATTTTCATAAGATTACTCATTGAATGAGACACAGATTTATAATCATAGGAATGGATGACAACCGCTCCCCCTTCTTCCCGCCGGAAGCACTGGCGCAGATACGGAAGGGGAAGGTCTTCTCCGGCGGCATACGGCATAAGGAGATTGTCGGTCCTCTGCTGCCTGCCGGGGCCGAATGGATTTCCATCACCGTACCGCTGGACCGTGTCTTTTCCCGCTATGAAGAAATATTTACCCGCTTCGAAGAGACGGCTACGGACGACTCCATCATTGTATTCGCTTCCGGCGACCCGTTGTTCTTCGGTTTTGCCAATACCATAAGGCGTAAGCTTCCCGAGGCAGAATGGTGCTCCACCCTTCCACCCATATCGCCTTGAACGAATATAACCCCATTGAAATTATGAAAGCCACGCTTTCTTAAACATACCCATTATGAAAACAGCTATTATTCTAATCTCCGAAGCCGGTTTGAGCATAGCCCAATCACTGCTCAACGAACTTCCCGACTCCGAAATCTTCACCCTCAGGCACGAAGAGGGATGCACACATATAGAATCCGCCGGAAAATTTACGGCGGAAAACTTCAACCGCTATGATGCCTTTGTCTTCATTGGCGCCATGGGAATCTGTGTCCGCACCATCGCCCCTTGCGTGAAGAACAAATATACCGACCCCGCCGTGGTTTGCGTGGACAGTACCGGCAAATTTGCCATCTCCGTACTTTCCGGACACATCGGAGGAGCCAACGAACTGACCCACCAGGTAGCGAATATCCTCGGGGCCGAACCGGTAGTCACCACGCAAAGCGACTGTACCGGCCTATGGGGGCTCGATACCCTGCCGCAACGTTTCGGGTGGTTTCCGGTCATCAATGCCGAACCCTCCACCCTCCTGCTGGCAGAGCTTGCCAAGACGCCCGAAGAGAAAAAAAGAGTATGCATGAACGAGCATATCAGCCTCTTCGTTTCCGGCAAGCCCACCGCCCTGCTGCTCACGGTGCGCAATGAAGGTACGGACTGGATGGAGGCGAACCTGCCGCCCCATGTAGAAGTATTCTACCGGGTGCAGGACATTAAACCTTCACGCTTTAAACTGATTCTGTGCGTATCTCCCCAAGTCCCCAACTTCCCGGAAATGCCTATGATATGCTACGTGCCTGTGTCGTACACCTCGGCATCGGTCTTGCCCGGCTGGCAGGCCCCGTGCGGAAAGTGGAGAAAGAGATTATGAACACGCTGAAGAGATACGGTATCATGCCCCAAAGCATCGCCTCCATCTCCACGATTGAAGCCAAAAGTGACGAACCGGTAGTGAAAGCGCTCCAAAAGAAGTTCCCGGTCTACTTCTATACACCGAAGAACTGGCAGAGATAGAGGTGCCCCATCCCAGCAAAACCGTCATGAAGCACATGGGTACCCCCAGCGTCAGCGAAGCCGCCGCCTTGCTGAGTGCAAACAACTCCCGGCTGCTGATGCCCAAGAAGAAAGGAGAAGACTATACCGTGGCCGCCGCCCTCGACATAAGAGCTGTGCGCCAGGGCCACATCGAAATAGTGGGTGCCGGCCCGGGCGACCCGGACCTGGTTTCCGTACGCGGACGCCAAATGCTGGAGCGCGCCGACCTCATTCTGTATGCCGGCAGCCTCGTTCCCAAGGAGCTGACTCTCTGTGCCAAGGTCGGAGCTACTGTGCTCAGCTCCGCCTCCATGGATTTGGAAGAGCAATTCTCCTTGATGAAGAAGTTCTATGACAAGGGAAAATTCATCGTACGCCTGCATACGGGTGACCCATGTATCTATGGTGCCATTCAGGAACAGATGAACTACTTCGACCAGCACGGTATGAGCTACCATATCACCCCCGGCATATCCTCCTTCCAGGCGGCGGCAGCTGCTTTGAAGTCGCAGTTCACCATTCCGGAAAAAGTGCAAAGCATCATCCTTACACGCGGCGAAGGACGTACGCCCATGCCCGAACGCGAAAAGCTACATCTCATGGCACGCTCACAAAGCACCATGTGCATCTTCCTCAGTGCAGGCCTTGCGGAACAGGTGCAGGAAGAGCTGTTGCAGGAGTATCCGGAAACTACCCCCGTAGCTGTCTGCTACCACTTGACATGGAAAGACGAACAAATATTCAGGGGAGAACTCAAGGACCTTGCCAGGATAGTGAAGGAAAACAACCTCACCTTGACAACCCTGATTGTCGTAGGCGAAGCCATCGGCAACCGTGAAGGTCTGTCACGGCTCTATGCACACGAGTTCAAACATCTGTACCGGAAATAAATCAACGATTAATCACCCATAACCATTCAAACATGATATTAATATTTGGCGGAACCACCGAAGGACGCATAGCCATCCAAACCCTTGAAGAAGCCGGAAAAACTTTCTACTACTCTACCAAAGGGAATGAGCAGGACGTACTTCTGCATAATGGCATCCGCCTGCAAGGCGCGATGGATGCAATAGAAATAGAAACATTCTGTGCACAGCATCACATAAAGCTGCTGATAGACGCCGCGCACCCCTTTGCCACACAGTTGCATGAGACTCTGGAACAAGTCTCTGTGGAATCGAATATCCCCGTCATCCGTTTCGAGCGTATCTTCCCGGAACGCGATGAAGAACACATCACCTGGTGCAGGGATTATGACGATGCCATCGAGAAGATACTGAAAGAAAAGATTTTCATCTTACTTGCACTGACCGGCGTACAGACCATAGGCAAACTGAAACCTTTGTGGCAGAAGGCCTGCTGTTACTTCCGCATCCTCGACCGTGACAGCTCGCGCAAGCTCGCCCGGGAACAAGGCTTCTCCGAGAAGAACCTCTACTACTACACGCCCGGAGAAGACGAGCAAGTCCTGATGAAACAGCTTCATCCCGAAGCCATCCTCCTCAAAGAAAGCGGGATATCCGGCGGATTCTGCGAGAAGGTGGAAGCTGCCCGACAACTGGGTATACGCATCTTTGCCATCCAACGCCCCAAGACATCCGGCAAGTTTATCTGTGTAAACGGCGAGCATGGCCTGCGCCGCATAGTCGAGAAACATTTACCCGACTTCTTCCCCCTGCGTAGCGGACTGACTACCGGAACATGTGCCGCCGCTGCCGCCGTAGCCGCCACCTGGGATGTATTCAATATCTACTTCAAAAAGCGTCCTACGGAATTTCCGGTAGTCCTTCCCAACGGAGAAACCATCCAGGTCCCCGTAGAGCCGCAGCTCCATATTCCCCACTCCGACCTTCTGGAAAACGGTGACGGCATGTTCGAGACAAGCGCTACCGTCATCAAGGATGCCGGCGACGACCCGGACATCACCAACGGGATGAAAGTTGTGGCCAATATAGCCATACCTTTCCGCATAGACGACCCGCTGCCGGAAGACACTCCCCAGGACGACTACAACATCATCGTCTGCGGCGGCGAAGGCGTAGGTGTCGTCACCATGCCCGGTCTGGGACTTGAGCTCGGTAGCTCTGCCATCAACGACACCCCGCGCGAAATGATAAAGAAGAACGTCAAGCTATGGCTTGAACGCCTCCATATTGCCAAACAGCCCAATCCTATTCTCATTACCATCTCCATCCCCGGTGGAGAAGAGATAGCCAAACGCACCTTCAATCCCCGCCTCGGTATCGAAGGAGGCATTTCCATTATCGGGACTTCCGGCATCGTGAAGCCATTCTCCTCGGAAGCCTTTGTCAATTCCATCCGGAAGTCCATGGAAGTGGCAAAAGCAACCCGGAGCCCTCGTATCGTCATCAGCTCCGGCGCAAAGAGCGAACGTTTCATCAAGGCGTATTATCCCGACCTCCCCGCCCAGGCTTTCGTGCACTACGGCAACTTTATCGGCGAAACCTTGAAAATAGCAGCCGAAGAGCAAGTACCGCACGTCACCCTCGGTGTGATGATGGGAAAGGCCGTGAAACTGGCCGAAGGCAATCTGGATACCCACAGCAAGAAAGTGACCATGAACAAGGAATTCATTCAAGACCTGGCATGCCAGACGGGATGCAGCGAAGAAACACTTGCCGCCATCGGACAGATGAACCTGGCGCGCGAACTCTGGGACATCATTCCCGAAGAGCTGCTGGAAAAGTTTGGCAAGGCACTGATTGAGCTCTGTCACCGGCACTGTGCCCCCTTGCTGCCCAACGGCGAATTAACTGTATTACTCATAACCGAAAACGGAAAAATTTACTCATGAAGAAGAAGATTATCATTACCCTCTGTATGGCAATGACCGTACTGACCGGTCTGGCACAAAGCCCGCTGTCCTTTCATGCAAAAGCAGGAATCGGTACCTCCCATTTTCATGGAAAACACTCCAGTAGTGACACCCAAATAGCTTACAAAGCTGGTGTCGGCGCAGAATATGTCCTCACCAAGACCTGGGTGCTGCAATCCGCATTGGAGTTCGTGTCCATCGGCGGTAAAGACGAGATAAGCCACATCGGCAAGGCCAAAATGCATGAACTGTATCTGCAAATCCCCCTCATGATAGCCGCCCGCCTCCATCTGGGCAGGGATTATCATGCCTCGCTGAGTGTCGGCCCTTATGCGGCCATAGGCGTGGCAGGCAAGACCTCCGGCGAGACCTACGATTATAGCAGCAGTAGTATGCAGGGAGGATACCAGTTCAAGATAGACACTTTCGGCAGCATGGTAGACGGGAAAATGGGTAACAACCGTTTCGATGCAGGTATTGCCCTGGGACTTACTTTTGAATACAGAAGATTCATCATCGGTGCAGAGACACAAGTGGGACTGGTAAAAGTCAATGAGCAGATAAACCAGATGATAGGTCATTCGGAAGAAAGAGGATATTTCCCCAAGAACTTCGCCGCATTCTTCACGCTGGGGTACCGGTTCTGGTAAGGGAACATTTTGCCATACAGAGTTGTTTAGTATACAGACAGATACTCAACAATATAAATGAATAATATGAAAAAAAGAATCCCTATCCTGCTGGCTGCAATGACAGCCCTCACCTTCGCCCCTCAAACAGCAGAGGCATGTACCGGCATCACCCTGACGGCCAAAGACAATGCGCACGTCGTAGCCCGCACCATCGAATGGGGAGGCAGTGAGCTGAACAGCCAGTACGTCATCGTACCTCGCGGTTATTCGCAACAATCACTGACACCCGGAGGCAGTCAGTCCGGCATGGAGTTCACCTCACGCTATGGCTACGTAGGCCTGTCGGTAGAGCAAAAGGAGTTCGTGGCCGAAGGACTGAACGAAGCGGGACTCTCTGCCGGCCTCTTCTACTTTCCCGGATATGGCAAGTACGAGGAATACGACCCTGCACAAAGCGCATCGAGTATATCCGACCTACAACTGGTTTCGTGGATGCTGGGCAGCTTCTCTACCGTAGACGAAGTGAAGGAAGCCATTGAAAAAGTATCCGTCATCAACATTGACCCGCGCGCCTCCACCGTGCACTGGCGCATTGCCGACAAGAGCGGTCGCCAACTGGTCCTGGAGTTCATCGACGGACAGCCCCGTTTCTATGAAAACAAGCTGGGAGTATTGACAAACTCCCCCGGCTTTGACTGGCAGATGACCAACTTGAACAACTACGTCAATCTATACCCCGGAAGCGCCGAAAGCAAATCATTGGGAGGCGTCACCATAGCTCCATTCGGCTCGGGAAGCGGCTTCCTGGGCATTCCGGGAGATGTCACTCCTCCCTCCCGCTTTATCCGTGCCGCCCTCTATCAGACTTCCACGCCACAGCAGGAAACAGCACAAGAAACCGTGCTCCAATGCTTCCAGATATTGAATAACTTCGATATCCCGGTAGGCATCGAGTTTCCCCTCGGAGAAATCCCCGTCAATATCCCCAGCGCCACCCAGTGGACCTCGGCTACGGACATGACAAACGGTATCATCTACTATCGCAGCATGTACAACAGCGCCATCCGAAGCATCGACCTGAAGCAGATTGACTTCCGACGCATCAAATATCACGCTGCTCCGCTGGACGAAGTGAAGCAACAACCGATTGTTCCCATTAAGATTGGGTAGCGGATAGAGACGAGAGCACTACGTGCAGCAATTCCTCAATGGAGTACACCGTTACCGGCTCCTTACCCGACCGATGGAATACGAAGCTGCCGTCTCCCTTCAAATCTCCGGTTTCGATATAAATCTCCGATTCAACATTCCGGTTTGCCAGAATCCCGTTTCTCTGGAGTGCCTTGCGCACCATGGCATACTTCTGCCCGTGGCCCGCCAAGCGTATCCGGGAGGTGTATTCATTGGCTACCCTGAACAGTCCCGTTTCCAAATCGAAGGCAATACCCTTACGGGCAAAGAAGTTGCTCAGACTGCCGTTCAGCGAAAGGTCCTCGGGCGTGCCGATGGCCACTCCGTTCACCTTGTCCATCAGCCATATTTTGTCCGCTATCTGCAGGGCCAGTTCCAGGTCGTGGGTAGAAAGGAAAATCGTCTTGTCCGTTTGCCGGCTGAGCTGGTGAAGCAGTTGCATCATCTCTACTTTACTGGGAAAATCGAGGAAAGCTGTCGGTTCATCCAGATAGATTACGGGAGTTTCCTGGGCGAGCGCCTTGGCTATCATCACCTTCTGCCGTTCACCGTCACTCAGCGTATGCACCATGCGGTGTGCCAGATGGGGAATGCCTACCAGGGCGATGGATTTGTCCACCACAGTCTTGTCCTCTTTCGAAAGAGTTCCCCAGAAGCCGGTGTAGGGGCTGCGCCCCAAACCTATCAGTTCTACGACGGACATATTGCGTATATCGCACTTCTCCGTCAGCACCACACTGATGACGCGCGAAAGCTGCTTGTCGGTATAGTCCCCTATCTCTTTTCCTTCAATAAATATGTTTCCTCCAAGTTTCGGCTGGAAAGCGGACAACGTACGGAGCAGCGTGGACTTCCCCACTCCATTAGCTCCCAACAAGCAAGTCAGCTCACCACTGTTGATTCCGGCGCAAATGCCGTCTGCCACCACTTTCACATCCCCCTTACCGGGGTAACCGATGGAAAGATTCTCTATATGTATGGTTTCCTTATTCATTCAATTCTCCTTTCCGTTTTCTAAAAAGTACAGAAGCCACTACCGGCGCACCTACCAGTGCCGTCACCGAGTTGACCGGCAAAGCTCCCTCGAAGCCGGGCATACGGGCTATCAAATTGCAGACCAATGCCAGGGAAGCTCCTACCAGCAATGTGGCAGGCATCAGCACCTGATGGTCCGAAGAGTGGAAGATGGCACGGCACAGATGGGGAACTGCAAGAGGTTACGCATAAAATGCACAGCAGTGCAATGCCTATGGCAGATATCCGGGTCATGATTATTGGGGTTTATGGAATTCGGGCACAATATTCGTCATTTTTGAGGAGATACGCAAATGCTCTTCCCTATAAATTAAAAGCACCTCTACTTCAGCCCCCGTAAAGTTCTATACTATTTTCGTGACATAGACCTTTAGCGGCGTAAAGGTCTATGTTACGAAACAGATGTCCGAAGCTTCTTTTCTCAGAAATTCATCAGGTCATTCAGCGCTTCACTCATGCTGGGATGTGTAAAAACAAAATCACGGAGGAAGGTATATTCCTGCCCGGTCTTCATAGCCATTGCCACCAGGTTGATGACCTCACTCGATTCCGGCCCAAACAACGTGCAGCCCAAAATCTTGTCCGTATCGGCATCCACCACCACCTTGAACAGTCCGTTCGTATCGCCCAAAGTCCTGGCACGCGGAATGGCGGCTACGGGCAACTTGTTGACCTTTATATTCAATCCCTTCTTGCGTGCTTCCGCTTCGCTCAGCCCGATACGTGAAAGCGGCGGATCGATGAATACCGAATAGCTCACCGGGTCACGGTCGGACACCTTGCGTTCTCCCGCCCCGAAAAGGTCTTCGCGCAGAATGCGGTAATCATCCAGAGAAATGTAGGTGAACTGCAAACCGCCCTTTACATCACCGATGGCATGTATCTTGGGTTGGTAGTCTGCAAATAGTCGTCTACCACAATGGCACCGCGCTCATTCACCTCTACACCTGCCGCCGCCAGATTCAAGCCAGCCGTATTCGGACGCCGACCGGTAGCCAGCAGGATGGCATCTGCGTGTAACTGATGTTCCTCTCCCGTGACTGCATCCCGGTAAATGACGTCAGAGCCTTTCACGGACTGCACGCGTGCATTCAGCCTGAAAACGATTCCTTTCTGTTCCAATACCTCCCGGACACTGTCCGCAATATCCCGGTCCTCCCGGGATATCAGTTCGGAAGCGCCCTCGAGCACCGTGACTTGCGAACCGAATGAAGCATACATGGAAGCAAATTCCAGTCCGATGTATCCCCCGCCTACAATGACGAGCTGTACCGGCAGCTCAGTCAGTTCCATAATGGAGGTACTGGTATATACCCGTGGGTTACCTTGTATCCCCTCTATCGGTGGAATGACGGTTTCGGCACCCGTATTGATGAATATCCGGGAAGCTTGCAATTGTAATGTCCCTTCTGCCATCCCAACTTCCACCACATCCGGACCTGCAAAGGAGCCGATACCCGTATAGACCGTTATATGAGGATTGTCGGCCAGATTGTGATAATTCTTCTGACGAAGGAAAGAAACGACCTCTTCCTTCCTTGCAATGGACTGACGATAGTATGCCTTCTTGACCTCCCAAGAAGCGTCTTTATCCACCTGCTTTGCCGCATGCACCAATGTTTTTGTGGGGATGCAACCGATATTGATACATGTCCCTCCATACATCTTTTCCGAACGCTCCACTACGGCAACGTCCAGCTTCCGTTTTGCCAACTCGGCAGCCAGCGTCTTTCCGCCTTTGCCGAATCCGATGATAATGGCATCATACTGTTTCAGACTTCTATTTCTTTAATTGGTTCAATACTCTTTTTGCACTGTCAGACAGTACGACAAGGGCACCGGCAAGAATGGCCGTATCCTTGATGACCAAGCGCCCTGCCCCCGTCAGCAACGGAAAGCCGTGCTCCCCGCTTCCCAAGTCGGGCACCCACACTTCAGGGGTTGTCACCAAGAAAGAGAGGGTACCTATTGTCATGACAATGGCCAGTGCGGCTCCCGCCAGTCCGATTTTCGGAGAGAATATCCCCAGAAATGTCAGAATGCCGATGGTCATAATCAGAATGCCCAGACCGTGAGAGAAACCATACGTATTGTTCTCCACGTGCCACTGATGTTTCACCTCATTGAACTCGCCCTCTTTCAGCTTATACTCCTTGTACTCCGGGGCACTCTTTGTATAAAAGAAGCTCATGAACGGGCTGTTCGCCACAAAAGGAACAATCCCTTCAGCCTCATAATTCCAGAATTTCAATCCGCCAATCCATACGAAAATAACCAGGATGGCTACACGAATCAAATTAACACCCAACTTTTGAGTGGAAGCGGCCAGCGTCAACGCAGCCATAAACAAGTTTTGCAATTTCGTTTTCATCTTTGTTCTACTTTTTAAATGATTTCAGTACTACGACTTGATTTTTGTCTTTGCAAAGTTCCCTGTTTTCCACCACATGCGAAATGGCAATTATTCCGCAACAGTTGGCAATTCTTCCCGTTTCACCCTTTTCCGGTAGTCCGAGACACTCTCGCCGGTCATTTTCTTGAAAAAACGGCTGAATGCGGGCAAGTCTTCGAAGCCAGAATGGAGCTGATTTCCTTAGCGCTTTTGCGGGTATACAGCAACAGCCTCATGGCTTCCGCCTCAAGGCGCTCATGAATCACCCGTAAAGGGGAAGGCAACCCGCAGGTCGAGAACAGATTGGAAAGTGTCTTGGGAGAACGGCAAAGAATATCGGCATAATCCTGCACCTGCTTCTTCTCCTTGAAATGCCGGTCCACTAATACGTAATACTGCCGGATGATGTCAAACGTCTTTTCCTGCTCCTGCCCCACTCCGAAACGCTGGCGCGCAATGCGTGTGCAGGTAATGATGAAACGTTTCAAGACAATACGCAGCATCTCCTCCTGCAGGTTGTCATGGATGACCGATTCCTGCCGGAAAATACGGACTATATCATGCAAGTTGGAAGACTGCCCGGCAGAAAGTGCCAGTTTCATCACCTTGGAAGAGCCATAAAAAAGGAATCCATTGCAAGAGACCTCGTTGTCATGTCCATAGATGCAATAAAAATTGCTGTTGAATACAAACGTCAGGTATTCTCCGTCCACCTCCTTCACCTCCAAGTGATGTAACGGGGTCAAGGTCACGATTTCGTCCTTTTCCAAGCGCATGGGATATGTCTATTTCCAGAGTCAGCGTACCGCTCTGTACCCAAATGAATTTGTACAGAGTCTTGTCACGTTGCAGCGACGCACGCTCATGGTAGCTGGTAGTCATGGCTATATTGCCATTTAAGCGGGTATTCAGTTGGTAATCCATAAAGACAGACTGTTTTTAGTAAGAATAACAAAGATAAGCAATATCTTGTTTGCTACTGATTATTTCCCCACTTTTGTAGCCGTTTTGCTGTTCTTTAATTTTTAACCTTTAATGTCTTCATGCAAATGTTCCCCGTCATATTTATATCTCTCGGTCCCGGCGAACCGGAACTGATTACCGTAAAAGGCTTGAAAGCCCTACAGGCAGACGGCATCCCCGTGAAGCACATCCCCGGTATCCCCGCCTTCATTGCCGCCGGCGCACTGGGCGGGCTCCATGTGGCCAGCCAGGAAGAGCGGCTAACGGTGATACCCGGTATCGTCACCACAGAAGAGATAGAAAGACTGACAAGCAAAAACAGTGCGGTTGTCATCATGAAGCTGTCCAGATGCACCGATGAGATTCACCGCTGCATCCGCCTGCATCCCGAGTACCGGTATCACTATTTTGAGAATGTAGGCACTCCGGAAGAGAAGTATATCAATGACAGCAAGCGGATAGCGGCCATCCGTTTCCCTTATTTTTCCCTGCTTATCATTCGCCCAGAGGCCTTTTGAGCCCGATTTAATACAATTTCGCACGCCATAGGCATTATTTTAATGAAAATGGGTTACCTTTGCGCCGTTGAAATATAAAAAAGATAAGAACATGAAGAAAGTCGCTTTTTATATGATGATGCTGGTTATGAGCATCGGTTATGCCTATGCACAAGGAAAGGCAGACATCAAATTCGAACAGACCACCCACAACTTCGGCACATTCTCCGAAAACAGTCCGGTGGTCAGCTACACCTTTAAGTTCACGAACGTAGGCGATGCTCCGCTTGTCATCCATCAGGCTGTAGCTTCCTGCGGATGTACCGTTCCCGAATATTCACAAGAACCGATAGCACCGGGAAAGACAGGAACAGTGAAAGTAACCTATAATGGAACCGGAAGATACCCCGGACACTTCAAGAAATCCATTACCCTGCGCACCAATGCCAAAACGGAAATAATGCGATTGTTTATCGAAGGGGACATGACCGCTAAAGATGCCAAATAAGCATTTTACCATACAGAATTAAGGAGATTTTTTTAAATCTCCTTTTTTTTGCTTTCTTTGAAGTCCATAAAGAAAAACATAAAACTACAAAACCTATGAAACAAGAAGAAGAACCAATCACCGGCTTGCCGGAAAATGCGTTCCGTGAACTGAAACCGGGAGAAGTGTACAACCCTCTGATGAGCCCGGACAAGAAGTATTCAGAAGTAAATGCCTGGTCGGTGACATGGGGTATTCTAATGGCCATTCTCTTTTCGGCCGCAGCCGCCTATCTGGGGCTGAAGGTGGGGCAAGTATTCGAAGCCGCCATCCCCATCGCCATCATTGCCGTCGGCGTATCGGGTGCCGCCAAACGCAAGAACGCATTGGGCGAAAACGTCATTATCCAGTCTATCGGTGCCAGCTCGGGCGTCATCGTGGCAGGTGCCATCTTCACCCTTCCGGCACTCTATATTCTCCAAGAGACCTACCCGGAGGAAATCACCGTCACCTTTGCACAAGTCTTTATCAGTTCCCTGCTGGGAGGTGTGCTGGGTATTCTCTTCCTTATCCCCTTCCGCAAATATTTCGTGAGCGACATGCACGGCAAGTATCCCTTTCCCGAGGCAACAGCCACCACACAAGTGCTCGTCTCCGGTGAAAAGGGCGGCAGCCAGGCAAAACCGTTACTCATGGCAGGTATCATCGGAGGTCTATACGACTTCATCGTGGCAACCTTCGGCTGGTGGAACGAGAATTTCACTACCCGCGTATGCGGCTTTGGCGAAATGCTGGCCGAGAAAGCCAAGCTGGTATTCAAGGTTAATACGGGTGCTGCCGTGCTCGGTCTGGGTTATATTGTGGGACTGAAATACGCGTCCATCATCTGTGCCGGCTCACTGGCCGTATGGTGGATTATCATCCCCGGTATGTCCATGATTTGGGGAGATTCCGTACTGAACCAATGGAACCCCGAAATCACGGCAACCGTAGGCGCTATGGCTCCGGAAGAAATCTTCAAATACTATGCCAAGAGCATCGGTATCGGTGGCATTGCCATGGCAGGCATCATCGGCATTATCAAGTCCTGGGGCATCATCAAGAGCGCCGTAGGACTGGCTGCCAAGGAAATGGGAGGTAAGTCCAATGTGGAAGCCAGTGTGAAGCGCACGCAGCGGGACATCTCCATGAAGATTATCGCCATCGGTTCCATCATCACGCTGCTGCTGGTTGTTCTCTTCTTCTACTTCGATGTGATGCAGGGCAACTTGACACATACCATTGTAGCCATCCTGCTTGTTGCAGGTATCGCTTTCCTGTTCACCACCGTGGCAGCCAATGCCATTGCGATTGTGGGCACAAACCCCGTATCCGGAATGACGCTGATGACATTAATCCTGGCATCCGTAGTCATGGTAGCCGTAGGGCTGAAAGGTCCCGAAGGAATGGTTGCGGCACTGGTGATGGGCGGTGTCGTATGTACGGCACTGTCCATGGCGGGAGGCTTCATCACTGACTTGAAAATCGGTTACTGGCTGGGTAGCACGCCTGCCAAGCAGGAGACCTGGAAGTTCCTCGGAACCATCGTTTCCGCCGCTACCGTAGGTGGTGTAATGATTATCCTGAACAAGACATACGGTTTCACCAGCGGACAGCTGGCCGCTCCGCAGGCCAATGCCATGGCAGCCGTTATCGAACCTCTGATGAACGGTGTGGGGGCGCCCTGGCTGCTCTACAGTATCGGTGCAGTGCTGGCCGTCATCCTCAACTTCTGCAAGATTCCCGCACTGGCATTTGCATTGGGCATGTTCATCCCGTTGGAACTGAATGTTCCGTTGGTAGTGGGCGGTGCCATCAACTGGTACGTGACCAGCCGCAGCAAGGATGCCGCTCTCAATGCCGAACGCGGGGAGAAAGGTACACTGCTGGCCTCCGGTTTCATTGCCGGCGGTGCATTGATGGGCGTGGCAAGTGCCGCCATGCGTTTCGGAGGAATCAACCTCGTAAACGATGCATGGTTGCAGAACACCTGGTCCGAAGTGCTGGCACTGGGTGCTTATGCCATTCTGATATTCTACCTCATCAAAGCTTCCATGAAAACCAAATAACTTTTAAATACTTAGACCATGAAGAAGATTCTGCTTTTATCTTTTCTATTTGCAACGACCATGTTATCTGCACAAAAGCCCGTTGAGCTGCCTTTGTGGCCCAACGGTGTCCCCAACAACAACGAACTGACCAATTCCGAACAGAACCATAACAACGAATGGGTATCCGATGTCACCATCCCTACCCTTACAGTGTATCCTGCCCCCACCCCAACGGCATGGCCATCATCATGTGCCCGGGAGGCGGATACAGCGGTCTGGCCATGAACCACGAGGGACACGACATGGCTTCCTGGTTCAACACACAAGGCATCACCTATGCAGTGCTGAAATACCGCATGCCCAACGGACACAATGAAGTGCCCCTTTCCGATGCCGAGCAAGCCATCCGAATGGTACGTGAACACGCTGCCGAATGGGGTGTCAATCCTCAGCGTGTAGGCGTCATGGGCGCTTCTGCCGGCGGACACTTGGCAGCTTCACTCGCCACACTATACAGCAGTGACAATACCCGTCCCGATTTCCAGATTCTGTTCTACCCCGTAATTTCCATGCAGAAGGGAGTTACCCACGGAGGTTCCCGCAAGAACCTGCTCGGAGAAAATCCTTCCCAGGAATTAGAACAGAAATACTCCCTCGAAAGACAAGTATCCCCGCGCACTCCGCAAGCTTTCATCATGCTTTCTTCGGACGATGACGCAGTGCCGCCCATCAACGGCATCGGTTACTTCCTTGCCCTGCGCGACCACAAAGTACCTGCCAGCCTGCATGCCTACCCCATCGGTGGACACGGCTGGGGATTCCGGGACAACTTCACCTACAAACGCCAATGGACGGAAGAATTGGAGAAGTGGCTACGCGACGGACTTGTTTTTGAAAACAATAAATAATAATTCTATGAGAATACAGAACTTGTTGCTCTGCCTAGCCGCATTTCCTCTTGCCTTGACCGCACAGGAAAACAACCGCTACGAAGAGATTACCAACCCCAAGCTAACAAGCATCAACCGGGAGCCCGCTCGCAGTACGTTCACCTCCTATGTCACGGAGGCCGATGCCGTCATCAATGACCGCAAGAACGGAACCTACCGCCTATCCCTCAACGGGAAATGGAAATTCCATTACGTGGAGGCCTTCGCCGACCGCCCCACGGACTTCATGATGGACCGTGTGGACGCCAGCCGCTGGCCGGACATCAATGTACCCGGAAACTGGGAGTTGCAGGGATTCGGCACGCCCATCTACGTGAACCATCCCTATGAGTTCTGTTCTTCGGGCTATCCTCCTTATTGGGACAAGCCCAACCCTCCATACGTTCCCCAAGAATGGAATCCCACCGGCACCTACCGCCGCGAGTTCACTCTTCCGGGAGACTGGGACGATAAGGAAATTTTCCTAAGTGCCGACGGCGTACGCGGGGCAGCCTTCTACTACCTCAATGGCAAGTTTATAGGCATGAGCAAAGACGCAAAGACTCCGGCACGCTTCAACGTCAGCGCCATTGCCAAGAAAGGAAAGAATGTCATTGCCATTCAGATACACCGCTTTTCCGATGCCAACTATCTGGAATGCCAGGACTTCTGGCGCATCAGCGGTATCGAGCGTGACATCTATCTCTACGCCCAGCCTCAAATCCATCTCACGAACTTCAAGGTGGAAGCTCCCCTGGACGACAACTACCGTGACGGTATCCTCAAGGTAAAGGTACAGTTCACCAACGAAAGCGGACAAAACACCCCATTTATCGTTGGCTACCGCCTGCTGGACAAAAATGACCAGCAGATAGCCCAGTCCTCTACCCAGTCAGCGGTGACCAGACAGAAGTGGAGTTCACTAAGAAAACCATCCAAGAACCTTTGCAATGGACAGCCGAAACGCCCAACCTCTATACCCTCGTCATCAGCCTGAAGCGACCTAACGGGGATGTGATTGAAGCGACAAGCTGTAAAGTAGGATTCCGTACCGTGGAAATCAAGGACAAGCAACTGCTGGTGAACGGACAACCCATCCTCGTGAAAGGCGTGAACTATCACGAACACAACGAGAACACCGGTCACTATGTCTCCGAAGAACTGATGAAGAAAGATTTCGAGCTTTGGAAGAGATACAATGTCAATACCGTCCGCACCTGCCACTATCCCCAGCAGGAACGTTTCTACGAACTCTGTGACGAATATGGTATCTATGTCATCGACGAAGCCAATATCGAAAGCCACGGCATGGGTTACGACCTGCGTGTAGGCGGTACGCTGGGAAACAATCCGCTCTTCATGAATGCCCACCTCGACCGTACCATGAATATGTACGAACGGGACAAGAACCATCCGTCAGTCATCATCTGGTCACTGGGCAACGAAGCCGGAAACGGATTGAATTTCTACGTCACCTACAACACCTTGAAGACGCTTGACAGCCGTCCCATACAGTATGAACGTGCACTGTTGGAATGGGATACGGACATCTACTGCCCGATGTATGCTTCTCCTTCCTATCTAGAGAAGTATGCCCGGAATAAGGATATGACGCGTCCTCTCATTCTTTGCGAATATGCCATGCCATGGGCAACAGTCTCGGCAACTTCCAGGAATATTGGGACATCATCGAAAAATATCCCATCCTCCAGGGTGGCTGTGTCTGGGATTGGGTAGACCAGGGCTTTGCCGCCAAGACAGACGACGGGCGCAAATACTGGACCTATGGCGGCGACTATGGCGAGAACGGTACCCCCTCCGACGGCAATTTCTGCATCAACGGCGTGGTATATCCCGACCGCAGTGTCAAGCCGCAGACAGAAGAGATGGGTAAAGTCTACCAGAACATCAAGTTCCTTGATTTCGACAAGCAGACTTCCACCGTGAAAATCCGCAATGATTTCTCCTTCACCAATCTCGACAAGTACGACTTCTACTACATCATCCGCGACCACGGAAAGGAAGTCTACCGTGGCAAGATTGAAAATATCCATGCCGCACCGGGCAAGACGGTAACCACCGGCTTTCTGAACGGCATACCCAAAGAGAAACAGACAACGGGAGATGTGCGCATCGAGTTCTATGCAGCCATCAAGACGGCAGAACCTTTCCTCCCGGCGGGCACGGTCATTGCACGCGAACAGACCTACGTCCATACCTTCTACAAGAAAGAGGCTACGGCACAGAAGCCCGCCACTTCCAAGGAAGAAGGGAATTTGGTGGTGTTCTCCGGTCCCGACTTCAAAGCCACCTTCGACAAGCAAAGCGGTCTGCTCACCTCCTATTTGTACAAGAAGCACGAGTACATACTGAACGGTCAGGGTCCCCGGCCATTCTTCTGGCGTGCACCGACGGACAATGATTATGGAGCCAACCTCCCCGTCCGCCTCAAAGCCTGGAAAGAGGCAAGCTATCAGAAACCGAAAGCCGAGAGCTTCCAAGTGATTCCGGGCAGCAATGCCACGACAGTAAAGGTCACCTACCGTTTTCCGCAGACAGACGCCCGTTGGGACATCACCTATAAGATATATGCCAGCGGAGTCATCAAGGTAGACAACCGCTTCATGGCCGAAGGAGACCAAGCTCCGATGATACCGCGTGTAGGGCTGCGGATGCAGTTGCCGGAAAGCTTTACAGACTTGACCTACTACGGTCGCGGTCCGAAAGAGAATTACCGCGACCGCCGTACCTCCCAGTTCATCGGAGAGTACGCCATCCCGGTCAGGAACATGTACGAGCCTTACGTCCGTCCGCAGGAGAACAACCATCGCACGGACATCTATTGGTGCGCCCTGACCGACAAGGCGCAACGGGGTCTGCTGCTCATCGCCGACCGTACTTTTGAGCTGAACGCCTCCAACTATCCCCTGGAAAGCATGGATAGCGGCGACACGATTGACAACGGTGCCCCGCGTACCGAAAAGACCAATCACCGCCACCTCACCGACCCTCTGCCGGAAAAGATGGCCGATTTATTCATTGATTACCGCATGATGGGTGTCGGTGGAGACGACAGTTGGGGCGCAACAGCCCATGAACCCTATCTGATTCGTCCGGGCAAAGAGAACGCCATTGAATACGGTTTCTCCCTTGTTCCGTTCGACAAAAAGGAGGATTATAAATATTTAATCCGGCAATATTGAATTTAATCCCTCCGGATTAAGCTTTTATAAAAAGGATGTAGTAAATTTGCTGCATCCTTTTTACGTTTAAGAACAATAATAATCAAAAGAGAGAAAAATGAAAACAATGACTAAATTTATGTTCAGCGCCCTCTGTGCCGCAGCTATGGTAACTTCTGTTTCTGCCCAAGGAGGAAAAGATATGTTGAGCAATGGAATAAAGTATCTGGATGTGCCATACGTAGCCCATACGCTGGAGGCAGACGGTCCCGAGGAACTCGTCATCAACTGCGATGAGGTAGACTGCACTACGCTGGTGGAATATGTACTGGCAGAGACGCTTACCCCCAAACTGGTGGACGGGGACATCTCGGAGACCGCTTTCGCCGATAACCTGCAAAAAATCCGTTATCGTGACGGTAAAATCAACGGGTACACTTCACGCCTGCACTATATTGCCGACTGGATAAACAATGGTGTACGCAACGATTTCCTTCTTGACGTAACGGGTGCCATGAGTCCCGACACCGAAAAGCTGTCCATCTCCTACATGTCTTCCCATCCCCAGCAGTACAAGCAGCTGGCCAATTCGCCGGAGAACGTAGCCCAAATGAAGAAGATTGAACAATCCTTGTCCGGCAAGGAAGTTCACTATCTTCCAAAAACCAAGCTTCCCGCCGAAGGTCTCCCGTGGATTAAGGACGGCGACATCATAGCCATCACCACCAATACTCCGGGATTGGACGTAGCCCACCTGGGAATCGCTTTCCATGCGGACGGCAAGTTGCTGCTGCTGCACGCTTCTTCTACAGACAAGATAGTAGTTGTCTCCAAAGTTCCCTTGTCCCAGATGTTGAAAGACAACAATAAGTGGACGGGAATACGGGTATTGAGAATGAAGAAATAGGGAAAAACAAGATAAGGAATAAAAGGGGATGTGCCTGCACGACACATCCCCTTTTATTTTGCCCAACCGAACTCTACTTTCAGAAACTAAAGATGCCCAGTTCCGGGAAAGTGGCTCCCTGCACCGCAAAACAGATTCCGAAACAAGCGGCGCTCACAATCCAGAGGATAACCAGCGTCCACTTCAGACCGGAGTTCATCGGCTGCCACTTGAATATCTGGCTGAAGATGCCCCACACAAGGCTGACCAAAGGAATGCCCACCAGCAAAATACCGGCAATATACATCACTATGGCAGACAACGGGGAAACCGGCAATACTACATCTGCCATAGGGAAGAGGGATATCAGAGCTGCACCACCACCGACAGCCACCATTACCGCAGCAAACAGCAACGCCACAAACACGATTCCAAATACAAACAGTATCGGACTGCAAATAATGGCGAACACTACCAGGCATATCTTTAAGAACCAGCCGACAATCATCACCAACGCATCTCCCAATTTTTGAAGGGAAGTACGAGGTCTGTCCGACTTCATATAGTCATTCACACCATTGGCCACCTTCTCAAAACCATCCGTCACCGTCTTTCCGATGTTCTCCACCGTAACCGCCTCACCGCGCATGCTCAACTTCTCGGCTGCCGTACGAGCTTCCGGTATGACCAACCAGCAGACGATGTAGACCGGTATCAGCGTCCCTACCCCACAAATCAGGATGACAAGCAGCAACAAACGAAGCAAAGTGACATCCCAGCCCAGGTATGCGGCTTCCACTGATGACACCACCCAGCATCTTGTCATCCGGATTACGGTAAAGGCGGCGGCGTGTAGTGTTGTAAACAGTATTACTGCTCCAAGCGCCCGCTCCATAGCCACCGCCGGCATTTGTACCACCGGCATTTGTACTGCCTGCACCGGCCTCTTCTCCTTCTGCCTCCATATCTTCCGGCTTTCCCATACGGGCAATCACTTCCTCTACATCGGCAATCGTGATTACTTGCAAACCAGCCGACAATTTCTCGGCAAAGAGTTCGGAAATGCGGCGTTCAATATCATCTACAATTTCGTCGGCACCGGCTTCCTTGCGGAAGTGCATCTTGAGATTACTCAGGTAATTATCCAGAAGGCGGTATGCATCATCATCGATATTGAAAACGGTTCCGCCCAAATTTACGGTTAATGTCTTTTTCATAACACACTATTTATTTACAATTTGACTATTTACGATTTACTATTTGCCATTCGGCTAATTGCGGCATATTCCCTATGTCATTTCAAGAATTGCTGATGTGATTCACCGTCTCGTTCAACTCTTTCCAGGATATTTCCAGTTCGCCGAGAAAGCTTTTTCCCTTTTCCGTCAGCCGGTAATATTTGCGGGGAGGACCTTGGGTAGACTCAATCCATTCATAACTCAGAAGGTCGTCGTTCTTCAGACGGGTGAGCAACGGATAAAGTGTCCCTTCCACTACTATCAGCCGGGCTTCTTTCAGCTTCTGGATGATGTCCGAAGCGTAAGCCGGCTCTTTATGCAGCAGCAGCATGATACAATATTCAAGCATGCCCTTGCGCATTTGCGACTTTACATTGTTTACATCCATAATGGTATCTATTACTTATTTGTTATGAAACAGAAGGCCGCTCATCATCTTATCACGAAACAAGAGATGACACTCCCTCTTTTCTTTGCATGGCACAAATATATGTATTACACAAATACCTTGCATTACAAAGTACCATATATTACCATTAATTAACAATAAGAAAAAAAGGAAGATTAAGGAGAAGCATGCCATAGTTCACCACAGATTACACAGATGGACGCAGATGGTCACAAAGCTTTTTTAGATTCACTGACAATATGCAAGGATTATCTATGTTATCTGCGATGAATATAAATTTTGACATATTTTCTTTCTTCACAAAACAGTCGTATATTGAATGCTATTCAGTCGTATACTGAATGGCATTCAGTCCTATAGTGAATATGATTCAGTATACGACTGAATTAGGCATAATTCAGCACCACTGATAATCAACGATTTATAGAGTAGAAGATTTTATTCGATAAATTATGACAAATTACCTAAATAGCTCTACATTTATAGCAGGCAGCAAGAGGTTACTCTACTTTTTCCGCCCCCCCCTTTCTGTCTGACTAATATGAGCTATACACGGGAATGGGGGAAAACAATTTTATCCAGTATTCCGTTCAGGCTTGCCAATACTACTCCATAGTTAGTAATGGGGATACACTGTGCCTGGGCATAGGCTATACGGTTGAGCACATATCTCCGATTGAACATGCAGGCACCGCAATGGATAATCAAGTCGTATCGGGACAAGTCTTTGGGGAAATCATTTCCGGAAACAAAGTCTATCTGCAACTCCTCGCCGATACGCTTTCTTAACAGACGGGGAATTTTGACGGTTCCGATATCCTCGGTCAGCGGAGCATGGGTGCAGGCTTCGGCTATCAATACGCGCGACTGTACCGTGAGGCGGTGGATGGCGGCAGCTCCCTCCACAAAGGCATCAATGTCTCCTTTGTAACCGGCAAAAAGAACCGAGAAAGAAGTGAGGCTGCTTTCGGCAGGCTTCTGCCGATAAACGTCGGGGAATACCTGGGAGTCTGTGATAATCAGCTTGGGCGGACGGGCAAGGGCTTGCAGGGAAGCTTGCAGCTTGTCGGTGGTGCAGCTCATCACCAGGCACTTCTTATCCAGCAGTTCGCGGAGGGCCTGCACCTGCGGAAGAATGAGACGCCCTTTGGGGGCTTGTATGTCCTGGGGCATCACCAGCAGAACAACATCTCCCTCGGCCACCAGTCCGCCCGTAATGGTCTGCTCACCAAAATTCTCGGGAAGTTTTTCAAGGATGGCATCGAATATGCCTGAATACCGGCAGCCCCTTTGGCACTGACCACAACGGGAGCCTGCCCCCACTCCTTTTCAATCCGGAGAGCCAACGAAGCGGTATCTTGACGGGAATCGGCTTTATTCAGTATCGGTATAACGGGGATTCCACGCTCCGTCAGCAGCTTTATCCATTGTTTCTCCAAAGTCCCGTCTTCTTCATAAAGCAAGAGGGCGATGTCGGCTTTCTCTACCGTCTTCAAGGTGCGCTCCACACGCATCTCGCCCAACTCGCCTTCATCGTCGTCAAAGCCGGGGGTATCTATAAAGAGGCACGGTCCCAGAGGATATACCTCCATGGCCTTTGTCACGGGGTCGGTAGTAGTGCCGGGCGTTGCCGATACCAATGCCGTGTCTTGCCCGGTCAAGGCATTGACAAGGCTGGACTTTCCACTGTTCCGTCGTCCGAAGACGGCAATGTGCAGACGGTTGGAATGGGGTGTATTATTCATATTATCCTTGGTTTCTTCTGCTTGAAATCTAAGAAGAGGATGTGTCAAAACGGGAAAAAGGAACGCAAATTACACGAATTACACAAATATTTTTTTGTTGACAGTTCATTATTAACATATTATCTTTTCACTGATTTGTGTAATTTGCGCAATTTGTGTTCAAATATTCATTATGACACACCCACTTCTAAAATCTAAAGTCTCTTTTCCCTTCTCCTATTTCCTGGAGGTTACGTTCGGCTATCGCCCGTATCTTGGGGTTCGGGATATGCGCCATTTCCTCACGAATCAGCCGTATGCCCTTCTCCTTGGTTTCGGGGGAAGCATAGTCCTCCAGATATTCTTTTAATGTCATCAGTGCATTGGGCTGGCAGCAGTTTGCTATCTGCCCGCGCTTGACGAGCGACATGAAGCGGTCTCCGGTACGTCCCTCACGGTAGCAGGCGGTGCAGAAGCTGGGGATATGCCCCAGGTCGAGCAGCCAGCCCACCACTTCATCCAGCGTGCGCCGGTCGCTTACATCGAATTGGGAGGAATCTTCCTCCTTGGCTTCCGGTACGGCATAGCCTCCTACGCTGGTGCGCGAGCCGCCGCTTATCTGCGAAACGCCCAGTTCGAGCACCCGGCGGCGTACGGCTTCGGACTCACGGGTGGAAATAATCATTCCCGTATAAGGCACCGCAATACGCGTCACTGCCACAATACGGCAGAACATCTCATCCGAGATGGCATCGGGAAAATCTTCGGTCGAAATATCATCTGCCGGACAGATACGTGGCACGCTGACGGTATGCGGACCTACGCCAAAGGTCGCTTCCAGATGTTCGGCATGCATCAGCAGTCCTACGAAGTCGTAGCGATAGGTGTTCAGTCCGAACAGTACACCGATACCTACATCGTCGATGCCACCCTCCATGGCTCGGTCCATGGCTTCGGTGTGGTAGGCGTAGTTACTTTTCGGTCCTGTGGGGTGCAGGGCTTCGTAATGCTCCTTGCTGTAAGTCTCCTGGAAAAGGATATAGGTGCCGATGCCTGCTTCCTTCAGCAACCGGTAGTTCTCCACCGTAGTGGCGGCTATGTTGACATTCACCCGGCGGATGGCTCCGTTCTTGTGATGGATGCTGTAAATGGTGCGGATGGACTCCAGGATATAGTCGACGGGATTGTTTCGCGGGTCCTCTCCGGCTTCCAAGGCAAGGCGTTTATGCCCCATGTCCTGCAAGGCGATAACCTCGCGGCGTATCTCCTCTTGCGAGAGTTTCTTGCGGGGATGGTACGGTTCTTGGCATGATAGGGGCAATAGACGCAACCGTTCACGCAATAATTGGAAAGATAAAGCGGGGCAAACATCACGATGCGGTTACCATAGAATTTCTGTTTGATTTCGCGTGCCAGACGGAAGATGCGTTCTACCAGTTCCGGCTCGTCACATTCCAGCAGCAGGGCTGCTTCCCGATGGGAAAGCCCCTGGCACAAAGCAGCCTTGTCAATCAGACTTTCGATGAGCGGACGGTTGTTGCGGTTTGCCTGCGCATACTCCAGTGTATCCAATATCTCCTGGTGATTGATGAATTCTTCCGCTTGTCTTGACTTTATATTATACATGTGATATTGAATTATGTAAATAGGAATTTATCTCACCACAGAGTTTCTATAACTGATACTATCTGAATTCTCCTCCTCCGGGGAGGTTGCTCTCCCCGATAACGGGGGAGGTGGAGGGGGTGAGTACCCGTAGGGGGAGGTGGTAGCGTCACATAGGAGAGTTATTATCTATCATACAAGCCTTATGCTCTCTACCACCCCGCCCTCCGGGCACCCCTCCTCCCAGGAGGAGGGGAATTAAGGTTACTCTTATGAAAATAAAAATCTGTGGTGAAACATTAAATTACCATTTACAATCTCAAAAGTAAAAAAATAAAACTATCTATTATTATAATCTCCTCGTTCTTTTGACACCTCATAGCCTATCCCTTTCAGTTGCTCCTCCAATTTCTGCAATCCCTCTGCGGCTTCGGCACCTGCAGAGGCTTTGTTATCGTAGAGGGAATACTTCGCCCGCTGATGAGAAGGAGAAAGATTGGGCATCACGACATTGGCGCCTGCCAATATTCCCCGCTCCCGTCCGTCCGGTGCCAGTGTTGCCAGTGCTGTGGTAGCAGGTATCAGTGCCGCGGGATGCATCAGACGAAAGATGGAAAGCAGCTTCAGCGTCATCTCCATGTCTCCTGCCGGGAAAGCGGCAAACGAAGTATCGTGATGCGGAAGGAAAGGCCCCATGCCTATCATCTCCGGCTGGAAGCGCTGGATGAAAAGAATATCTTCTACCAAATGGTCCACCGTCTGATAAGGACTGCCCACCATGATTCCGGTTCCTACCTGATAGCCTATCTCTTTCAGCCAGTCCAGGCATTGCAACCGATGGGAAAGGGACATCTCCGCAGGATGAAGCCTACGATAATGCCCTTCGTTGCAGGTTTCGTGCCGCAACAGATAGCGGTTGGCACCGGCACGGAAGAGACGCTCGTAAGCTTCCCGAGACTTCTCGCCCAAAGACAAGGTAATGGCACAATCCGGGAAGGATTGCCGGATGGCGGCAACGGTCTCCACCATCCCCTCATCCTTCACCACCGGCGCTTCGCCCCCTTGCAGCACAAAGGTACGGAAGCCCAACCGATAGCCTTCATGGCAACACTCCAGAATCTCCTCCTGCGTCAGCTCATAACGGGCAATGTTCCGGTTTTCCTTCCGTATGCCACAATAGTAGCAGTTATTGCGGCAACGGTTGGTTATCTCAATCAGTCCGCGAATGAAAATCTTATTGCCAAAGCGGGCAAGCGCTTCTTCCCGGGCAAGCCCTTGCAGGTAGGCTGCAAGTTCTGTGTCCCGACAAAGAAGCAAGGCTTTATACTCTTCGGCATCCAGCCTGCGATTGCTCCGCAGTTTGTCTATCAAATATTTCAATACGTTTCCTCTCTCTTAGCCAACTCTTGTGTCAGCTGGCGCTTTCCGGCAGCTATTTCATTATGCGAACATGGCCCGGTGATACAACCGCCCTCGCATGCCATCACTTCGATGAACTGTCCCGGAGCCTTGCCGGTCTTGGCATAGGCACGTAGCGAGCCGATAGCCTTCTTATCCAGGTTGGCCACCTGCACGGCATTGACTTTATCCGCTTCTTCTTTCAGATAAGCCTTCACGGCCCCCATCACACCGCCTGCCTGGGCAAAGCCATGTGCCTCGCGCACGGAAGTGAAACTCATGGAATAGGGCTTCGCCTGCTCCATCTGAATATCCAGTCCGGCAAGCACGGAAGCCATCTCCTCGAAAGTCATGATGAAGTCCACCGCTTCGTCACGCTGCGCCTCTTTGCGCTTGGCCACGCACGGGCCGATAAAGACCACCTTTGCATCCGGATACTTCTCCTTGGCGATGCGTGCGGCATAGTACATCGGCGAACCGGTGCCCGACACGTAGGGCTTCATGGCAGGAATATGCTTGTTCACCAGCTCTATATAAGACGGACAGCAGGAAGTCGTCATAAACTTCTGTCCTTCTTCCAATTTCTCAATCAGTTCGTGCGCCTCGTTGCTGACGGTATCCATCGCACCTTGCGCCACCTCGATGACATCCGTAAAGCCGACTTGTTTCAGTGCTCCGTACACTTGTTCAATAGTCGTCTTGAACTGCCCCAGAATGGACGGAGCCACGATAGCCACCACCTGCTCACCCTTACGGATTCTGTGCAGTACGTCGAACACTTGCGAAATCTCGAAGATAGCTCCAAACGGGCATGCGTTCAAGCACTTTCCGCAGTAGATGCACTTACTTTCGTCAATATGCTCTATCCCTTCTCATCCTTACTGATGGCTTGCACGGGACAAGCTTCCTCGCAAGGTACGGGAATGTAAACAATGGCATGATAGGGACAACTCTTATGGCAGATGCCACAACTGATACACGCATCATGGTCAATCCACGCCTGCCCGCTCTCCTTGACATGTACCGCCTTCTTGGGACAATTCACCTGGCAACTACGTGCCGTACATCCGCGGCAGAGGTTCGTAATCTCGTAGTTAATCTGCACACATGCCGAACAAGCTTCGTCAATCACACACATAATGTTGTCTTTCGGCTTGCCATTCTCCGCTCTGTCCAGTGCACGGGCAGCATACTCCGACAAGGGAGTCAGCTCATCCGTCTCGTCCTCCATATCGAGTCCCAGCAGTGGCAATGACTTGTACTTCCACACCGCGCGTTCTTTGTGCACGCAGCAGCGTCCCGCATGCTTGGACCGTCTCGGACTCAGCTCGATGGGCAGCCGGTCTATTTTATCCACAAGTTCGTTGTTATTCCACAGCTTTACCAGTTCCTTCAGCAATCTGTGGCGGACAATCATAATGTTGCTCGTAAATGCCATAATTTTAAAATCAGAGTTAGTTAGTTCGGTAACGGTCTGCAAAGATAACGATTGTTTCACAAAAAAAGCTTAACTTTACGCCCCAAACAGTATAAATACCACCGATATGTTTACCATAAGAAAAGCAACGACAGCAGATTGCGCACTGATTCAGAAACTTGCGCAGCAAATATTCCCCGTCACGTATAAGGACATCCTTACTCCCGAACAGACCGACTACATGATGGAATGGATGTATTCGCAGGACAACATCCATAAACAAATGGAAGAGGAAGGCCACGTCTACTTCCTGGCTTACGAAGGATGTGAAGTAGCGGGCTATGTGTCCGTGCAGCAGCAAGGGGAAGATTTGTTCCACCTGCAAAAGATTTATGTACTCCCCTACTACCAGGGTGCACACTGCGGCAGTTTCCTCTTCCGCGAAGCCATCAAATACATTAAGGAAGTGCATCCCGGACCTTGCCTGATGGAACTGAATGTGAACCGCCACAACAAGGCACTGCAGTTTTACGAACACATGGGGATGAGGAAACTTCGCGAAGGAGATTTCCCGATAGGAAACGGATATTACATGAACGACTATATCATGGGGCTGGACATCTGAGAAAACAAAGACACAGAAGGATAAAACAAAAGGCTATGCGGTCATATACATCACTCATGACACAGCATAGCCTTTTGGTTAAATCGCTATTTTCAATTATTTCGTCACGCGTTCCAGCCACTTCACCATGCCCAGCATGACACCCATCGACACGATGCAGACAGCAAAGAATACACTCCAGCACTCCCAAATAGGAATCTTGTTATACATCAGCGGGCCTACCCACAAGAAGAGGTTACCGATGGCCGTAGCACCTAACCACAATCCCTGACACAATCCCTGAATATGTTTAGGAGCCACTTTGGAAACAAACGAAAGCCCTAACGGAGAAATGAACAGTTCGGCTACAGTCAAGAAGAAGTAGATGACTATCAGCACCCACGGCCCAGCTTTCAATCCGGACTTGGCAGAATCGGCCATTTCCTTGAACTCAGTGCCCGAAGGATATCCCTGGATGGCTGAATAGACTGCGAGGAACAAGAAAGCAAGTCCCGCGATTCCCATACCGATGGCAATCTTCTTGGGCGTGGAGATTTCCCGACCGCGACGGGTCAAAGAGCCGAAGAACATCATGATAAGCGGAGTGAGTGTAATAACGAAGAAAGGATTCACCGCCTGCCAGATTTCAGGAGCAATGCTGTCCGTCACCACAAAGTCACGAGCAAAGTAAGACAGAGACTGTCCGTTCTGGTGGAAAGAGAACCAGAAAAAGATGACGATACCCAGCACGGCAAACAAAGCATAAAGACGCTGTTTGATTTCTTTAGCCATAGCAGCCTTTTCTTCCGGAGTATAGTCCACAGACTCCTGTTTTACCTTCTTGCCCGGTGTGGGAAATACTTTACGGCACAAGACAAAAATAAAAAGAGAAATGAGCATGGCCACTACCGATGCGATGAACGAATAATGAATACCGGTATTGAACACGTCAAGATACTGGTTGGAGAACGCTCCCAAGTCACCGGTAGCCGTACCACCTACCTTGGCAATAAGTTCAGTGAAGTTGGCAAGCTTGTCGGCAGCCATGTCTGCCCCATCTTTAATGTACTGATGACACAAGGCGGGAAGGTCGGCATTGTACGCCAGGCTGTGCGCCTTCAGCCACCATTCCCTGAGCAAAGGAGCCACAAACGGGGCAACCAGTCCACCGATATTGATGAACACATAGAAAATCTGGAAACCGGAGTCACGGCGGCTCTTGGCCAGCTTCACGGCTTCGGGGCCTTGTTTCTGGGCATCTTTCTCAAAATTGTCATACATCTGCCCCACAATGGCCTGCAAGTTTCCCTTGAAAAGGCCATTGCCGAAAGCTATAAGGAACAAGGCGAAACAAGTCAGGGGAAGCAACCATCCTACATTTCCAGAAGTGGCCAGCACCGGAACAGACAAAATGACGTAACCCAATGACATCACTATCAGTCCCGACATGATGGTCCCTTTATAATTTTGAGTCCTGTCGGCAATGATGCCTCCCACCAGACTCAACACATAAATTCCACAATAAAATACCGAATAAATAATGGCACTCGTCTCATCGCTCAAACCAAACTTGGAGCAAAGGAACAATACCAGCACGGCATTCATAATGTAATAGCCGAAACGCTCTCCCATATTGGAGATGGCAGCTGCCAATAGACCCTTAGGGTGATTCTTGAACATAAAAGCAGTAGGTTTTTAATTAGTAATAAGATTAAATTCTTTATATTTTTGCAAATATATACTTTTTTGCGAATATTCTCCCCAACAAAACGCAAGAACTCATCCGGAACACCACTTTTTATACGCCAGAAAGAACACAAACTTCTGCACGCACTTTCCTTACCAAATCCTTCGGGTCCAGTTTAAGCTGCAAACCGCGTTGTCCGGCACTGATATAGATATACGGAAACCGCAGGCACGTTTCATGGATATAGGTAGGGAAAGGCTTCTTCATGCCGATGGGTGAACAGCCTCCGCGGATGTAGCCCGTCAGAGGTAAAAGTTCCTTAACCGGAATGAGGTCGCACTTCTTGTTGCCCGATGCCTTTGCCGCCAGTTTCAAATCCACTTCGTGCTCACCCGGGATGACACAGACAAAGTAACCGGATTTATCGCCGTGAAGAACCAGTGTCTTGAATACGCAATTGATGTCCTCACCCAAACTGGCGGCTACGTGCACGGCGCTCAAATCGTTCTCATCCACCTCGTAGGGAATGAGTTCATAGGCTATCTTGGCCTTGTCGAGAAGCCGCGCTGCATTCGTCTTATTAATTTTCATAATATATTTCTTATAAGTTAGTAAACGACGTAAATTAGTTCATACTATATTCTAATATCTATTTACACTGAATATTTTGCAACTATTCAGCAATAGGAAAAAAACGTTGACGGAATTGAACGATGTGGAAAAACCGAAAAACAGAACATTTTCCTACCTGCTCCCTACCCGCTCCCTACCTGGTTCCTGCCTACTCCCTATCTGCTCCCTCTATATATACACGGAGCAGATAGGGGGAAAATAGAAAGCTGGTAGGCAGAAAACCGAAAAACAGAACAAAATGAAGTCTGTGCATACCTCTAAAAAGGGGAAATGAAAGCTGTCAATTTCGCCAACGGGTAGGGAAAAATATTTTGGTAATTACGAAAATATTTTCAGCTCTTCACGCAGGAATTTCGGAGTATAGCCTTTCTCGCTCTTCGCCACCTCTTCGGGTGTTCCGCAGGAGAGGAGTTCCCCTCCCCCTTTGCCGCCTTCGGGACCCATATCGATGATGTAGTCCGCCATCTTGATGACATCGAGATTATGCTCTATGACGATGACGGTGTTTCCTTTGTCAACAAGTCTGTTCAGTACATTCATCAGTACGCGGATATCTTCGAAATGGAGTCCGGTGGTAGGTTCGTCGAGGATATAGAGTGTCTTGCCCGTATCACGCTTGGAGAGTTCCGTAGCCAACTTCACGCGCTGGCTCTCACCTCCGGATAGCGTGGTGGAGGACTGTCCCAGCTTGATATAGCCCAATCCCACTTCCTGGATAACCTTAATCTTATTCAATATCTGAGGCACATTCTCGAAGAACTCCACCGCACGGTTGATGGTCATGTCCAGCACATCGGCAATGGACTTGCCTTTAAAGCGCACTTCCAGCGTCTCGCGGTTATAGCGTTTGCCGTGGCACACCTCGCAAGGCACATACACATCCGGCAGGAAGTTCATCTCAATGCATTTGTAGCCGTTGCCCTGGCAAGCCTCGCAGCGCCCGCCACTGACGTTGAAGGAAAAGCGTCCCGGCTTGTACCCGCGTATCTTCGCTTCGGGCAGGCCGACAAACAGATTGCGGATATCCGAAAACACACCCGTATAGGTGGCAGGATTGGAGCGCGGCGTACGTCCCAGGGGAGACTGGTCCACATTCACCACCTTGTCTATATGCTCCAGCCCTTCAATGCTGTCATAGTCCAAAGGGTCTTGAAGGGAGCGGTAGAACTTCTGCGAAAGAATAGGCTGCAACGTCTCGTTGATAAGCGTAGACTTGCCGCTGCCGGAGACACCGGTAACACAAATCAGCTTGCCCAACGGGAACTCCACATCCACATTCTTCAGATTATTGCCCTTGGCGCCTCGCAGCCACAGGCTGTGCCCATTGCCCTCGCGACGCTTGGCAGGCACCTCAATGGCACGTTCTCCATTCAAGTATTGGGAAGTCAGCGTATGCGTCCGGAGCATTTCTCGGGGAGTGCCGGCAAAGACGACATCCCCTCCCAGGCGACCGGCTTTCGGACCCATATCAATGACGTAATCGGCAGCCAGCATCATGTCCTTGTCATGCTCCACCACAATCACGGAGTTGCCAATGTCGCGCAGGTCCTTCAGAGAGTGTATCAAGCGTTGGTTGTCACGCTGGTGCAGGCCGATACTCGGCTCGTCCAATATATAGAGCACATTCACCAGCTGAGAGCCTATCTGCGTAGCCAGGCGGATACGCTGGCTCTCTCCACCGGACAGGCTGACGGAGCTGCGGTTCAGCGACAGATAATCCAGACCGACATCGAGCAGAAACTTGAGCCGCGTACGGATTTCCTTCAGAATTTCACCGGCAATCTGCTGCTGCTTGCTGCTGAGATACGGGTCCACGTTTGCCAGCCAGTCATACAGCTCATTGATGTCCATCGTGGACAATTCGTAGATGTTCTTGTCGTGGATGCGGAACGAAAGCGCTTCCTTGTTCAGCTTGGCGCCATGGCACTCCGGACAAACGGCAGTCTTGGCAAACTGGTCCGCCCACTTCTGTGCCGTGGCGGAAGCGTCCTTCTCCTGCAGCATCTGGATATACTTTACAACACCCTCAAACGTCACGAAGTAATCGGAAGAGGTGCCTATCAACGAACTCTTTATCTTGATGCGCTCGTCTGAGCCGTAGAGCACCTCGTCCAGCGCATCCTCCGGCAGCTCCTTCACCGGAGTTTTCAGCGTTGCCTCATACTTCTCCAGCAAGGCGGTAATCTGCCAGAAAATCATGCTGTTCTTGGCTTTCCCCAAAGGTGCGATGGCACCTCCGGCGATGGAGAGCTCGCGGTCGGGAATCACCTTGTCAATATCAATCTGGCTCACTACCCCTAACCCTTTGCACTTGGGGCATGCGCCCTGCGGGGAGTTGAAGGAGAAGTTGTGCGGTGCCGGTTCCCGATAAGACAAGCCCGTCACGGGACACATCAGCCGCTTGCTGTAATGGCGCACGCTGTCGGTCTGCGCATCGAGTATCATCAACAGCCCGTCGCCCTGGCGCATGGCGGTGGCCACGCTGTTCTTCAGGCGCGTGTCGTCCTTATCCGCCACCACAAGCTTGTCTATCACCACCTCCACATCGTGGTTCTTGTAGCGGTCCAGCTTCATGCCGGGCAGGGCTTCGCGCACCTCGCCGTCCACACGCACATAGAGGTAGCCCTTCTTGCGCACTTGCTCGAAGAGCTCCTTGTAGTGTCCCTTACGGTTACGCACCAGTGGGGCAAGGATGTAGATGCGCTTTCCTTTATAGTCTTTCAGGATGAGGTCCAGTATCTGCTCTTCAGTGTACTTCACCATCTTCTCGCCCGAGAGGTAGGAATAGGCATCGCCGGCACGGGCAAAGAGCAGACGCAGGTAGTCGTACACTTCGGTGGTGGTGCCCACGGTGGAGCGTGGATTCTTGTTCGTGGTTTTCTGCTCGATGGAGATAACCGGGCTCAGTCCCGTTATCTTGTCCACGTCCGGACGCTCCAGGTTTCCCAGGAAGTTGCGGGCGTATGCCGAAAAAGTCTCGATATAGCGGCGCTGCCCCTCGGCAAAGATGGTATCGAATGCCAAGGAAGACTTTCCGCTTCCGCTCAAGCCGGTTATCACGGTCAGGCTGTTACGGGGGATTTCTGCATCGATATTCTTGAGGTTGTGCACGCGCGCACCATATACATTGATATATTCTGTTTCTTCTTGCATGTTGATTTATCCTATCGTTTTAACTGCAAAAATAACTGTTTCCCCCCGAATATCAGTCGAAAAGCGCTATTTTTCAGTTTTGAAATGCACAATATTATTTCTTAACGCAATCCTTTGGTTAAAATGCCACAATATTCGTACCTTTGCGGCTACTTTGGGAAATTGTAAACATAAACCAACGATTACTGAATGAAAACGATTAACCGCATTATCTGCTCTCTGCTGCTTGCCGGTGCATGCAGTCTGGGTGCAGTAGCACAAGAGAATCAATCTTATTTTCTGCATACTATCGAGAAAGGACAAAGTCTTTATTCCATCGCCAGCATGTACGGCGTCAGCCAGTCGGACATCATCAAACTGAACCCCGGCAGTGACGAGAAAATATTCATCGGACACACGTTGCGTATCCCACGCAGTGCCGCCAACGCACAAAAAGAAACATACCACACCATCGCATCCGGCGAGACCCTCTACCGGCTGACCGTGAAATACAATGTATCCGCCAAAGCCATCTGTGACGCCAACCCGGGACTGAGCGCCGAGAATTTCCGTATCGGACAAGTAATCCGCATACCTTCCACAACCGAGGCCGAAACCATGGCCCCGACCGAGACACTAAGCAACAACACGGTGATTGCCAACAACAATATTCCCGGTCCCGTAGAGTCACGCTGCCGCGACATGCACAAGGTGAAACGGAAAGAAACCGTATTCAGCATCAGCCGTGAATACGGCATCAGCGAAGCCGAGCTGATTGCTGCCAATCCGGAGCTGAAAGGCGAAAACAAAATAAAGAAGGGAACCTTCCTCTGCATCCCCTATCCCAAGGCACAGACGGAGCAAAGCACGCAGTTGCAGGCAACGCCTACCGACAGCGAGCTGTTTCGCGAAAACAGAAAAGAGACAGAGCGTTTCAGCACCATCAAGCTGCCGTCATCCTCCCCTTCCTGGACGGGGTATCGAAGAGCGAGTCCTCCCGTATGGTGGAATACTACGAAGGCCTGCTGATGGCCGTAGACAGTCTGAAACGTACCGGTACTTCCATCGACTTGTACACTTACAACTCGGGCCCCGAAAGTGCCTCGCTGAACTCCATCCTGGGTAAAAGCGAGATGAAGGACATGGATATCATCTTCGGGCCTCTGTACCAACAGCACATCAAGCCGCTGGCCGAGTTTGCCAAGAAACAAGACACACGCCTGGTGATACCATTCACATCGAAAGACAACACGGTATTCCAGAACCCGGCGGTCTATCAGATAAATACTCCCCAATCCTATCTGTATTCCGAGGTGTACGACCACTTTGTGCGCCAGTTCCCCAACGCCAACGTCATCTTCATTGAAGCCAGCCAGGGCGCCAAGGACAAGGCAGAATTCATCAAGGGACTGAAAGACGAACTGCGCAACCGTTCCATCCCGATGAAGAGCCTGAAAGAGAATGTCACCGCAGAATCCCTGAAAACGGTATTACGCACGGACCGCGAGAATATCTTCATCCCCACATCCGGCAGCAACCTGACATTGATCAAGATACTTCCCCAACTGACACTGCTGGTGCGCGAGCAGCCCGAAAGCCGTGTCCACTTGTTCGGCTATCCGGAGTGGCAGACCTACACCAAAGACCACCTGGAAGCCTTCTTCGAACTGGACACCTATTTCTATTCCTCTTTCTATACCAACAACCTGCTTCCTGCCGCCATCAACTTCACCAAGAGCTACCGCAGATGGTATGGCAAGGAGATGGACGAGCGCTATCCCAAATTCGGAATGCTGGGCTTCGACACCGGCTATTTCTTCCTGAAAGGACTGGCACGCTACGGCTCGTCCTTCAAGAAGAACATGCAAGGACTGGATTTGATTCCCATCCAGACCGGCTTCAAGTTCCAACGGGTAAACAACTGGGGGGGCTTCATCAACAAGAAGGTGTTTTTTGTGCACTTCACCAAGAATTTTGAGCTGGTGAAGCTGGACTTTGATTAGGGGTTAGGGATTAAGGATTAGGGATTAATCATCTGAGACTCCACTATATAACTATTAACTTGTAACTCGTAACTTGTAACTTATAACATGAACCTGAGAACAATCATCATATTCGCCCTGCTGGTGTGTGCATGTGTATTGCCCCTGCATGCACAGGTGGGCGAGCAACGCCACAACTTCGCTGTCGGTGTCAATGGAGGCATCAATCTGAATAGCGTAAGCTTCTCTCCCTCTGTCAAGCAGAAGAATCTGATGGGCATCAACGGCGGTGTGACAGCCCGATACATCTCCGAGAAATATTTCAGTATGATTTGCGGTGCACAAATTGAGCTGAACTTCTCGCAGCACGGTTGGGACGAGTACTACGAAGACTATCCCACACTGAGCTACACCCGCACCATGAACTATGTGGAAATACCCTTCCTGGCACATCTGGCATTCGGCAAGGAACGCGGTCTGCAATTCTTCATCCATGCCGGTCCACAGATAGGTTTCCTGCTTGGCGACAGTGAAAAGATAGACGGTGACTGGGACGGCACTGTAGCAGACTCCTACACCAACATCACCGTAGAACAGCACGGCAAGGCCATAGACAACAAATTCGACTATGGCATTGCAGGCGGAGCAGGCATAGAGCTGCGCACCAAGGCAGGCAATTTCATTGTAGAAGGAAGATACTACTATGCTTTGTCCGATTTCTATGGCAGCACCAAGAAGGACTTTTTCTCACGCTCCGCACACGGAGTCATTACGGCCAAGATAACTTATCTGTTCGACTTGAAGAAGTAATGCCTATAGGAAACACCCGCTTCCACACGTAGGGAACGACAATTTCCTCTAATGGGGGAAGGACTGCCCCCCAAGCGGAAACAATAAAAAAGGCAGACCACATATCTCGAATGAAATACGTGGTCTGCCTTTTGTTATTTATCAAGTAGATAAACCTTCTCTTATCTTCTTAGACGGTCTGCCGCCTTCACCATCACCTCATCTTTATAGATGGCACGGAAGGCCAGATAGTTGAGGATGATGGCCACCACCGGAAGGCAAAGAGCCCATCCGAGCTGGAAAGCCGTTGCATCCAAATCGCCCTTCAAAACAAACATAAATACGCAGAAGGCTATGTAGTAGCCTATCAGGAGAATGCTGCTGAAAATCGTCATGCGTATTTGCAACATACGGTTACGGAAAAGGAATATCGTGCAGAAGGCAATAAGCGCACTGAGCAACAATATTCCGAACAAGCCCCAAGTAGACTGAAATCCTCCGTCGGCCAAAGCCACTCCCAGAGGTTTGAAAACATGCGCCGTCACTCCGTCCGCTCCGATGAACTGTCCTACAGGCATACAGATTGCCACAACCAGCAGGACGGTTACCAACAACAAATAAACAGATTGAATACGTTGTATCATTACTGCAGTTTTTCTTTTTCCTTAGCCGGGTTACGATAGTAAATCTTGCCCTCCACATACTCTTGTGTTGCAATCAATGTCGGCTTCGGCAGTTTTTCGTAATAGCGGGAAATTTCAATCTGTTCCCGGTTTTCGAACACTTCTTCCAGATTGTCATTGTAAGAGGCAAACTCAGCAAGCTTTTTGGAAAGGTCGTTCTTGATTTCCACACTAATCTGGTTGGCACGTTTTCCGATAATCGCTACGCTTTCGTATACATTACCGGTATCCTCACACAACTCCATCATATCACGGGTCACCGTAGTAGTAGGAGCATTTGTCTTTCTGTAATCCATAAATTTATCTATTGTATTAATTACAAATTATTAATTACTAAATTACTCTTGTTCTTCGCCTCCCTCGCCCAGCATTTTCTGTGCCTCCTTGAAGATTCGGTCGGCTTCCTTCGTATACTTGCTTTCAGGGAATTCGTTTTTAAAGGCATAACATTCATCTACCGCTTCACGGTAACGTTCGGCTCTTTTATCTTCCACACTATATACTGCCAATTCATACTTGGCACGCAAGATAAGAATGGACAAGTCTTCACGCAGATTGGTATAAGGGTAATCTTTCAAGGCATTCTGAGCGGTGATGACGCAAGCCTGATAATTGTTGCCCAGATAATTACCCATGTTATAGTAAAGCTTTGCAGACAGATACTCTTTCATTACCAGCTTGTCCTGCAAGGCAAATATCATGTTCTGCGCTTCCTCTTTCTTGGAACTTTGCGGGAAGTATTCCATAAACATCTGCAATTGCTGGATGGCGCTATACGTGCCGGATTGGTCCAAACGCGGCTCCGGAGTATCCAGATACAAGGCCTTGCCAGCGTGGAAACGTGCCAATTCGGCGAATGTACCGCGGGGATAAACGTTGTAGTATTGGATGAAAGTCTGTGCAGCAGTCTGATAATCCTTTTGGTTATAGTAACTCATGCCCAGCATATAGAGGGATTCCTCCGCTTTATCAGTACCTTTGAGAATGGCAATCAATTCGTTGAGCAAAGTAGCAGCACGATTGTACTGACCTTTTGCGAAGTAATTTTTTGCCGCTTCGTACTTGTATTCGTAATCTGTGCTTTTCAGCAATTTGTTGTATTCTCCACACGAGGAGAGCAGCAATGCTGCAAGCAGAGTTATTAGGATATTCTTCTTCATTACTTTTGTTCAAATAATGCGCAAAGATAGGGGTTCGCATCGAATAAAGCAACGATACGAGCCTTAATTTTTCAAAAACCAGACGAACGGGCAGGAATTAGGGATGAACGGGGGGGAAGGAGGGATGAGGGATTAAGGATTAGGGATTAGTGGCTGTGCTATCAACCTGCATAGTCCTCATCCTTCATCCTTAATCCCTAATCCTTTTCACAGTTTATAGAGTTCGCTTGCCGCCAGCAAATCGACCTTTTTTTCTGTCAATACACGGATACAGTTATCCATGTCGTTGGGACGGATGATGACATTGGCCGTTTCACCATTGGCAAAGGAATACATGTACTCGATGAACACGCCTTCATCGGAGAGGAAACGGAGCACTTTCGCCAATGAGCCGGGGATGTTGGGACAACTGATGCCTACCACATCCGTTATATTCACAGCGAAGTGATTGTCTTTCAAAGCCTTATAAGCTTTGTCCGGTTCGGAAACAATGCCACGAAGGATGCCGAAATCGGCATTCTCTGCAATACATAGAGCAGAAAGGTTGACACCTTCTTTTGCAAGAACTTCAGTCACCTCTGTGAGGCGACCGGACTTGTTCTCCAGAAAAATGGAAAGTTGTTTTGCTACCATAGGTTTATTTACGATTTGACGATTTACTATTTACCATGTACAATGTACAATGTACAATTTGGCGATTTACAATTTGCGGTTGTCGATGACGCGCTTGGCTTTGCCTACGCTGCGCTCAATACTGCGTGGTTCTACCAGACGGACATCTACGCCGAGACCGAGTACGCTCTGCAGGCGGGCCACAAGCTTCTTCTTCAGAGCCAGCATCTTGTTGATTTCATCGGAATAGTATTCGGGACGAACTTCAACCTGCAACTCCATGGTGTCGGTATTGTTCTTACGGTCTACCAGCAAGAGGTAGTGAGGCTCGAACTCCGGCATTTCGAGGATGACGGACTCTATCTGCGTGGGGAACACATTGACACCACGGATAATCAGCATGTCGTCGCTACGTCCCAAGATGCGGTCCATACGAACCAGTGTACGTCCGCAGGGGCACTTGTCGTAGTGCAGGGCGGTGAGGTCCTTGGTGCGGTAGCGCAACAGCGGCATACCCTCTTTGGTAAGGTGGGTGAACACCAATTCGCCGGTCTGGCCGGGAGCAACCGGCTCAAGGGTCTTCGGGTCTACAATCTCGGGGAAGTAATGGTCTTCGTTGAGGTGGGTACCGTGCTGGCACTCGCATTCGTAACCCACACCGGGACCGGCAATCTCGCTCAGTCCGTAGATGTCGAATGCCTTGATGCCCAGTTTGGTTTCGATGTCACGACGCATGTTCTCGGTCCACGGCTCGGCGCCGAAGGCTCCCACTTTCAGCTTGAACTCTTCGCGGGGAAAACCGGAGTCCTTGATGGCATCTGCCAGATAGAGGGCGTATGATGGCGTGCAGCAAAGTACGGTAGAACCGAAATCATGCATCAGTGTAATCTGCTTCTCCGTATTGCCGCTGGACATCGGGATGACGGAAGCGCCGATATTCTCGCACCGGCATGCGCACCCAGTCCGCCAGTGAAAAGTCCGTAACCGTAGGACACCTGGAAAATATCCGAGCTGCCGGCGCCATAGGCGGTGAAGGCGCGTGAAAGGCATTCGGACCATGCCGAAAGGTCTTTCCGGGTATAGCCTACCACAGTGGGCTTTCCGGTAGTGCCGGAGGAGGCATGAATACGCACAATCTGGCTCATAGGTACGGCACAGAGGCCGAAGGGATAATTGTCCCGCAAGTCGTACTTGGTGGTAAAAGGCAGTTTTACAATATCATCTATACTGTTTATGTCATCGGGAGTAATTCCCAGTTCCTGCATTTTCTTACGGTAAAAAGGAGTGTCATGATACACACGCTCCACAGTCTTTTTGAGACGGATGCTCTGGATTTTACGAAGGCTTTCGCGGTCCATGCATTCGATGCTTTCATTCCAAATCATGTTCTTCGTTGTATTACAAAATTAATATCTATTATTCTTTCTCTATTATCCACCGTTCAATATTACGTGTTTCGGAACTGAAGTTCACACCTATTTTGAACAACGGTCGCCCGTCTGCTTCAAAAGGCTGCGCATAGTGCTTCTCATTGATTTGCTCCAAGGCTTCTTCGGCAGTCCCCTCCAGCTTGAACTCCATCACGTAGATGAACTTGTCCGTCTGCAAGACAAGGTCGGCACGGCCTTCACTGGTGTGATACTCTACTTTTGTATAGAATCCCACCAACTTGAATACGATAAAAAGCACATTCTGATAATGGAGTTCCAAGTCACGCACCAGCTCATAGGGAGTGTCGGCAAAGAAGCTCTGAAGACGTCGGAAAAATGAGTCGCAGTCTCCGATACGTACTTCATGAACAAATTTCTGTATCTCAAAAGGAGCCTCCACTTTATTGGTATGGGCATAAAAAGGCAGCAGAAACCGGATAAACCCCTCTTCCACTTCACGGTTCGGGAAGCCTAACCTATATATGCCGAATTCTTCCTCATATCCCTTGACCGTGAGATACCCGCTCTGGTAAATCATCGGAATGGGATTGGTTGATTCGGAATCAATGCTGTTCAGGACCTGGGCGTCTGTTTCTTCATAAGCCAAACGTTCGAGGTTATAATGATGTTTCTTCAGCAGTTTCACAAGGTAGGTCGGCGTTCCGGTCTCGAACCAGTAGCTGCCGAACTCCTTACGCTTAAAAGCATTGAGCAGGCTGAAGGGATTGTAAATGCCAATGGAATTGTGCGTGAAGTGATAGCCATCGTAATACTCGCGCAATTTGTCACGGAACCGTTCGTAGGTCATGCCCTGTGCATCGGCAAATTCGTGCATCTCCGCCTCCAGGTTTTCGTGCAAGTCCTGCTCGCTGATGCCACAGATATCGATGTACTTGTTCCACATCGAAATATCATCCAGATTGTTCAAATCACTGAACACACTGATTTTTCCAAACTTGGTGACTCCGGTGAGAAAAGCGAACCTGATGCAGCCGTCCATCGTCTTCAATGCGCCGTAGAAAGGCTTCAGCGTATTGCGGAATTCCTTCTGCAACTCCTCGTTGCCGATGGCTTGAAGCATGGGTTTGTCGTACTCATCCACAAGAATGACGACCCCTTGTCCCGTCTGCTCGCAGGCACGTTCTATGATACCGGCAAAACGCAGTGAAAAAGAGCGTTCGGAAGCATCGGCACCATAGAGTTTTTCCCATTTGGAAAGGTTCTTTTCCAGGATGTCGTTCAGGCTTTCCGGTGTGTCATACCTTTCTATATTTAAATCCAGATGGAGAATGGGATGTTTTATCCAGTCCTTCTCCAGCTTCTCCATGGCCAACCCCTCAAAGAGTTCTTTCTTTCCCTGAAAATAAGCTTCAAAGGTAGAAATCAGCAAACTCTTGCCAAAACGTCGGGGGCGACTCAAGAAATAGTAGCTGCCGGTCCGAGCCAGTTGATGGACCAATGCGGTCTTATCAACATAAAAATAGCCGGCCTTACGAATCTTCTCGAAGTTCTGGATACCGATAGGATAAATTTTGTTGCTCATACTCTTTCACTCTTTTAGGATGGCAGAACAAAGACAAACGCTACAGTTCGCTATGTTTTGAATCAATATAGTTGCAAAGTAAACAAAAAAATTTTGTTTATCTCAAAGATTTTACCGAATATTGCCACTCCTAAGAAGAGAAAATGAACAAATTCGAACTGACATCCGCCTACCAGCCCACCGGTGACCAGCCGGAGGCCATCGCACAGCTGACCGAGGGCGTGCGCGAGGGACTTCCCGCACAGACACTGCTCGGTGTCACCGGATCCGGAAAGACATTCACCATAGCCAACGTCATTGCCAACATCAACAAGCCAACGCTGATATTGAGCCACAACAAGACGCTGGCCGCCCAGTTGTACAGCGAGTTCAAGGGATTCTTCCCGAACAACGCCGTGGAATACTATGTGTCCTACTACGACTACTATCAGCCCGAAGCCTATCTGCCATCATCGGACACCTATATAGAAAAAGACCTCGCCATCAACGACGAGATAGACAAGTTGCGCCTTGCCGCCACCTCTGCCCTGCTTTCGGGCAGGAAAGACGTAGTGGTGGTATCCTCCGTTTCGTGCATCTACGGCATGGGGAACCCGGCAGACTTCTACAACAACGTCATCGAAGTGCAGCAAGGCAAGAGTTTCAGTCGTAATGTCTTCCTGCGACGCCTGGTGGACAGTCTTTACGTACGCAACGACATTGACCTGAACCGCGGCAATTTCCGCGTGAAAGGCGATACGGTGGACATTTATCTGGCTTATGCCGACAACCTGCTGCGCGTCACCTTTTGGGGAGACGAGGTAGACAGCATTGAGGAAGTGGACCCTATGAGTGGCGTCACCGTCGCCCAGTTCGATGCCTACAAGATTTATCCCGCCAACCTCTTCATGACCACCAAGGAAGCCACGTTGCGTGCCATACACCAGATAGAGGACGACCTTCACAAGCAGGTGCAATGGTTTGAAAACGAAGGCCGCCCATTCGAGGCCAAACGCTTGCAGGAACGGGTGACCTACGATATGGAAATGATACGCGAATTGGGACATTGCTCCGGCATTGAGAATTATTCGCGCTACTTTGACGGGCGTGCTGCCGGTACCCGCCCCTACTGCCTGCTAGACTTCTTCCCCGAAGATTTCCTGATAGTCATTGACGAAAGCCACGTCAGCGTCCCGCAGATACGTGCCATGTACGGAGGTGACCGCGCCCGCAAGATAAACCTGGTGGAGTACGGATTCCGCCTGCCGGCAGCGATGGACAACCGCCCGCTGAAATTCGATGAATTCGAAGAGATGGCCAAACAAGTGATTTACGTCAGCGCCACACCGGCAGATTACGAACTGATGAAATCCGAAGGCATCGTAGTAGAGCAGGTCATCCGTCCGACCGGACTCTTGGATCCTATCATCCAGGTACGTCCCAGCCACAACCAGATAGACGACCTGATGGAAGAGATACAGCTGCGCATCGAGAAGAACGAGCGAACTCTCGTCACCACCCTCACCAAACGAATGGCTGAAGAACTGACGGAATATCTGCTGAACAACAACGTGAAGTGTAATTATATCCACAGCGACGTAGACACTTTGGAACGTGTGAAGATTATGGGTGACTTGCGCGAGGGCGTTTACGATGTACTTGTCGGTGTCAATCTGCTGCGTGAAGGCCTCGACCTGCCTGAAGTCTCTCTCGTTGCCATTCTCGATGCAGACAAGGAAGGTTTCCTCCGTTCCCACCGCTCACTGACACAGACTGCCGGACGTGCCGCCCGTAACGTGAACGGCATGGTCATCATGTATGCCGACAAAATAACGGACAGCATGCAACTGACCATCGACGAGACCAACCGCCGTCGCGAGAAGCAGTTGAAGTACAACGAAGAGCACGGCATCACGCCACAGCAAATCAAGAAAGCGAAGAACCTCAATGTGTTTGCCACCAACGAGGCTTCCGGCGAAGCGTCCTCAACGGCGAGAAATTCACTTCCAGCACTCCCCGCCCCTACGTGGAACAAGAAAGTACATCTACGATGGCTGCCGACCCGATAGTACAGTACATGAGCCGCAAGCAACTGGAAAAGAGTATCGAACGTACCAAGAAGCTTATGCAGGAAGCTGCCAAGAAACTCGATTTTATCGAAGCCGCACAGTATCGGGACGAGGTGCTGAAGATGGAGGAATTGCTGAAAGAAAAAGACGAATAAGGGATTTCACCTCTTTTTTTCAAACTATACTCCCCTCCTTTTGTTATTCTATGAAACAGAGTATTAATTCATAAAGACAAAAGCGAGATGAATAAACCAATAAAGACAATAGCTGTTGCACTGGCTGCCATAGCCGCCATGAGTGTGCAACAAACAGAAGCGTGTACCCGAGCCACCTACATCGGTCCTGACAATACAGTCATTACGGGACGTACGATGGACTGGAAAGAAGACCTTATGAGTAACATCTATGTATTCCCACGAGGCATGCAAAGGGCAGGCTATAACAAAGGGAATACAGTGAACTGGACTTCCAAGTACGGTAGCGTCATTGCCGCCGGTTATGACATAGGTACCTGCGACGGTATGAACGAGAAAGGTCTGGTTGCCAGCCTGCTCTTCCTTCCGGAGTCCGTTTACCACCGCCCGGGAGACAACCGCCCGATTATGGGCATCAGCATCTGGACGCAATACGTACTCGACAATTTTGCAACCGTACGCGAAGCTGTGGATGAACTGAAAAAAGAATCCTTCCGCATTGATGCGCCAGACCTGCCCAACGGAGCCGCTTCCACCCTGCATCTGGCCATCACAGATGAAACCGGAAACACGGCTGTCCTGGAATACATAGACGGAAACCTTGAGATACATGAAGGCAAGCAGTATCAAGTAATGACCAACTCTCCCAAATATGAACTCCAGCTGGCTATCAACGACTATTGGAAAGAGGTAGGCGGACTGAATATGTTGCCGGGAACCAACCGCTCCAGTGACCGCTTTGTACGCGCATCGTTCTACATCAATGCCATTCCGCAAACAGCGGATGCAAAGATTGCCGTACCCAGTGTATTGAGCGTAATGCGCAATGTTTCTGTACCGTTCGGTATCACCACACCGGACAAGCCCCATATCTCCTCCACCCGTTGGCGTTCTGTATCCGACAGAAGAACAAAGTATATTATTTTGAGTCCACACTGACCCCTAACTTGTTCTGGCTCGACCTGAAGAAAATCGATTTTAGCCCGAATGCAGGAATCAAGAAACTCTCACTGACAAACGGAGAAATCTATGCCGGAGATGCCATAAAGGATTTGAAAGACAGCAAAGGATTTGTATTTCTTTTCCAGACGCCGGTAATGTAGCACAGCCCCTACACATAGCCCCTCAATAATGGATGCTTCCCGCTTTTTTCTATAAGAGAAAGCAGGGAAGCATTTATTTTTCTCATTATTTTTATGTACGTTTGCAGATACATACTCAATGCAGCAAATTACATGGAATTATTAGTATACAAAGCCTCCGCCGGCTCAGGCAAGACCTTTACGCTGGCTGTGGAATACATCAAGCATTTGATAATCAATCCACACGCCTACCGGCAGATACTTGCCGTAACCTTCACCAACAAGGCTACGGCAGAGATGAAGGAGCGCATACTGACACAGCTTTACGGTATCTGGAAGGGAGAACCCACATCCAAAGCGTATCTGGAAAGGATTAAGGATGAAGGATTAAGGATAAAAGATGAAAAGGCGAGAAACGGAAACAATCGGTTGTTGACGGACGGGGAGATTCGTCAACGGGCCGGCATGGCATTGCAATACATGCTGCATGACTACAGCCGTTTCCGCGTGGAAACCATCGACTCCTTTTTTCAATCCGTGATGCGCAACCTTGCCCGCGAACTGGAGCTGAGTCCCAACCTGAACATAGAGCTGAACAACAGTGAAGTGCTGAGTGATGCCGTAGACAGCCTCATCGAGAAGCTTACCCCCACTTCTCCCGTGCTGGCATGGCTGCTGGACTACATCGACGAGCGCATCCGCGACGACAAACGCTGGAACGTATCGAACGAGGTGAAAAGTTTCGGACGAAACATCTTCGATGAAAGCTACATAGAACGCGGCGAAAAACTACGGCAATGCCTTCGTACTCCGAACACGTTGAAACTCTACCGGGATGTGCTGCGCGATATGGAAACCGAGGCTCTGGAACAGATGAAAAGTTTCTACGACCAGTTTGAAGGCGAACTGGAAGGGCATGCCCTCACTCCCGAAGACTTGAAAGGAGGTGCCCGAGGCATCGGCAGTTACTTCCGCAAACTGCGCGACGGCAGACTGTCTGACAAGGATGTGCTGAACGCCACCCTGCAAAACAGCCTGGCAGATGCAAAAAACTGGGCAACGAAAACATCCTCACGGAAGGATGACATCATCCGTCTGGCAGAAACCAGTCTGATGCCTCTACTGCAGGAAGCCGAAAGAATGCGTCCGCAACGCAACCGTACCCTGAACAGTTGCCGTCTCTCGCTGCAGCACCTCAACAAACTACAACTCCTCAACCATATCGACGAAGAGGTACGTACGCTGAACCGGGAACATAACCGCTTTCTACTTTCGGACACCAACGCCCTGCTGCACAAATTGGTGCGCGAGGGTGACTCTTCGTTCGTCTTCGAGAAAATCGGTGCCAACATACGCAACGTCATGATTGACGAATTCCAGGACACCAGCCGCATGCAGTGGGACAACTTCCGTCTGCTGTTGCTCGAAGGACTTTCGCAAGGAGCCGACAGCCTGATTGTGGGAGATGTGAAGCAGTCCATCTACCGCTGGCGGAACGGGGACTGGGGAATACTGAACAGCTTGTTTAATGAAGAATTAAGAATGAAGAATGAAGAATCAGGCTGCGCTGTATCATCGCATGGCAATTCTTCATTCTTCATTCCTCATTCTTCATTAAACAACTTTCCCATCCGTGTGGAAACCCTGAAAACAAACCGGCGTAGCGAAACCAACATTATCCGTTTCAACAACCAGGTATTTACCGCTGCCATAGACTACCTCAATGCGCTACACCTGAACGAACTGAAAGAGGATTGCCTACCCCTGAAACGCGCTTATGCCGACGTAGTGCAGGAATCGCCCAAGAGCACGGAGTACGGCTACGTAAAAGCCACCTTCCTTGAACCGGACGATGAACACAACTATACGGAGCAGACCCTTCTCGCTTTAGGAGAAGAAGTGCAACGGCTGCTGGAAGAGGGCGTAACACTGAATGACATCACCATCCTTGTCCGCAAGAACAAGAATATCCCGCCGATAGCCGACTATTTTGACAAAGAACTGCATCTCTCTGTCGTGTCCGACGAAGCTTTCCGTCTGGATGCCTCCCTTGCCATCTGCATGCTGATGGATGCCCTGCGCTGCCTGTCGAATCCGGAAAACAAGATTGCGGAGACTGCGCTGATGGAGAATTACAAATTACAAATGACAAATGACGAGCAGCCGGGATTCACAACAGCCACTCCCCTGCCCGAAGCCTTTACCTCCCGACGGGAAACGCTGCGCCTGATGCCTTTGTATGAGTTACTGGAAGAACTGTTCAGCATCTTCGGCATGAGCCGTATTGAAAAGCAGGATGCCTACCTCTTCTCCTTCTTCGATGCTGTGACGGAGTATCTGCAAAGCAATTCTTCAGAACTGGACAGCTTCATCCGCTACTGGGACGAAACCCTTTGCAGCAAAACCATCCCCAGCGGTGAGATGGACGGCATACGCATTCTCTCCATCCACAAGTCCAAAGGACTGGAATTCCATACCGTACTAATTCCCTTCTGCGACTGGAAGCTGGAGAACGAAACCAACAACCAGCTGGTGTGGTGCGTCCCACCGGAAGAGCCTTATAATGCCATCAGCTTAGTACCGGTGAACTATTCCACCACCATGGCGGAATCCATATACCGGCAGGACTATCTGCACGAACGTCTTCAGCTGTGGGTGGACAATCTGAATCTGCTGTACGTAGCCTTTACCCGTGCCGGCAAGAACCTCATCCTCTGGAGCCGGAAGGAACAGAAGGGAACCATGTCCGAACTCCTTGCCAGCACCCTGCCCCGCATAGCCAAAGATGGAGCAGGCAGTTGGGACGAAGAGGCTTCCATATACGAGAACGGCAAGATTTGCCCTTCCCCCGTCCCCGTCTCACAGCATGACGCGGACAACCCTGCCAACAGACTTTCGCAAAAGCCGGTCAAACTGCCCGTCCACATGGAGAGTATGCTCCACGACATCGAATTCCGCCAATCCAACCGTTCGGCAGACTTCATCGCAGGAGTGGACGAAGCGGAATCCAGCCAACGGTTCATCAACCGGGGACGTTTGCTGCATACCCTATTCTCTGCCATCGAAACGGAAGAAGACATTGATAATGCCATCAGTCAACTCGTCTTTGAAGGTGTGATTGGACGGAGTGAAACGGAAGAAGAAATACGCGACCTCACCAAACGCGCTTTCTCCCTGCCCCAGGTCAAGGACTGGTATTCGGGAACATGGCAACTGTTCAATGAATGCGACATCATCTGGCAGGAGAACGGCGAACTGCGGACACGCCGTCCGGACCGAGTGATGATGCGTGGCGAAGAAATCGTAGTGGTGGACTTCAAGTTCGGAAAGCCGAACAAGAAGTACAACAAGCAAGTGCGTGACTATATGCAGCTGCTTGTCCGCATGGGATATCCGTCCGAAGGAATCAAAGGATACCTGTGGTATGTAGAAGAGAACAACATAGAGAGAATATAGCGTATGAGTGCAGGGATGAGAAAATACAGCGCACCCGTCATCGGCATTTGCCGTCACCGGCTGAAGACGGATGGAGAAGGCGTGACCACTCTGGTTGCTTTTCACGGCTGTCCGCTGCGATGCCGTTATTGCCTGAACCCGCAATGTCTGGAGAATGAAAGAGACTGGGAGCAATACGACTGCACTACACTCTACCACAAGACAAAGGTAGACGAACTCTATTTTCTTGCCACCCGAGGAGGTGTCACCTTCGGAGGTGGAGAGCCTTGTCTGCGGAGTGAGTTCATCGGCAATTTCCGACAATTGTGCGGAAAGAATTGGCTGCTGACAGTAGAAACATCGTTGAATGTCCCTCGGGAGCACACCGAGCGTCTGCTGCCGGTGATAAATCGCTATATTGTAGACATCAAGGATATGAATCCGGAAATTTACCACCGATATACGGGAAAAGTGAACGATGACGTACTGCGTAACCTCAGTTTACTGCAGGAACACGGACGGGCAGATTCTACGACCATACGTATCCCTCTCATCCCGGGCTATAATACGGAAGAAGACCGGGAAAAGAGTATGCGACAACTGAAGGCCCGGGGATTCTCCCACTTCGACTTATTTGATTACACCACTTCCAAAACACTGAAGCAATGAGTAAAGGAAAACAGACTTGCAGAATTTTGAAAGATATCCGCCGGCAGATTGCCGAAGCAAACGATATCGAGTACATTACCTCCGAGTGTCGCTACATGGGCGATTGTCTTGGCACATGTCCCAAATGTGAAGCTGAAGTGCGGTATCTCGAAGAGCAGCTGGAACAAAGGCGGATGAAGGGAAAGATGATTACTTTGACCGGCATATCTGCCGGAATGCTGTCAATGTTGCCATTGTCTGCAGCAGCACAAGAAATGCAGCCCACAGATTCAATAATCGTACAAACAACAGACAGTACAATTTCCGGCACCTCCGAAGAAGAAGACTTTGTGCTTCCCGGCGTTATAGAGACGATGCCGGAGTTTCGCAATGGAGGCATAGCGGGTCTCATGCATTTTTTAGAGAAAAACATCCGGTATCCTAATCCGGAACCAGGCATACAAGGGAGTGTCATATTGCAGTTTACCATAACAAAAGACGGGAGTGTAACCGATGCAAAAGTATTGAAGGGAATCCATCCACTATTTGATAAAGAAGCGCTAAGAGTGGTTAATTCCATGCCCCAATGGGTGCCGGGAATGATAAGGGGCAAAGCCATAGAGATGAAATACACACTCCCCATACACTTTAAGATACCCGATATACAAGTCCCTCAAGACAGTATCCTTGTAGAAAGCCTCATCAAGGACGAACAAGGGAGCCCCATTTCCGGTGCTTCTATCCTTGAAGACGAAGAACCTTTTGAGGGAGAAGTATTTGACACAATTCCCCAATTTCCTGGTAAAGGCAAACTTATGGAATTCTTGCAGCGCGAAATCAAGTATCCCGGCTATCCTGATACAACAGAAACCATACATTGCTGCATATACATCGGCGAAAACGGATATGTGGGTTTCGATGACATCTTCCCTTTTAATTTGATAAAAGACACCCTGCTGCTTAATGAATGCAAAAGAATTATGTCTATGATGCCCCGATGGCAGCCGGCTGTACAGGACGGCAAAAGGGTAAGAGTGGAACGCTGGTTCCGGATAACTTTAAAAATAGACAATACCCCTGATGAGGAGAACAAAGAAATCACCATCACTCCTCTCAACGAAACCGTGGCCGAACTGCCGGAAAACAAGAAAACATTTTTACATAATCTTCTAAAAGTAGAAATAAAAATGAACCGACCCATTTATCAAGGAGAGGCTGACTTGCCCGTTTTTGCCAAAGTACGATTCACAGTTGACGAAGAAGGCAACCTACTATATCCAACCATTATACGCGGAATTGACCCTTACCTCGACAAGAAAGCACTCGAAATAATCAACGGCAAATTACTCAAGCAAATGCCCCGTTGGAAACCTGCCACGCTGCGCGGAGAGAACATTGCAAGCAGCATTGTATTACCCATAAGATACATACTTATATACAAATAACTTGTTAACGGTAACAGGCTTTTATAGTAGAACAGAACTGATTTGCGAAAAGAAAAGCGAATAGAGCGAGTATCTTAATTCCCCTCCTCCGGGGAGGAGGGGTGCCCAACGGGCGGGGTGGTAGGGAGCATAAAGCAATGAAAAACAATACAGAGTGTATCGCTACCACCTCCCCCTACGGGTACTCCTCCTCCCCAGAAGAGGAGAAGTAAGTTACTCCGTATTTTTTCGCAAACCAATTCTGTTCGACTATAAACTTGCAAAGTTCAAGTGAATAATGATAAACACTGAATCAATGGAAACATTTCTCCAACTGGTCGCCAAAGACCTCTATTCTAAAATAGGAAACGACCTCTCGCGCACCGCCATCGTTTTCCCCAACAAACGTGCCAGTCTGTTCTTCAACGAATATCTGGCTGCCGAAACAGACCGTCCTTTGTGGTCGCCCGCCTACGTCAGCATCAGCGAACTGTTCCGGCAGCTCTCTCCATTGAAGTCCGGCGACCCTATCCGCCTGGTATGCGAACTGTATAAGGTGTTCCGCGAAGAGACCCGCAGCGAAGAAACTCTGGATGACTTCTACTTCTGGGGAGAACTGCTCATCAGCGATTTCGATGACGTAGACAAAAATCTTGTAGATGCCGACAAACTCTTCAGCAACCTGCAAGAACTGAAGAACATTATGGACGATTACGACTTCCTCGACCAAGAACAAGAAGAAGCCATCCGCCAGTTCTTCCAGAACTTTTCCATAGAAAAGCGCACGGAGCTGAAAGCCAAATTCATCTCCCTCTGGGACAAGCTGGGCGACATCTACCGCCACTACCGCCGTAACCTCACAGAACTGGGCATCGCCTACGAAGGCATGATGTACCGCAATGTCATGGAACAACTCGACACCGACCGACTGCGCTACGACCGCTACGTATTTGTCGGCTTCAACGTGCTGAATAAAGTAGAAACCCGTTTCTTCCAGCTCTTGCAGGATGCCGGAAAAGCAATGTTCTATTGGGATTACGACGTGTTCTACACCCGGCTCCCCCTTGAACAGAAGCCGCCCTATACCCACGAAGCAGGCAAATTCATCCTCCGCAACCTGAAGCTGTTCCCCAACCAACTGCCCGAAACTTCTTTTGATGTACTGCGGAAACCCAAGAACGTACGCTTTATCTCCGCTTCTACCGAAAATGCACAAGCCCGCTACTTGCCGCAATGGATCAGGGGGAATGAAGAATTAAGCCCCCCTTCTTCATTCAAAGACACCGCCGTTGTCCTTTGCAACGAATCCCTACTGCTTCCCGTCCTCCACTCCATTCCGGCAGAGGTAAGGAACGTCAACATCACAATGGGATTCCCCCTTGCCCAAACTCCGGTATACAGCTTTATCAACGCCCTTGTAGAGCTACAGACTACCGGCTACCATGCAGGTACCGGACGATATACTTACGAGACCGTGCTCACCCTGCTGAAACATCCTTATACCCGGCAGCTCTCCTCCCATGCCGAAACACTGGAAAGACAGCTTACCCGGGACAACCGCTTCTATCCCCTTCCCTCGGAGCTGAAGCAGGACGCATTTCTTGAACAAGTCTTTACACCGCAGAACGGCATTGCCGCCCTATGCAACTACCTCACCGAACTGTTTCGCGAAGTGGCCGTCCTCTACCGCCAGGAAAAAGACGTGGAAGACATCTTCAACCAGCTGTACCGCGAGTCTCTGTTCAAAAGCTACACCCTCGTCAACCGCCTGCTCAGCCTGATAGAGACCGGCGAACTGAGTGGCGTGCGCACAGACACGCTGAAGCGACTGCTGAACCGACTGCTTACCTCTGCCAACATCCCCTTTCACGGAGAGCCCGCCATCGGCATGCAAGTAATGGGTGTGCTGGAAACGCGTAACCTCGACTTCCGCAACCTCATCATGCTCTCCCTCAACGAAGGCAATTGCCCAAAGCCGGAGGCGAGTCCTCCTTCATCCCCTACAACCTGAGGAAAGCCTTCGGCATGACCACCATAGAGCACAAGAATGCCGTCTATGCCTACTACTTCTACCGCCTCATCCAACGGGCAGAAAACGTCACCTTATCATATAACACCTCTTCGGACGGACTGAACCGCGGGGAAATGTCCCGCTTCATGCTGCAATTCCTGGTAGAGTCGCCGCACAACATCTCCCTTGAATACCTTGAAGCCGGACAATCTCCACAGCAAGCCCGGGAAATTGAGATTCACAAAACACCGGAGATGTTGCAACAGATGTTCGACGCCTACGACATCCACCGACATCCCAAAGCGTTCTTCTCCCCCTCTGCCCTCAATGCCTATCTGGACTGCCGGCTGAAATTCTACTACCGATACGTAGCCGGCTTGAAAGCTCCCGATGAAGTAAGCGCCGAGATAGACTCCGCCCTCTTCGGCACCATCTTCCACCGTTCCGCCGAACTGGTGTACAACGAACTGACAGCCAACGGACGGGAGATACGTAAAGAAGACTTGGAACAGTTACTGAAAGACGATGTCCGCCTGCAAGCCTATGTAGACAATGCTTTCAAAGAAAAGTTTTTCCATGTGCCCCTTACGGAGCAACCGGAGTATGACGGTGCGCAGCTTATCCATTCCAAAGTCATAGCCTCTTACCTGCGCCAGCTTCTGCGCAATGACCTGCAATATGCCCCGTTCCGTATGGAGGGTATGGAGCAGGACGTCAGAGAAATGATGGAAATAGATACTCCGCAAGGAAAGCTCGCCTTACAGATAGGCGGTACCATCGACCGCCTGGACAGCAAAGGAGACACGCTACGTATCGTGGACTACAAGACCGGCGGTACTCCCAAGACTCCAGAAAATATAGAACAACTGTTTACTCCCGCCGACAACCGTCCCAACTATATTTTCCAGACGTTTCTGTACGCCGCCATCCTCTGCCGCAAGCAATCGCTGAAGGTAGCCCCTTCCCTGCTCTACATCCACCGGGCAGCTTCCGAAAGCTACTCCCCGATCATCGAAATGGGAGCGCCACGACAACCCAAGGTACCGGTCAACAACTTCGCTTTCTTCGAAGACGAGTTCCGCGAACGGCTGCACGGACTCCTGCAGGAGATATTCAGCCAAGAAGAAACATTCAGCCAAACAGAGGATACCCGGAAATGTGAATATTGCGATTTCCGCAGTCTGTGTAAGAGATAAAAAACAGACCATCCGTTTATAAGAAACAGATGGTCTGCACGACCGTAACAGACGGTCTATTTGAGTCTGACGGATGGTCTGTTTTACTTCAACGGACCATCCGTTTATTTTCTTCGCTATCACTTCTCCACCGGAATAGAGAAGCTGAATATGGAACCTTCGCCTTCCCTGGAAGTAAACCACAGTTTACCGCCATTCTTCACGACAAAATCCTTGCACAGCAATAAGCCCAGTCCCGAGCCTTCTTCGTTGTTCGTGCCGAACGTGCTGAAATGCGTATCAGTATGCAACAACTTCTTCTGCCCTTCCTCACTGATGCCACAGCCATAATCCTGGACGCTGACAACTGCCATGCCATCCACTTCTTCCATCTTCACCAGCACTTCGGAATTCTCCTTGCTGAACTTGATGGCATTGCTCAACAAGTTGCGGACTACCGTCTTCAGCATATCAATATCAGCATTGACCATCATTTTCTCCGGTTTCATCTCGCGGATTCTTATCTTCTTCAGGCTTGCCACCATACTGAAAATCTCAATGACACTGTCTGTCACTTCGACGAGGTCCACATCCTGATAAACCACGTTCAACTTACCGATTTGACTCTTCGTCCATTTCAACAGGTTATCCAGCAATGAGAACACATCCTCTGTTGTCTGATTGGCCATCGTCAGAAGCTCGTACATTTCGATACCTATTTTCTCAGCCGGTAAGTTCAGTATCAGCATGTTCAGCACCATCTTTATGGAACCCATAGGAGAGCGCAGGTCATGGGCAATCACCGAATAAAGCTTGTCACGTCCGGCAATGGTACGTTGCAGTTCTTCCGTCTTACTCAAAATCAGCCGCTTGGCAGCTACCAAAGATATTTGGTGGGTAACACGGATAATCAGTTCCTCCTTATTGAAAGGCTTGGAGATGAAGTCATTCGCTCCTACCTGAAAACCTTTCACAATATCTGCCGTACTATTCAGTGCAGTCAGAAAGATGATCGGAATCTCAGCAGTCTGCGGATTTGACTTTAAATGTTGGGCTACTTCAAAACCACTCATGTCCGGCATCATTACGTCAAGCAAAACCAAGTCAGGGTTTTCCTTTTCCACCTGCTCCAACGCCTGCCGCCCGTTACTCGCAGTAGCAATTGCGAATTTCTCGTTTGTCAAAAGCACTTTCAACAATAAAACGTTTGACATCACATCGTCAACGATGAGGATCTTGTACTCGGAAGGATTTATTTCCATGTTCATCTTTCTATATTGTTTTTCCCGTTATCAAAATTACTATTTAGTTAGGAACGATATTCCTTAAAATACTCTATTATATATTGTAAACCCTCTTCCAACTCTATAGTCGGTTTCCAGCCCAACTTTTCCTTTGCCAGAGTGATGTTCGGCTGACGCTGTTTGGGATCGTCATGAGGCAGTGGCTTGTAAACCAGTTTCGACTTGGAATTCGTCAGCCTGATGACCTTTTCCGCCAATTCCAATATGGAGAATTCATTCGGATTTCCCAAGTTTACCGGACCGATAAAATCGTCCTCCGTATCCATCATTCGCACCATGCCTTCTATCAAGTCATCTACATACTGGAAACTCCGCGTCTGATTGCCCGAACCGTATATCGTAATATCCTGGTTCTGCAATGCCTGAACTACGAAATTGGAAACCACCCGTCCGTCATTCGGCAACATCCGAGGACCGTACGTATTGAATATACGGATAATCTTGATCCGCACTCCATTCTGGCGATGATAGTCCATAAACAATGTCTCGGCACAACGCTTCCCTTCATCATAACAAGAACGGAGGCCGATGGGATTTACATTTCCCCAATAACTTTCCACTTGGGGATGAACAACGGGGTCACCGTACACTTCGCTGGTAGAAGCCTGCAATATCTTGGCACCTGTTTTTTTGGCCAGTTCCAGCATATTGATGGCGCCCAATACAGAAGTCTTGATGGTTTTAACAGCATCATATTGGTAGTGGATGGGAGAAGCAGGACAAGCCAGATTATAGATTTCGTCCACATCTGCCTCATAAGGAGTCTCCACATCATGCTGTACAAACTCAAAGCGGGGATTGCTCTTCAGATGAGTAATATTTCCTTCCGAACCGGTGAAAAGATTATCCAGACAAATCACCTGATGCCCGTCGTTTATCAATCGGGTACAAAGATGAGAACCTATAAAACCAGCACCGCCACTAACCAAAATTTTCTTCATGTAATGTTTTTTATAGTGCCTTAAAGCACATAGGACCTATTCTGTTTGTTTTGATGCTGACAAATGTAGGCGATTTGACTAAGTTATGCAAGTTTGCAACGAAATATTTCACTTGTTAATGAATATAAAGAGACCGATAAAAAAATCCGCCCCTGAAATATTCATTTATTTCTCCCCCACATACTCTTCTTTCTTATCCGGAATGCTGAAGTTCTTATTCGCAAACAAGTCTGCCAGACCCGAAATTTGCTTTAAACGCAACACTTCGTCACGATCCATCCCAATATTCTTCATTATCCATTCATCCGACATGCCGGCTCTGTCCAATTCCGCAACAATATGGCACATCAACTCGATGTTATGCGTACCACGGGCACGATTGTGACGGATAGTGGATGCCATACGGTTGGAAAGTTCCTTGTCAATCACGACCACGGGAAGCAACCCGTTTTCGCGCTGATAAATTCTTTTGGATGTCTTCAATACCTGATAGCGATGGTAACCGTCCACCAGGATGTAGTTATCCTCTTCCTCATCATAGTAACAGACACAAGGCATGGTGAAACCATCTTCCAGATGGAAAGCTCCAGAAGCTTCATCTCGGGCGGTGCCACTACATTCGGATTGTAATCGTTTGCTTGTATTTTCTCTATTGGAATTGCCTTTACATTATATACCGGACTTTTATCTACGCTCATAACATCATATTTTTGAATTGTTCCATTATCTTGTCTCTTTTGTATGCCTCTTCCTTGTTCAAGGCAAAGCCCATGTACTTGCAGGCATGGTCATTCTTCAGAATACATATGCACATCCGCTTATAAGTGGGGATTTCCCGGAATTCCGCGATGTCAATATCATCCAGATAGTCCATGCGCACCGGCTTCTTGTTTGTCTTGTAATTCGTGGTATTTATCACTTCAATGGACACTCCTGCATCCCTCAGCTTTTGGATGGTCTCGTCAGCCAAACACCCCCCTTTTGTACGCCAGAATTCAATGCTGACGGTAAGCTTTTTCAAGTAGTTCCTCCGGGTCTCTTCCGGCAAGGTGGAAAGCAAGAACTGCATAAAGCCCTTCCACGTATACCCTTCGGGCAGTCGGACCGTCTGCCACCCCATAGCACGCGTCCCTCCGTAAATACCGGTAAAGTTCACCCCGTTGACCCGCCCTATCATTCTTCCCCAAGTATTCGTCGATGACACGATACAACTTCAAGCTCTCTTGTGCCTCACAAAGAAAAGGGCTTGCCACACGCTGGCGTTCGATATTGACCCCGGCTTTATAATACAGGTCATACAAATGGTTATAGTCAAAGCCGAATTTACCATTGGCTGTCCAGATATCCGTCGTCTTCCAATCATAAATGGGGTAAGCATTGAAAATGTCATTGCCTATCTTCGAGGTCCAGCGGTAATTGTGGTACATCTGATACTTCCGGTTCAGATGGATGCTGCGCCAGCGGTTAAAACTCTCTTGCGTACGGATGCCTATGAGAAAGCAGGCACGCACTCCGTCCTTCTTCTCGTGCAGCCATTTGGCAAAGTGCATCTGGAACTCATAATCCCACATTTCGGGAGTGTAGAAAGGAAACGTCTCCTTAGTGAGGCAGCCTTTCGGCATCTTCCTTACCCAAATGTCCTCCAAATCCTCCTGCCACGGACGCCAGTAATTCTGGTACATCGACGTACAAGTTGTTACACGAAAAGGCACACAAACACGGTACACCTCCAATATATCCTTATTCGCCTCCAATACCCGGTCCACATAATCAATGGTCATGCTGTACTGTATCTCATAGTCCATATGGAATACACACAGTTTACGGTTCAGCCGGTTCCGGCGGATATAGTCTATGCATAAATTCAGCAACACTCCACTATCTTTTCCTCCCGAAAAAGAGACGCATATCGTGTCAAACTCCCTAAAAATTACATCAAGACGCTCTTGCGCCAGTTCATACACATTTTTGGGTGCAGCCATAATTATCTGTTTTTCTTCATTTTCACATAACGGGTCCATACCTTGTCTTCCAAAAAGCCCAGTTCGCTGAAGACATCCCTATCTTCAACAAAGCTAACAGCCGTCAGGCTACTCTCCTCGCCCTGCTTCTCAAGAACCTTTTCCAGAAGCAATTTTAGCGTGTCAACATTTTTTTCCTTAATATAATAGTTGTTGATGACACATTCATACTTCTTGTGCTCCACCGGCACAAAACCTACAACATGTTTATTATCCAGAGCAACAAACCACTCGTACTCTTCCGATGTCCGGAATGGGTAATTGTAGTTCTGTTTCAGCACTTCCGGGCTCATAACCAAAGGGGATACAAGCTCATACAGCTTTTTATCCGTACCATGTAATTGCATTATCTGTATCATATCTACATTTATATTATTTGTAATTACGTGTTAAAGATAAAGCTTATTTACGACGGAATATTCTCCTTTTAAATAGATTTAAGAATATAACTCTGTAATATAAAATATTAATAAATAAATATTATCCCCCTAATTTGTATATGTTGATTAATTTGGGTTTCTTTGCAAAAGAAAGTCACCCGAAGAGAAATAATGAAATATTTACTGCTTTTTATGACCTTTGCCAAGATAGGAATGTTCACTATCGGTGGTGGATACGCTATGATACCTCTCATTGAACGGGAAATCGTAAAAAAGAGATGGATGAGTAAAGAAGATTTCATGGAAATGTTTGCGTTGACCCAGTCACTTCCCGGTGTTTTTGCTGTCAATATATCCATATTCGTCGGCTACAAGCTGCATAAAGTAAAAGGTAGCCTGGTGTGTGCACTTGCCACAATCCTCCCCTCTTTTGTCATCATGATGCTGATAGCCATGTTCTTCGCTCATTTTCAAGACAACCAGGTGATGATACGCATCTTTAACGGTATCCGTCCGGCAGTAGTCGCACTGATTGTGATACCCTGCATTTCGGCTGCACGGGCACTGAAACTGAAGTATTGGCAACTAGTGCTTCCAACCATCGCCACCATACTCATCTGGCAATTCGGGCTATCCCCCGTATACATTGTCCTTGCAGGAATTGCAGGAGGAATGCTCTATACATTATGGTTAAAAGATAAACTGAGAAAATTACAGATATGATTTATTGGCAGCTGATATTGGTATATCTAAAAATCGGAATGTTCGGTTTCGGAGGCGGTTACGCCATGTTGTCCCTCATCCAATACGAAGTGGTGGACCACCATCACTGGCTCACCCTGCAACAATTCACGGACGTAGTGGCCATCTCGCAGATGACGCCTGGTCCGATAGGCATCAACAGTGCCACCTATGTGGGCTATGCAGTTACTCAAAGCGTGTGGGGAGCTGTCGTGGCCACCGTTGCAGTATGCTTTCCCTCGTTCATCCTGGTATTGCTCATCTCTTACTTCTTCGTGAAATGCAAGGACAACAAATACATCAAGGCGGCAATGTCGGGACTGCTGCCCATGTCCGTATCATTGATAGCTGCCGCTGCCCTATTGCTGATGAACAAGGAGAATTTCATAGATTACAAAAGCATACTTATCTTTGCAGCCGCTTTCGGCGTGACGTGGAAGTGGAACCTCCACCCTATCTTACTGATAATCCTTGCCGGAGTCGCAGGCTTCCTTCTATATTGAGGAAGCGGTAGAGACGGACACCATCTTGCGGGCATATGCCCACACCACGCAATAGGCAACCAGCGGTACGATGAACGCCCACACCATCGTCGTATGGTCTGCCACCAGTCCCATCAACAGCGGACCTACCACGCCTCCCACGGGAGACATCATCAGGAAAGAGGAAGCCCTCTTGGTATGGTTGCCCAGCCCGCGCAAGGAAAGGGCAAAAATCGTGGGAAACATAATAGCCTCAAACGCATATCCGCACAACAGAGCTGCAAGCGACACCATGCCTACATCCAGCAACACCAACAAGGTAGTCACCACAGTGCCCGTAGCACAAACCAGCAACATCTTCTCGGCACGCACACGTCCCATAATCCAGCTACCGGCAAAACGTCCTAACATAAATAACCCCAGTCCACCGAAAGAAAGCACTACGGAAGCTTCGCGGGCATTCATCCAATTCTGCTCCACCACGTAGTTGATGAAGAAGCTGTTGATGGAAATCTCGCCGACCTCATAGGCAAACAAGGCTATCAGCCCGAAAATAAAAAGCTGGTGTGACCACAATCCGACCTTATTACCAGCTTCGTCCACCTCCACACTATGTTCAATCTCGGGCAACTTGATTCTTGAAAAGACCAGTGCTACCAGCAACACAATTATCCCCATGCAGATATAGGGCAATGCGACATTACCCGAGCCCGCCTGCCCATCCTTCGAGAAGAGCAGCAGTCCAGCCAGTACCGGTGCACAGATACATCCCAGACCGTTGAAGGATTGCGCGAAATTCAGTCGGCTGGCAGCAGTTTCCTTTGCGCCCAATTCTGTGGCATAAGGATTGGCGGCAGTTTCAAGAAACGTCAGTCCGCAACCTATCACGAACAATGCAAACAAGAAAAGATTAAAAGACAGATAATGCTGCCCGGGGATAAAGAGCAGCGAACCGATACCGTAGAGCAACAGACCGAATACCACACCCCGGCGGTATCCGAAGCGACTGATGAAAAGTCCTGCAGGAATGGCCATAATGAAGTATCCCATATACATCGTCATCTGTATAAAGGCCGAATGTGTCTTCGTGATATCCAGTATCTCTTGAAAGTGCTTGTTCAGTACATTCAGAATGGCATGGGCAAATCCCCACAAAAAGAAAAGAGAGGTAATCAAAATGAAGGGCACAAGGTATTGTCCGCCCACTAATGGTATTCGTTTCTGTTTCATAATATGATAATTCCAGGCAATCGTTACAAGGCGATTGATAATTGCGGGTGCAAAGATAAACAAAACTCCCGGTCTTTACCCAACATTTTCCTATTCGCTATTGTACGGAGCAGCTTTTTCTCTAACTTTACTGCCATCATACAATGTTAAGCCATGAAAAATGCCATCCCACGATACAATTTCTACAAAACTAAGTACGGAAGCGAACTTCTGATAGATGTCGTTGATTTGCAGTATACCCGGAAATTCTTGACCCAGGGAAAAGTACATATTCTGACCTACTATGACATCACCTTCATCACAGAAGGAGAAGGAGAATTCACTATCGGTAACCGGACACACTTGGCAGCTCCCGGTGATGTATTCTTCTCCAAACCAGGTGAGGTGCGCAGTTGGGACACAGACCGTATCGGCAACGGTCATGCTCTAATTTTTGAGGATACCTTTTTGACCTCTTTCTTCAAAGACCCACTATTCGTGCAGCACCTCCCGTTCTTCCGAATGGGAAAAATGGTAGACAAACTCCAACTGCCGAACGGGCTCTATGCACGAATACTCCAACTTCTGCACGACATAAAGGTCGAAATCGACTCTTTCCACCCACACGATACGGGCATATTACGCGCCTTACTTTACGAAGTCCTCATGCTACTCAACCGTGCCTACCGCACCTCTATCCCTCCGGAGACGGGTAAGGAGCCACATAAAGATATCAGCAGCTTCCACCTCAGCCGATTCTTCGAATTGGTTGGGGAGCACTTCCGGGAGCAGCATTCTGTACAATTCTATGCCGATAAACTATGCATCACTCCCAACTATCTGAACGAAATCCTCTCTTCGGCCATAAACATCAACGCCAAGCAGTACATACTCAACAAGGTTACAGACGAAGCCCAGCGTCTGCTCACCTACACCGATCTCCCCATTTCAGAAATAGCCTCCGAACTCCATTTCTCAACCGTCTCCTACTTTGTACGTAGTTTCCGACAATGTATAGGGTATACTCCCCTCGCCTACCGGAAAATGGAGAAACCGTGAAAAGTGACATATCCTCCTTCTTTTTTATTGTACAAAAGTTCCACTTACCGGCTATCTTTGCCCTTGAAACAATAACCCATAAAAAAACAAACAATGAGAGATGCAGAAAAAACAGTAGGAAACATGATTGACAAGGAAAAAACCATCTTTGTCGGTTCGGTGGATGCCGAAGGCTTTCCCAACATCAAGGCCATGTTGCAAACCCGCAAAAGGGAAGGGATCAAACACATTTACCTGTCAACGAACACCTCGTCGATGCGCGTTTCACAATTTCTCAAAAACAACCGGGCATGCCTTTACGTCTGCAACACACGCTTCTTCAAGGGCGTAATGCTGCGCGGCACGATGGAGATACTGACGGACAGCACCAGTAAGGAAATGATATGGCAGGAAGGCGACACTATGTACTATCCCGAAGGAGTGACTGATCCCGATTATTGTGTCCTGAAGTTCACCGCCTTCTCCGGTAGGTATTACAGCGGATTTAAGTCAGAAGACTTCACGATAGAATAAACGGGCCATCCGTTCCAGTCCATCAGCAAGCAGAGCCCGGGGGCAAGCGATATTCAGCCGGATAAAGCCCTCTCCACCGGGACCGTACATCGTACCGGAATTGACCATCAGGTGCTGTTGTTCTTGCAAACGTAAGGCGACAGCATCTGAGCTAACACCGGAGGCACGGCAGTCTATCCAAACCAAATAAGTTCCTTCGAGTGGCAGCACGGGATATTGTGGTAACCGCTCCCCGAAAAAGCAACGGAGGTATTCGTAATTCCCCCGCAGATATTTCCGCAAAGCATCGAGCCATTCCCCACCTTCGTTGTAAGCTGCCATTGTGGCGATTACGCCGAACGGATTGACGTCGCATACCTCGTTGATGTTAATGGCTCTGTCAATACGGCGGCGCACCTCTTCATCGGCTGCGATGATATTGGCGATTTGCAACCCGGCAAGGTTGAACGCCTTGCTCGGCGAAACGCAAGTGACGGAATTTTGCAAAAAGCGTTCGGACAAGGAGGCAAAGGGTGTGTAGTCATATCCTTCGTAAGTCAGTTCACAATGAATCTCATCTGCCACGACAAACACCCCATTCCGTAAACAAATATCACCGATATGCTGCAGTTCTTCCGGTGTCCATACCCGTCCGACCGGATTGTGAGGATTGCACAGCAGCAGGATTTTTGCTTTCGGATCGGAAGCTTTCCTTTCAAGATCGGCAAAGTCGATTGCGTAGCGGCCATCCTGATAAACGAGATTATTGGCAAACAACTCGCATCCGTCATTACGGATAGATGAGTAGAAACAATTATAGGCAGGAGTCTGAACGATGACTTTATCACCCGGCATGGCCAAGGCTTTGATAATGGCTGACAGAGCCGGCACGACACCACTCGTATAGATAATCCACCGGGAATCAACCTGCCAGCGATGCCGGTCATCGAACCACCGGACGACCGCATCATAATAGGCTTCGGGTACTTTTGTATAACCGAAAATACCGTGCGCCACCTGCTTTTGTAAGGCATCGATAATAGCGGGTGCTGTACGGAAATCCATATCCGCCACCCACATGGGCAGTACATTCTCCTCTTCGGGAGTATCCCATTTATAAGAATTCGTCCCGCGACGCGGGATGATTGTATCGAAATCGTATTTCATAA
>NZ_BAKJ01000013.1 GCF_000614125.1 Bacteroides rodentium JCM 16496
AGGGGTATGTTACGCTTTCGGACAAGAAGTATCACTATTACCTGCAGGACCATCAGGGGAACAACCGCGTAGTCCTCAGTTCTACGGGTGCTGTTGAAGAAGCGAGCCATTATTATCCCTTCGGTGGGGTATTTGCAAGTTCAGGCAATGTGCAGCCTTACAAATACAACGGTAAGGAGTATGATGGCAAGAAGGGATTGAATTGGTATGATTATGGGGCACGCATGTATGATGCGGCGCTGGGAAGGTTTACGACGGTGGACCCTTCTGCTGAAAATTACTTCAATACAAGTCTCTATGCTTATTGCGGGAATAATCCTATTAATCGGATTGACTGACGGGATGGATTATTGGAGTACAAATAATCCTGAGGTAATCAGGCAATTCCTGGAAGCTGCGAAAGAACATTCGAATGCAAGTGGCAATCTTCTTAATGAAGTAAACTTTTCATCTTGGAACCATAGTACTGACGCAGAATTTCTCAGTAATTTGACTTTCAATGACCAAACCAATATGTTCTATTCCAATTACGGGACAATTGAAAATGGCATAGTAACAAGTATCGGAGTTTCTTTTCCCGCTTTGAGCAATGATGGAGAGAACGCTTGGCTGGAAGGCGGAGGAAGTAAATGGTATAAACGGGCTTCGGGAAAACTGGATAATACTTATCCGGAATTTATGTTATCAACAAGTGTAACAAAGGCTGGGTGGGGAACATTGAGATGGATTTGGAACTCCCTAAATCCTACATTTTCTCCCATAAACACTATAAATGCCAATGCTGTTAAAGATATTGCAGTAAAAGGATTTAAAGAGACAAAAAAATTCGGTTACTCCCATGGGGAAAAAGTATATGAATATAAAGGGAAATATTATTCTAAGGATGTGGATAGTCATAATGGTGGGGCTTGGAAAGTTTTTAAAGAAATAAATGGCAAATTGGTAAGAATAGGAACTGCTGATAAAGAGCTTAATATATTCAAAAAATAGAATTATGAAGATTTTAAAAGAAGATTACAATACTGTTAATGATTTTTTTTTGCAAAGCATTAAGAAAGAAAAATAAGAAATCTGTTTGTACAAGATGTGACATAGAGCCTATTGCTTTAATTAGAAAAGCTGATTTCATTTGTAATATTATAAAATCATTAGAGGCGGAATCTATAATTTGTAGAATTCTTTTTTGGGAAAAGAATGAGAAAATTGAATCTTTTCTCCAAAAGCATATACCTGGTAATGAATATGTAGTATATAAGCATTATAATAATAGAATGACACCAGGAATATGCTTTGTACATGCATCAAAAGACATGATTCCTTTTTTAAGAGTGTTGCTGGCTAATCATTTTAATTTTGAACTTGCAAAAGCCCCTTCACTCAGTGTGAGAGTGCAAATATGTATTAATACAAAATATCTTTGTTTCCTTTTGGATGTATATGATGATCGTGGTTTCTTTATGCATATCTTAAAAAATAAATATACTATCTTAGCATAATCCGACTATTTCAAACTGAATATAAAAACTATCCCAACACCAGAAATTGTATATCTTATATGTTGGGATAGTTTTTTATATTCAGCTATGTTTTTTAATGGGCGATGTGAATATGAAGACAACGCCCACCTGGTCTTCTCGCAGGACGGTGACCAGCGATCCCCCAAGTGGACTACTGCCTATATGACGTTTTCGGGAGAAATGCACCGGAAAGAATGCCTCTTCCAATACGGTGGTACATATACCATACAGAACTACTACGGCAACTATGGCTTTGTGGGCGGTGTGGGCTTCCCTAGCGGGTAGTTTACTCGTGACACTTCGAGCTACGGCAGGGGGTTGCTGAGATGTAACCTCTACAGTCTATACTTTCACGGACCAACTTGCCAGTGTGACACGTACTCATACTTAACTAAAGATTTAAACAGGTATATCATATAATTGCTTAAATTTGCCAAAAGTGGTAACTTTCAGTGACGGTAGTACGATTACCTACACTTATGGTGCCGACGGCACAAAGCTGAAAACAGTTCATAAGATAGGCAATACTGCTACCACGACTGATTACTGCGGAAATGTGGTCTATGAAAACGGAGTCCAGAAGCTGCTGCTTACTGAAGAGGGTTATGTGACGTTGAGTGATAGCAAGTATCATTACTACTTGAAGGACCATCAAGGGAATCACCGGATGGTTAGCAATTCAAGCGGTAATGTAGAGGAAACGAGCCATTATTATCCTTTTGGCGGAGTCTTTGCAAGTATTAATGGTGTTCAGCCTTACAAGTATAATGGTAAGGAGTTTGATGCGAAGAAAGGGTTGAATTGGTATGATTACGGGGCACGCATGTATGATGCTGCACTGGGAAGGTTTACGACGGTGGATCCTTCTGCTGAAAATTATTTCTATACAAGCCTCTATGCTTATTGCGGGAATAATCCTGTTAATCGGATTGACCCTGACGGGATGGATTATTGGAGTACAAACGATCCTGAGGCAATCAGGCAATTCCTGGAAGCTGCGAAAGAATACCCGTATGGAAGTGGCAATTTTCTTAATGAAGTAAACTTCTCGTCCTGGAACCATAGTACCGACGTGGAATTTCTCGGTAATTTGACTTTCAATGACCAGACCAATATGTTCTATTCCAATTACGGGACAATTGAAAATGGCATAGTAACAAGTATCGGAGTTTCTTTTCCCGCTTTGAGCAATGATGGAGAGAACGCTTGGCTGGAAGGCGGAGGAAGTAAATGGTATAAACGGGCTTCGGGAAAACTGGATAATACTTATCCGGAATTTGATTTGTTTTTTGCAAGTACCAAGAGTGGCTGGAACATATTGAAAAATGTTTTCACTTCCATGTTCCGTTCTTTCTCTACCACCAATACTTTTGATGCAAGCAGAAGTGGAATTATCCACAGTGGAGGAAATAGGGAAAAATGGGACGGGCGAAAGGTAATATGTCGGGAAACCGGGCTGTACAGGATGAACAAATAAGAAGTTTGTGTAATAAACATAATCTTGATAGAGTCCAACGACAAACCCTGCATCGTTTAGTAGGAGGGGAAGGGCTTGGCTATCATGAAATAGAACAGTTAATAAAAGAATATTTTAGAAAGTGAAATGGATATACATGAGTTATTAAAAACTGCTATTGGCAAAAAGGTGTTCATTCCTTGACAGGCGGTTGTGTGGGTTCTATTTGGAATATAGAGTTTGAAGAAGGAGTTCACTACATGATTAATTGTGCGTGGCGAGTAGAGCATAATGGAGTTGTTTTGACAACTTGCGGCGATGATGCTACGCCTCATGTAGGACGTATGAATGAAAGTGTTCAGTATTTGTTAAATAACAAATTGTTGTCTTATGAGTTATCTTCTCATTATGATTTGACACTCTATTTTGAAAACAACTATATAGTAAGAGTTTTCTGTGACAGTATATTCGAAGCTGACATAAAAGAAAAAAATCCTTATGAGAATTGGTATTTTTGTGTACCTGCATCGGATATCGCAGTGGCAATAACATGCTATTTTAAGGTTATTTATACAAGATGTTATTCAAATGATTTGATAGAAGAGTAGCTGGTCTGTTCGATGTAACTGGGATGTTTTCATCTGTTACTTTTGAATATTAAAATTTTCTTATTCAACAAAAAATCCCTGTCGGCATCTTTGGTAATGCAGGCAGGGAATTTCTGTGCCATTTCACATTAGGAGTACTGTTGCGGCCTCCGCCTACAACAACGGTCTCGACTTCAAGGATGCCGCCAGGCAGGCAAACGAGTACGCTTACGATGCCAACGGCAATCTGACGAAAGATTTGAATAAAGAATAATCAAAGAGAAGGCAGTTACGGAGGCGGACAGCTTCCTTCGCAGTGCAAAGCGGTGCAAGCGGAGGCAATGCATACGCATATTGGGAGTCCTTTTGTTGTCTGGCTTATATTTGCAGTGCCCGATAGCTGAAAGCCGTGGGTGGAAGAAGTCCACGACCGGCAGGTGGCGGCTTCGTGGAGGCAGGCATATTGCTTGTCTTCGGCTCCCTAAAAACACTCATCATTATGGGACAGATTAAACAAGAAATCCTTGGGGGATTCAGCGGAAAAGTAGGAACTGTGGTGGGCAGTTCCTGGAAAAATGTGAACTATATGCGTGCATTGGCCATCAGTGTCAAGAACCCCCGCACGCTGAAGCAGCAGGCGCAACGTGGAAAGTTCCGCAAGTGCATGCGTTTTTTGTGCGCTGTCGTACCTTATGTGCGTATCGGCTATAAGCAGTCGACAAAAGACTGCACAGCTTTTAATGCGGCCATGAGCTACGTACTCCATAATGCCGTCACCGATAGCGGGACGGAACTGAAGGTGGACTATGCGCGCGTTCTGGTGGCCCGCGGCACGTTGACGCCCGTCTTCAATGCTGTGGTAACAAAAGAGGCGGGCAAGCTATCTTTCAGCTGGGATGATAACAGCGGGATGGGCGATGCCTTGGCTACCGACCTGGCGATGCCGCTGGCTTATAACAAGGTGCGTGGTGAGGCGGTTTATCTGTTCTCCGGAGCTACCCGTGGAGATGGAAAGACGGAACTTGCTTTGCCTGAAAACTGGGGAGATGACGCTTTGGCGGTTTACTTTGCTTTTTCTTCTGGAAATGGTGTCCGTGCGACTAACAGCATCTGTTTGCGGAATGACGATTATGAAGAAGAAGGGAATGTTCCCGGTGCGGATGGAGGCAACGGCGGCGGTGATTCTTCCGGCGCTGACGGAGACCAAGGGGAGAACCCGCTGGGGTAATGTCCATAGGGGCTTGTTCCAAGACAAACCGGCTCTAAGCCCGGGAGTGCCGGGCAAACTTGAAAAAAATCAAAAAACATTTTTTTAAAGAAGTAAAATGAGAAAAATCAATTATATTGTAGTGCATTGCAGTGCTACTCGCGAAGATTGTAGTCTGACGGTGGAGGCGCTTAAACGCGAACATCTCCGTCGCGGATTTGTCGGCATAGGTTACCATTATTATATCCGTCGTGACGGTAAGGTTGTCTCTACTCGCCCCATTGCACAGATTGGAGCGCATGTCCGGGGTTATAACAAGTATTCTATCGGCCTTTGTTATGAAGGCGGGTTGGCTGTAGACGGGAGCCCGAAAGATACCCGTACTCTGGAGCAGCGTGCGGCGTTGCGCTTACTTGTGGCAAAACTTTTGCGTCGTTTCCCCAATGCCCGTCTTTGCGGACACCGCGACCTTAGTCCTGACTTGAACGGCAACGGTGTGGTGGAGCCTGTGGAATGGGTGAAAATGTGCCCGTGCTTCGATGTAGCACAGGAGCTGTGAACTGAATGGAAAAACCGGAGTACTTTCCCCGCCCGGATGTGTCGGGGCGGGGAAAGTACTCTGCTTTTTTAGGGTTGTTAAGCAAAAAAAAATCTTGGATAACGGCATTCTTACCGGCAATGGTTGTATCTTTGCCACCCGATTTAAAAGAAACGCAGTGAATCTCATTATTGACATAGGAAATACAATCGCCAAGATGGCAGTGTTTGATGATGGACGTATCGTGGAGGTAGTGTATGACTCCAATCTGACGTTGGAACGGTTGCCTGAAGTATGCCGTACATATACGATTGAAAAAGCGATAGTGGCTACTGTCATTGATTTGGGCAGGGAGGTGCTGTCGCAACTGGAAGGTATGGATGTCCCCATCCTGTGGCTTGATGAAAAGATCCCTCTCCCGGTGGAGAACCTCTACGAGACCCCGCAGACGCTGGGCTATGACCGCATGGCGGCGGTGGTAGGAGCCAATGAACGGTTCCCCGGCAGGGACATATTGGTGGTGGATGCCGGTACCTGCATCACATACGAGTTTATCGATGCCGCCGCCCGCTATCATGGCGGGAATATCTCTCCCGGCCTGCAGATGCGCTTCAAGGCGCTCCACCAGTTTACCGGACGGCTTCCGTTGGTGGCTCCCGGGGGGCGGATGGTGCCCATGGGGAAGGATACCGATACGGCTATCCGTGCCGGAGTAGTGAAGGGTATTGAATATGAAATTTCAGGTTACATTACGGCTATGAAGCATAAATATCCTGAACTTTTGGTTTTTTTAACGGGCGGGGATGATTTTTCTTTTGATACAAACTTAAAAAGTATCATCTTTGCAGACAGATTTTTAGTGTTGAAAGGATTAAATAGAATTTTAAACTATAATAATGACAGGCTATAGACAAACACTGTTAGTGCTCTTGCTCACGATATTATCAGGAGCGGCAGTCGCTCAAAATAATACAAATTCTCCCTATACACGATATGGATATGGACAGTTGTCTGAACAAGGCTCAAGTAACAGCAGGGCGATGGGTGGTATTGCCTATGGTTTACGGGACAAGTACCAGACTAACTTTGCTAATCCGGCATCCTATACGGCGGTAGATTCGTTGACCTTTATCTTTGATGGAGCAGTCTCCCTGCAGAATACAAACCTCAGTAACGGTACTCTGAAGCGAAATGCCAAGAATTCCAGTTTTGATTACATCACGATGCAGTTTCGTGCAAGTAAATGGGCTGCCATAAGTTTGGGATTGTTGCCTTATTCGAATGTGGGATACAGCATGGGAGAGTATCGGGAAGATACGGAGTTTCCGGACAAATCTACAACGGTAAGCTATTCGGGAGAAGGAGGCCTGCATCAGCTTTATTTAGGCGCAGGATTTAAAATAATTAAAAATCTTTCTGTCGGTGCGAATTTTTCGTATCTTTGGGGAGATATAACAAGAACCGCCGCGGAAACCTTTCCGTCCAGTTCAGGTGTATTCCCTATTACAATACAGTCTAATGTGGCTGTAAAGAGTTATAAGTTGGATTTTGGAGCGCAGTACACCCACCAGTTTGGGAAAAAGCATGCTGCAACGTTGGGAGTAGTCTTTTCTCCGGGGCATGATTTGAGCAATGATGCGTACGAAGTTAGGCAGATTGGTAATAGCAATACGGGAGCTACCTCGACAACGAGGGATACTGTTGCTACTTGCGGCATCCCGACGACATTTGGCGCGGGTGTGACGTACGTGTACGACAATCGTCTGACGGTAGGAGCGGATGTAATGTTTCAAAATTGGAGTAAAGTGAGCTATATGAACAATGACGAGGCGTTTTGCGACCGTGGAAGAATATCCGTGGGTGCAGAGTATCTGCCGAATCCTATGGGACGAAGCTATTTGTCTCATGTGAAGTATCGTTTGGGAGCTTATTATTCCAAACCTTATTATAAGATAGACGGTGTACGTGCCGCTGATGAATATGGCGTTACTGCAGGTTTTGGATTACCCATACCGAGAACCCGTTCTGTATTGAGTCTTTCTGCACAATACGTGCGAACCAAAGGAACCCAAGCGGCGTTCTTGAACGAAAATACGTTGCGCATTTGCGTCGGAGTGACCTTTAACGAACGTTGGTTCTTCAAGCGTAAAGTGGATTAATGGAAATTGAATAGACAAAAAATATAACAACTAAAATTTAAATACAATGAAAATTAAGACGCTTGTAGCTGTCTTGCTCCTTTCGGGTGGAGTGACCAGCACTTTCGCACAGACTGAAAATTGTAATTCGAACAGTAGTATCTCTCATGAAGCAGTGAGAGCAGGCAACTTTAAGGATGCATACGCTCCCTGTATGGCTGTATTGAAGGATTGCCCTACACTGCGGTATTACACATTTACAGATGCTCAGAAGATTTTAGTAGGTTTCTTGAGTCAGATTAAGGACAGGAATTCTGCTGATTACAAGAAGTATTTTGATGAGTTGATGGATGTATATGATTTGAGAATGAAGTACATTCCTGAATTTATTAGTAAGGGCATGAAGAACGTGCCGAGTGTGGCTGATGCCTTGGGTGCCAAAGCTGTGGATTATCTTCAGTTCGCTCCTGCTCCCGACCTTAATACTGCTTACAATTGGCTGAAAGAATCTGTTCAAGCTGAAAAGGGCGGCTCCAAAGGTGCGGTGTTGCACTACTTCCTGGATGTCTCTATGCAGAAAGTGAAGGCCGATGACAATCATACTGACCAGTTCTTCCAAGACTATATTGATGCTTCCAAGTATGCGGACGATGCTATCGCAGCTGAGACTAAAGAGGCAAAGAAGGCAAATCTGCAAGCTATCAAGGACAATCTGGTAGCTATGTTCATCCAGAGTGGTGTGGCTGACTGCGAATCACTGCAGAATATCTATGGTCCTAAGGTAGAAGAAAATAAGACTGACTCTACTTTCTTGAAGAAAGCATTGAATATCCTGAAGTTGATGAAGTGTAACGAAAGCGAAGTTTATTTCAAGGCTTCTGAATACATGTATCAAATTGACCCGACTGCTGATGCTGCTGTAGGTGTAGCATATATGTACTATAAGAAAGGCGACTATGACAATGCAGTGAAGTATTTTGACGAAGCATTGGCTAAGGAAACCGATAATGACAAGAAAGCTGAAATGGCCTACGCCACTGCTGCTGCCTTGATGCAGGCTAAGAAACTGTCCCAGGCAAGAGCGTATTGTCTGAAGGCTATCGGTTTCAAGGAAAACTATGGTGACCCATATATCCTGCTGGCACAGCTTTACGGCTCCAATCCTAATTGGACCGATGAGCCCGCTCTGAACAAGTGTACTTACTTTGTGGTAATTGACAAGTTGCAGAGAGCTAAAGCGGTGGATCCTTCGGTTACAGAACGTGCTAACGAATTGATTGGTACTTATTCACGCCACACTCCCCAGGCTAAAGACCTCTTTATGTTGGGTTACAAAGCCGGTGACCGTATCACTATCGGTGGATGGATAGGTGAATCTACAACTATCAGATAAAACCATGTTGCTACAACCCATCAACGTTGTTTATCATAAAAATGCGAGCATAACCATTGTCCTTGGGGCAATGGTTATGCTTCTTTTATTTTCTTCATGTTCCGGGAAGAAGAAGGAGCTGGGGGATGCCATTACCGAGCGTGACTCTATGGCAGTGATGGACACTCGCGGGGTGACTACGCTGGTGTCTGATTCCGGTGTAACACGTTATCGCATCAATACGGAAGAGTGGCTGGTCTTTGACCGGAAAAATCCTCCTTACTGGGCTTTTGAAAAGGGGGTTTATCTGGAAAAGTTCGACTCTGTCTTCCAAGTGGAGGCAAGTATCAAGGCCGATACAGCCTACTTTTTTAATAAGGAGGAATTATGGAAACTGATGGGGAATGTGCATATACAGAATTTGAAAGGTGAACAATTTGATACGGAGCTGCTGTATTGGGACCAGCGGGCACAAAGAATTTATTCGGATGAGTTTATCCGTATCGAGCAGCCTGACCGTATCATTACGGGACATGGCTTTGAATCCAACCAGCAAATGACTGTTTACACGATTCGCAAGCCGGAGGGCATCTTCTATGTTGATGAGGAGACTGCCGCACCGGATAGCTTGCAGACTGATACCATAAATAGATAAAATGGACACCGTTATTTTTTTATTGATAACCATGGCTTTCTCCGCTTTCTTTTCGGGGATGGAGATTGCTTTTGTTTCCGTAGATAAACTGCGCTTTGAGATGGAAAGGAAGCCGGGCGTCACTTCCGGTATCATTGCTTATTTCCTTCGCAACCCGAATAACTTCATCTCGACCATGCTGGTGGGTAATAACATTGCACTTGTCATTTACGGTATCTTGATGGCGCAGCTCATAGAGGTGAATCTTCTTGCCGGAATTATTTCCAACCATTTCGTAATGGTGCTGGTGCAGACTGTAATTTCCACTCTTATTATTTTGGTAACCGGTGAGTTCTTGCCGAAGACTTTGTTTAAAATCAATCCCAATCTGATGCTGAGGGTATGTGCCATTCCTCTATTTATATGTTATGTCATTCTGTTCCCCATCTCAAAGTTTGCATCGGGATTGTCGTATCTGTTCCTTCGGATATTTGGAATGAAGGTAAACAAGGAAGCTTCAGCCAAGGCTTTTGGCAAAGTGGATTTGGATTATTTCATCCAGTCGAGCATAGAGAATGCGGAAAGTGAAGAGGAGCTGGATGCAGAGGTAAAGATATTCCAGAATGCGCTTGATTTTTCGAATATAAAGATACGCGACTGCATTGTACCGCGTACAGAGGTGGTAGCTGTAGACCTGACCACCACATTGGAAGAATTGAAGTGTCTTTTTGTGGAGTCGGGTATTTCCAAAATCATAGTATATGACGGGAATATAGATAATGTGGTGGGATATATTCACTCGTCTGAGATGTTCAGGAATCCGGTAGACTGGAAGAACAACGTGAAGGAAGTTCCCATTGTACCCGAAACGATGTCGGCCCATAAGCTGATGAAACTGTTCATGCAGCAGAAAAAGACGATTGCTGTAGTGGTGGACGAATTCGGTGGTACGGCGGGTATCGTCTCTTTGGAGGATTTGGTGGAAGAAATTTTCGGCGATATTGAGGATGAACATGATAATACATCCTATGTATGTAAGCAGCTGGGTGAACGTGAATATGTGCTTTCGGCCCGTCTGGAAATAGAAAAGGTAAATGAAACCTTCGGGCTCGACCTGCCCGAATCGGATGATTATCTGACAGTGGGCGGTCTGATTTTGAACCGTTATCAAAGTTTCCCGAAACTGCATGAAGTGATTGAAGTTGATAACTATCAGTTTAAAATAATCAAGGTGACAGCCACTAAAATTGAGTTGGTGAGACTGAAAGTCATCGAATAATTTCATTTAAGCGTAATTTTTTAAAGAATAAATGGATGCGTATTAGCATTTTTTGTATCTTCGTGCGCTAAAATGAACTTGTTAGGAAAATAATAATAAACAAATAAATCATATTAACTAAAATGGCAACATTACAAAACATTCGGTCTAAAGGACCTTTATTGGTGATTGTTATTGGTTTGGCGCTGTTTGCTTTCATCGCAGGTGACGCGTGGAAAGTGCTTCAGCCACACCAGTCACAAGACGTAGGAGAAGTGAACGGGGAATCAATTTCCGCTCAAGATTTTCAGGCATTGGTAGAAGAATATACAGAAGTCATCAAGTTCTCCAGTGGCAACAGTGCATTGAGCGATGAACAGACAAACCAAATCAAAGATGAAGTGTGGAGAACATACGTCAATAATAAGCTGATTGAAAAAGAAGCAAAGAAGCTTGGTCTGGTTGTATCGAAGGCTGAGATTCAGGCTATTATTGATGCCGGTGTGCATCCGATGCTGCAACAGACTCCGTTCCGCAACCCTCAGACCGGTGCATTTGATAAGGATATGTTGAAGAAGTTCCTGGTGGACTATTCAAAAATGAATAAGGCGCAGATGCCTTCACAATATGCAGAATACTATGAATCCATGTACAAGTTCTGGTCTTTCCTCGAAAAGTCTCTTATCCAGCACGTCTTCAGGAAAAGTACCAGGCTTTGATTACGAAGTCTCTTTTCTCCAACCCGGTAGAAGCTCAGGACGCTTTTGATGCAAGAGTGGATCAGTCAGACCTGCTGCTTGCAGCAGTTCCCTATTCTTCTATCGTTGACTCTACCATCGTTATCAAGGATTCCGATTTGAAGGCTGCATACGACAAGAAAAAAGAACAGTTCAAGCAATATGTGGAAACTCGCAATATCAAGTTCATTGATGTACAAGTTACTGCAAGTGCAGAAGACAAAGCTGCCCTCCAGAAGGAAATGGAAGAATACACTGAACAACTTACTGCCAATCCTTCCGACTATACTACCTTCATCCGTTCTACGGGTTCCGATGCTCCTTATACAGACTTGTTCTACACTGCCAAGTCTCTGCCTGCTGATGTGACAGCCCGTTTGGATTCTGTTGCGGTGGGTGGTGTATTCGGACCTTATTATAACGTATCGGACAATACCCTCAACTCTTTCAAGAAATTGGCTGTTGCTGCCATGCCGGACTCTATCGAGTTCCGTCAGATTCAGGTGGTTGCCGAAGATGCTGAAAAGACGAAGACTTTGGCCGACAGCATCTACAATGCTATTAAGGGTGGTGCCAGCTTTGCTGAAGTTGCGAAGAAGTACGGTCAGACCGGTGAGCCTACCTGGATCTCTTCTGCTAACTACGAAGGCGCACAGATTGACGGTGACAACTTGAAATATATTACTGCTGTCACTACTTTGGGGCAGAACGAACTGACCAATCTGGCGTTGGGACAAGCAAATGTCATTTTGCAGGTAACCAACAAAAAGGCTGTCAAGGATAAATATAAGGTAGCCGTTATCAAGCGTCCGGTAGAATTCAGTAAGGAAACTTACAGCAAGGCATACAATGAGTTCAGCCAGTTTATCGCTGCAAACAATACTTTAGAGAAAATGATTGCCAATGCGGAAGATGCCGGTTATAAGTTGCTGGATAGAGCCGATTTGTACAGCTCTGAACATGGTATCGGTGGTATCAGAGGTACCAAAGATGCTTTGAAATGGGCGTTTGAGGCAAAAGCCGGTGAAGTTTCCGGTTTGTACGAATGTGGCGAGAGCGACCGTATGCTGGTAGTAGGTGTGGCAAGTATTGTTCCTGAAGGCTATCGCCCACTGGCTTTGGTAAAGGACCAGTTGAGAGCTGAAATTCTCCGTGACAAGAAAGCTGAGAAGATTATGGCTGATATGAAGGCTGCCAATGCAACTTCGTTCGAGCAGTACAAGAATATGGCAAATGCTGTCAGTGATTCTGTAAAGCACGTTACTTTCTCTGCTCCTGCCTATATCCCGGCATTGCGTAGCAGCGAACCTCTGGTAGGCGCGTACGCTTCTATTGCCGAAGTGAACAAGCTGAGTGCTCCTATCAAGGGTAACGGTGGTGTATTCGTTCTGCAACCTTATGCAAAAGAGAAACTGAACGAAACATTCAACAAGGAAACTGAAGAGGCTAACTTGGCCAACATGCACGCACGCATGGCAAGCCAGTTCATCAGTGACTTGTATCTGAAAGCCAACGTAAAAGACCAACGTTATTTATTCTTCTAAGAACGGAGAACCCCCATAGTGAAAGAGGGTGTGCAAAACTCCCCTTTACACTTCCTTTTAGGCGCGGATTACGCGGAATTCACGGATTTATTTTACTGAATCCGTGTCATTCCGCGTAATCCGCGCCTGATATTATAACCTTATAAAAGTACTCATGTACTTGGGATACATCGTCTTTTCATTGTCTGTACATTTCATTTTCTATACTCTCCGTTGTCTTTGTGCAACTTTATTCCTACCTTTGCATTCTTGAAAGAGTTTTGTTTTAATGAAAAACGATATGCAGAAACGACCTCTATTGGGCTTGACGCTCTCTGAATTGCAGAATGTGGTGAAGAATCTGGGAATGCCCGGTTTCTCTGCCAAGCAGATAGCTTCCTGGCTGTATGACAAGAAGGTGACTTCTATAGACGAAATGAGCAATCTTTCGTTGAAGCATCGGGAATTGCTGAAAGAAATCTATGAGGTAGGTGCCGAAGCGCCGGTAGATGCCATGCGCTCTGTAGACGGCACGGTGAAATACTTGTACCGGGCAGGCGAGGGACATTTCGTGGAAGCTGTCTATATACCCGACGAAGACCGGGCTACGCTTTGTGTCTCCTCCCAGGTGGGCTGTAAGATGAATTGCAAGTTCTGTATGACCGGCAAGCAAGGTTTCACTGCCAATCTGACATCCCACCAGATTATTAATCAAATCAATTCGTTGCCCGAAAGGGACAAGCTTACCAATGTGGTAATGATGGGCATGGGTGAACCACTTGATAATCTGGACGAGGTATTGAAAGCGCTGGAAATAATGACCGCCTCGTATGGGTATGCGTGGAGTCCCAAGCGTGTTACACTTTCTTCTGTGGGATTGAAGAAGGGTTTGCAGCGTTTTATTGAGGAATCGGACTGCCATCTGGCTATCAGCCTTCATTCGCCGATACCTTTGCAACGCCGCGAGCTGATGCCGGCAGAGAAGGCGTTCTCCATCACGGAGATTGTAGAATTGTTAAGAAACTATGATTTTAGCAAACAGCGCAGACTATCTTTTGAATATATTGTTTTCAAAGGAGTGAATGACTCGTTACCGTATGCAAAGGAACTTCTGAAGCTGCTACGCGGGCTGGACTGCCGGATTAACTTGATTCGTTTTCATGCCATACCTGGAGTGAATCTTGAAGGGGCTGATATGGAAACCATGACTGCGTTCCGTGATTATCTGACTTCGCATGGCCTGTTTACCACCATACGGTCATCGCGTGGAGAGGATATATTTGCCGCTTGCGGCATGTTGTCCACTGCCAAGCAAGAGGAGAATAAAGAAGAATTAATATAAATTATTAACTTAGGTAGGGAGGATATTACGCATTCTTCGTAGCTTTGTGAAAAACTAAAATGATAGAGATATGAGAAAGCACTTGTTTTATTTAAGTATGGTTCTCGTACTGACGCTTTTTTCCGCTTGTGGTGGTGGCAAAAAGAGTGTGTTTACTCCGACCTCCAGTGGTCGTGCGTATGAAGTTCTGGTAGTGGTGGAGCCCGGCTTGTGGGAACGTCCCGCCGGTAGGGCGCTTTTCGATGTGCTTGATTCTGATGTTCCGGGACTTCCCCAGTCAGAACGTTCATTCCGAATCATGTATACCGCCCCTTCCAATTATGATGCCACTTTAAAACTGATTCGCAATATCATTATTGTCGATGTGAACAAGGACCTCTATACCCAGCCTAAATTCAAGTATGCAAGGAATGTATATGCTGCTCCTCAGTCTATTCTCACTATTCAGGCGCCGGACGAGGCTTCGTTCGAGAAATTTGTGGAGGAGAACAGGCAGGTAATCATCGATTTCTTTACCCATGCGGAAATGAATCGTCAGATTTCAGTATTGAAGGACAAGCATAGCGACTATATAGCAACGAAGGTGAAAAGCCAGTTCGATTGCGATGTATGGGTGCCGGGCGAACTGACATCTACCAAGGAGGGTGAGAACTTCTTCTGGCAGGTACGAATGCAGCTACCGGCGACCAGAACTTTGTAATCTACTCTTATCCTTATACGGATAAGGATACGTTTACTAAAGAATATTTTGTCCATAAACGCGATTCCGTGATGAAGGCTAACATCCCTGGTGCCCGTGAAGGCATGTATATGTCGACGGATTCTCTGATGACCGATGTCCGCCCCATCAGTGTGCAGGGAGACTATGCACTGGAGGCCCGCGGCTTGTGGCGCATAAAGGGTGACTTCATGGGCGGTCCGTTCGTATCGCATGTACGTTTGGACAAAGCCAATCAGCGTATTATCGTATCTGAAATATTTATTTATTCACCTGATAAAATGAAACGTAATCTGGTACGTCAGATGGAGGCTTCGCTCTATACCTTGAAACTGCCTGGCAGCAAGCAGGAAGGTGCGGAAATTCCGGTAGGCGTAACCGCAAAAGATACTACTAATAATAAGTAACGAAAAATGGAAGACAATAAAATAAGAGTCGGCATTACACAAGGCGACATTAATGGTGTAGGGTATGAAGTGATTTTAAAGACGTTTGCAGACCCGGTGATGCTGGAATTGTGCACGCCGATTATCTACGGTTCGCCTAAAGTGGCAGCTTATCATCGTAAATCATTGGACTTGCCTACCAATTTCAGTATCGTCAACTCCGCCTCCGAAGCGGCTCCCAATCGCTTGAGTGTAGTGAATTGCACGGATGATGAAGTAAAGGTTGAGTTCTCTAAACCTGACGTTGAAGCTGGTAAAGCTGCACTTGGTGCACTGGAAAAAGCCATTGAGGAATATAAGGAGGGAATGATAGACGTGATTGTCACAGCTCCCATCAACAAGCATACCATCCAGTCGGAGGAGTTCGCCTTCCCCGGACATACGGAGTATATAGAGCAGAAACTGGGAGATGGCGGGAAGGCCCTTATGATTCTGATGAAAGATGACTTCCGGGTAGCATTGGTGACCGGACATATTCCCGTTAAAGAGATAGCCGGAAGCATCACCAAAGAACTGATACAGGAAAAACTGAAGATATTCAACCGCTCCTTGAAGCAGGATTTTGCTATCGGCGCACCGCGTATTGCAGTGCTTTCGCTGAATCCGCATGCAGGAGACGGTGGATTGCTGGGAACTGAAGAGCAGGAAATTATCATTCCGGCCATCAACGAAATGGCTGCTAAGGGTATGCTTTGCTATGGTCCTTATCCGGCAGACGGGTTTATGGGCTCAGATAACTTTACCCATTTTGATGGTATCCTGGCCATGTATCACGACCAGGGCTGGCACCGTTCAAGGCATTGGCTATGGACGAGGGCGTGAACTATACTGCCGGCTTGCCGGTGATACGCACTTCGCCTGCTCATGGCACGGCCTACGATATTGCCGGGAAAGGAATTGCCTCTGAAGATTCGTTCCGGCAGGCTATCTATGTGGCTATAGATGTGTTCCGTAACCGCCAGCGTGAGAAAGAAGCACATGCAAATCCGCTGCGCAAGCAATATTACGAGAAACGTGACGATAGCGACAAACTGAAACTCGATAGTGTAGAAGAAGATTTGTAGAATGACAAAAGCGGAAATACAACAAGTAAAATTACGTTTCGGCATCATCGGAAACAACGAAGCGCTGATGCGTGCCATTGATATCGCTATCCAGGTAGCGCCTACCGACTTGTCTGTACTGATTACCGGAGAGAGTGGTGTGGGGAAGGAGAGCTTTCCGCAGATAATACACCAGTACAGCCGGCGCAAGCATGGACAGTACATTGCCGTGAACTGTGGAGCCATTCCCGAAGGGACGATTGACTCGGAACTGTTCGGTCATGAGAAGGGCGCGTTTACCGGGGCTATCGGCGAACGGAAGGGGTATTTCGGTGAAGCCAATGGCGGAACAATCTTCCTTGATGAAGTCGGCGAATTGCCTTTGCCTACCCAGGCACGCTTGTTGCGTGTGCTCGAGAGCGGTGAATTCATCAAAGTAGGTTCTTCTAAGGTGGAAAAGACCGATGTGCGTATTGTTGCCGCTACCAATGTAAACTTGACACAAGCCATCGCCGACGGACGTTTTCGTGAAGACTTGTATTATCGTTTGAACACAGTACCTATTCAGGTCCCTCCATTGCGCGAACGCGGTGAAGACGTGGTGTTGCTGTTCCGCAAGTTTGCTTCAGACTTTGCGGAGAAGTACCGTATGCCTGCCATTCAGCTGACGGAAGACGGCAAGCAAGTGTTGCTGGGCTACTCATGGCCGGGTAATGTGCGCCAGTTGAAGAATATCACCGAGCAGATATCCATCATTGAGACCAATCGTGAAATCAATGCATCCATCTTAAAGGGCTATCTGCCTGAGCAGAACAACATGCAGCGCCTGCCTGCCTTGTTTGGAGTGAGGGAGGACAAGAGCTTCGGGAGTGAACGGGAAATTCTCTACCAGGTTCTGTTTGATATGCGCCAGGATGTAACGGACTTGAAAAAGCTGGTGCATGAGATTATGGCTGAAAGGGGAACGGTAGCCAATCCGGCGGTTGCCACATCGGCCTACTATACGCCGGCTACTCCGGCGGTGGTACCTCCGGTAACATCCAGTGTCCCCACTATTATACATCCTTCGGTGAAGCCGGTTACTCCGGTGGACGATGACTTCCAGGATACGGAAGAATATGTGGAGGAGTCACTCTCCCTGGATGAAGTGGAGAAAGAAATGATACGTAAGGCGCTTGAAAAACATCACGGCAAGCGTAAGAGTGCGGCTCAGGACTTGAATATCTCTGAGCGTACGTTATACAGAAAGATAAAAGAATATGGATTGGATTAAAAAAGCGGCATTTGCTTCCTTGTTGGTAAGCTTGTTATTTCTGGTGAATTCATGTAGTATGAAGTTGGGACTTGCTCCGATAAGTTCTATTGACTATACAAAGGTAAAAACGATTTCCATTGCCGATTTCCAGAACCGGGCAGAGTATGTATATGCACCGCTGGCAACAGAGTTTAACCAGAAAATGAAGGATATGTTCATTCAGCAGACTCGCCTGCAACTGGTGAACTCCGGAGGAGACCTGGACATCGACGGAGAAATAACCGGTTACAACCAATATAATGAATCGGTGGATGCCAGCGGTTACTCTTCGAAGGTGAAGGTGACGCTGACTGTCAACGTGCGCTACACCAACAACACGAACCATGAGGAGGACTTTGAACAGCAGTTCTCGGCTTTCCAGACCTATGATTCCTCAAAATTGCTGACCGAAGTGCAGGACCAGCTGATAACCTTGATGGTGAAGGACATTGCCGAACAGATTTTCAATGCAACTGTAGCTAACTGGTAAACTCATGACGCCTGCCCATTTGCAACAATGGATTCAGCATCCCGAGACGCTGAATAGGGATACTTTGTACGAGCTTCGCACATTGGTGGCACGCTATCCTTATTTCCAGTCGCTCCGTTTGCTCTATCTGAAAAACCTCTATCTGCTGCACGACATCAACTTTGGCGCGGAGTTGCGCAAGGCTGTGTTGTATGTGGCAGATCGTCGTGTGCTGTTTTACTTTATAGAGGGTGACCGCTATGCCTTGAAATCCCGGAAGGCTTCGTCGCTTTTTTCCGGCGATTTGGAGAAAGAGCCGAGTGTGGACCGTACCCTTTCCTTGATTGACGCATTTCTGGCTACTGTTCCCGAAGAGCATTCACAACATACGGAGCTGGATTATGCGGTGGATTATACGGCCTATTTAATGCAGGAAGAACCCGGTGTGGATGCAATAGACGAGCCGGAAGTGCCTAAACTGCGCGGGCATGAATTGATAGATGACTTTATTCAAAAGAGTGAGTCTCCGGATGCCCCGGATACGAGAAGGGAGTTTCTTGTAGAGAAGGAGGAAGAGACTGAAGAAGAGGAAGAGCCCTCCGTATCGCCGGTAACGGAAGAGTTGGACGATAGCTGTTTTACGGAAACTTTAGCCAAAATCTATATAAAACAGCACCGATATGACAAGGCACTTGAAATTATTAAAAAATTAAGTTTGAATTATCCAAAAAAAAATGCTTACTTTGCAGACCAAATCAGATTTTTGGAGAAATTGATTATTAACGCTAAATCAAAATAACAAAATGTATTTATTATTAGTTATCTTAATGCTGATTGCATCTGTGCTGATGTGCTTCATTGTATTGATTCAAAATTCTAAAGGAGGCGGTCTGGCATCAGGCTTTTCATCATCCAACCAAATTATGGGTGTGCGCAAGACTACGGATTTTCTGGAAAAAGCAACCTGGACTCTGGCAGCTGTATGGTAGTCTTCAGTATTGTTTCTGCTTACACTATTCCTTCTTCTTCAAGTAAGGGCGGTGATGTGATTCTGGAACAGGCGCAACAAGAAGAAAAAACTAATCCTTATAACATGCCCGTAGGTACAGAAGCTCCGCAATCGGAAGCCCCTGCGGAAGTTCCGGCTGAAGCTGCTCCGGCTGCTCAGGAAACTCCGGCAAATTAATGTTAGGGAAGATTTATATTCCGTGATAAGCGGGATTGTATACTGAAATAGTATACAGTCCCGCTTGTTTTTTCTTGAAACAAGCGGGATTAAATGATTAATTGTCTATTTTTGTAAGCTGTACAGACGAAATGTTTAATTCTTAATATAATAATGATGATTACAGACAAAACTAATTTGACGCTGCGCGATTCTGCGGGCGTACGCTGGATGGTATTATTGTTTCTGGCCTTTGCCATGTTCTGTTCATATATTTTTATGGACATACTTTCACCCATTAAAGACTTGATGCAGTCTACCCGGGGGTGGGATTCTACTGCTTTCGGTACCATGCAGGGTTCTGAAACTTTCCTCAACGTATTTGTGTTTTTTCTTATTTTTGCGGGTATCATCCTCGACAAGATGGGAGTCCGCTTTACGGCCCTGCTTTCAGGTGCGGTGATGTTGGTGGGAGCAACTATCAACTGGTATGCGGTAACGGAAAGTTTTCAAGGCAGTGGATTGGAGAATTGGTTCAACAACAACTTGAATTATATTCCCGGTTTCGATGAATTAGGCATCTCCCCCTTCTATCTGGGTATGCCTGCTTCGGCCAAGTTTGCTGCTGTGGGTTTCATGATTTTCGGCTGTGGGGTAGAAATGGCAGGCATCACTGTTTCACGCGGTATCGTGAAATGGTTCAAGGGACGTGAGATGGCACTTGCCATGGGCTCGGAGATGGCATTGGCACGTCTTGGCGTGGCTACTTGTATGATATTCTCCCGATGTTTGCCAAATGGGGAGGGGATATTGACGTGTCCCGTTCGGTGGCGTTCGGTGTGGTGTTGCTGATGATTGCGCTTATCATGTTCATTGTTTACTTCTTTATGGACAAGAGGTTGGATGAACAGACCGGAGAGGCGGAAGAGAAAGACGACCCCTTCAAGTTGAGCGATTTGGGGACCATCCTTTCCAGTAGCGGTTTTTGGTTGGTGGCTCTGCTCTGCGTGCTCTACTATTCGGCAATTTTCCCGTTCCAGAAGTATGCGGTGAATATGCTCCAGTGCAACTTGACGTTTACCGAAGTGCCTGCCGAATCGTTTTGGGCTACCAATACGGTGACTGTAATACAATATTGCATTATGCTGGTAGTAGCTGTTGCCGCTTTTGTCAGCAACTTCTCTAAGAAAGCAAATATGAAGATTGGTTTGTTCACATTGGCAGGTGTCGCATTGGTGGTGTTCTGTTACATGGGATATATGCGTCAAAGTGCAGAGACTGTGTTTGCTGTGTTCCCTTTGTTGGCTGTAGGTATCACCCCGATATTGGGTAATTATGTAGACCATAAGGGTAAGGCCGCTTCCATGCTGGTGTTAGGTTCTATCCTGCTTATCTTTTGTCATCTGACTTTTGCTTTCATTCTGCCGGAATTCAAGGGAAATGCTGTGGGCGGTGTGATTGTGGCCTACCTCACTATCTTGGTGCTTGGTGCGAGTTTCTCGCTGGTACCTGCCGCTTTGTGGCCCAGTGTGCCTAAGTTGGTCGATGCTAAGATTATCGGCAGTGCATACGCGCTTATCTTCTGGATTCAGAATATTGGTCTTTGGCTGTTCCCGCTGCTTATCGGCAAGGTGCTTGACAAGACCAACTCTCAATTAGTGGCTGATGTGAAGAACGGGGTTATTACTCCCGAAGCGGCAGCCGTGTCTTACGACTATACTGCACCGCTTGTGATGCTTGCCTGCTTAGGAGTGGCAGCCTTGATATTGGGCTTTGTGTTGAAGGCTGTAGACAAGAAGAAGGGGCTTGGACTGGAAGAAGCCAATATAAAGGAATAAGAGAGATGACGGAAGTAGAGGGAAAGATAAGTATTCTGGATGCGGTTCCCGTATGCAGCCCGCATGTCACAACTGAATGGAGAGAGGAGGGCGCAGTGCTCTCCTTTCCTCGCTTTAGGCATGCGTGGATGCGCCGTTTCCTGTTGCCCAAGGGGATGTCGTCCCATATTCATGTAAGCCTGGAAGAGCATGGCACCGCCGTGTGGCGAATGATAGACGGTCGGCGTACGGTGCAAGAGATAATAGATGCTCTTGGCACACACTTCCAAGACGCGAAGGAATATCCTTCGCGTGTCACGATGTACATAATGCAGTTGCGTAAGGACGGTTTTGTCCGATTGAAAATTAGAAATTGAGAAGTATTCTGTTATTCCCTGTCTACTTTTATCAGTCCTCCTGTTGCCGTATCAAAGAGCACCTTGATAGTTGAATTCTTGTTGAACAGTACTGGTGCGAGATATTCTACGGTGCCGAATTGGGTAATGGAAAGCTGGTCGTCAAACAGCTTCTTGTTGTTATGCACCAGTGTCACCTGCGCTTTACCCGGGAGATTGTAGGCAACACCTTCCACTTTCTTTTTACCTTCCTCGGCTGTAGGCAAGTCCGGAGTCTTCAGGTCAGTGACACTGATATAATAGGGCTCACCCGCAAGATTGTTTTGGGCTACTACTCCTAATTTTTTAGAGAAACGGAAAGCGACTTCATTTTTCATTTCTCTGGGAGTCAGTCGAATGGTAAACGTTTTGGCTTCTTTCTTTATTCTACCTGAGAACATTTCTGTCATGGCATGTTCCTGTTGATTCAGGTTGTCAAGCATCAACTTGAGTTGGGCACCGTCTTTGGGCATATTGTCCGCTTCACCGCGCAGGAGGGCATTTTTACTATCGCGTATGCTGTAGATTTCTTTGGCTACCAGCTCGGCCATCTTGGCATTGGAACTTGACATTAGTATTTCTTCCGTCAAGAAACTACGCGGGTCGATGTCGCTTTCGCTTGTTTGGGCTCCGGTTATCTTGGCAGCCGGTTTGCCGCTGAACGGAATGTTGATGGAGCGGACAATTCCGTCTTCGGTAAGCTCCATAAGGGGTGCCACGGTCTTGTCTTTCATCTTCACGAAATAGACGTTGTCCTTATCCGGCACACCGGCTATACGGGTTTCTATCCTGTCCAATGTCCAGAACTCTTCCGGTTCGGCAGATATGTTGTTGAGACGCAGATAACGGTCGGCATATTTACAGAATTCTCCGGGAGTGTAGGTATGCTTGGTGGTTTGCAATACGATTTCTATTTCTGTTTTGGGCAACATATAGGTTATCCCGTAGTCTTTGCCACGCATCACGCCGGTGGTTACGTCTGTTTGCGCCAGGGCAGTGGTAGACAAGAACAGAGCTGAGAGCATCAATATATTCTTCTTCATAATGTACATTCGTTTAGACTGATTTAGCTAAGGGACAAAGTTAATGAAGTTATCTTTGCTAAATATTGCTTTATAAATTATTAACAGAGCCGACAAACTGTACGCAAACCGGCATGTCGACTGCAATGTCCTGATGAGTATCTTCCAAGAGTCCGGTAACTTCGTTTCGTTTGTATACCTGAATGACATTGCTGTCGCGGCAGGCGGCAAGCAAGTATTTGCCGTTGGGCGTGATGTTGAAGTTGCGGGGATGGATGCCGGTGGGCTGATAACCTACCTTTGCCAAGGTCCCATTTTCAGGATTCACGGCAAAGATGGCGATGCCGTCTTCTTTCAGACGGTTGCTGGCGTAGAGGTATTTCCCATCCGGACTGAGGTGGATGTCTGCACTTCCACGGGCAGCTACGGTGTCGGCTGTGATAGTCTGTATCTGTTCCAGGCGACCGTCGTCGTAACTGAAGGCAATGACTTTGCCGGACAGTTCGGTGATGAGATAGGCAAACTTCCCGTTGGGGCTGAATGTCAGATGGCGCGGGCCGGAATCCGCCTCAATGTCAACGGCTTCCAGAGAAGCATGAGGGGTAGGGTCGTCGGGGTGCATCACAAAGCGCAGGATGCGGTCGGCACTGAAGTCGGTGGCGAAGATATACTTTCCGTCCGGTGAAAAGACCGTGCAATGGATGTGGGGAGTGGCTTGCCGTATGGCGTCGGGACCGGTGGCAGAGCCTTGAAAGAGCGTGTCTGCAGGAGCCAAAGTGCCGTCTTTCTGCAAAGGAAAGACGGACATGGTTCCACCGCTGTAGTTGGCAGTCAACACTTCCCGGCCATTGGTGGCCACGTAGCAGGGGTCGGCGCCGAAGGTGGGAACGGTGTTCAGCAGGCGCAGTTCTCCCGTTTCCCGGTCGAAGGCAAGGGAGCTGAGGGCTGCTGTGCTGTCGTTCATTTCACTGACGGCATAGACAAATTCGCCATCTTCCGAGGGGACGAGGTAGGAGGGATTGGGCAATGCCGCCGAACTGAGCGGAACGGCTGTTCCCGTCTCCTGATTAAAGCGGAAGGTATAGATACCCTTGCTTGAACCATTCGTGTAAGTACCCACCAGCATGGCGAGTTCGTCCTGGCCACCGTTAGTGCCCTTTGGAGAAGAGCCGCAGGCTGTCAGACCTAATCCGAGCATACAGAAAAGAAGTGTTTTCATTGGCACATTAAAATTTAACTTCGGCAATACCGACGCGGTCATCGTTCAGCACGATGCGGAGGTCGCTGGCGGTAGTACCTTTGAACGGATAGGAAATCAGCTTGCCATATTCGCTGACGGTGCCCGAATATACGGTGAGGAACTGTCCACCACCGCCCGAGAGCTGGATTTCGAAGGTTGCCGGCAGGTTGTTGTCGCGTGTAAAGGCGATGGCAACTTTATCTACCTTGGCTCCGTTCTTTAAGGCAAAGGTAATATATCTCCCTTATTTCCTTGCCATACGGTATTGATTTTTTCGTCGAGCACGTTTTCGGCATCCTCTGGGTTGGTGCTGGCACTCACGCGCTTTGCTGGTTTTTGGGCTTCAATGGCTTTGGCACGGGTCTGGTAGGCTTCTACGGTCAGCGTTCCGTTTAGGCGGATGTCTTCGGAAGAGGCGCCTGCCATGAGCACGAAGTCGCCGGGTTCCACCATCCATTTCATGTCGGCGTCCAGAAGCTCCAGGTGCTTGCGGTCGATGGTGAAGGACAGTTCCTGGGTTTCGCCCGGTTGGAGGTGGATGCGCTGGAAGCCTGCAAGGTTCTTTTCGTAGGTGGTGATGCTGCTCAGTACGTCGCGGATATAGAGCTGCACTACTTCATCTCCGGCGCGTTTACCGGTGTTTGTCACCTTCAGGTGGACGGTGGCAGACTCGTTCGGGGTGATGACTCGGGGGGTGATGTCGAGGTCAGAGTATTCGAAGGTAGTGTAGCTTAAGCCGTAACCGAAGGGGTAGAGTGCTCCGTTGATACGTGACATGTTGCCCGTGGGCCCCGGATTCTTACCGCCGTCTATCTGTGAAGAAGGCTTGCAGGGGAAGTTGAAGGGGATTTGTCCTACGGTCTTGGGGAAGGTCACCGTCAGCTTTCCACCGGGATTGTAGTCGCCGAAGAGGATGTCGGCCAGGGCCGTTCCGCCTTTGGAGCCGGGATACCAGGCTTCGAGGATGGCGGGGACGAACTTGTCTGCCCAGTTGATGGAGAGCGGGCGTCCGTTGATGAGTATCAGTACGACGGGCTTCCCCGTGGCTTGTATGGCTTGAAGCAGTTGCAACTGCCGGCCAGGCAGGTCGAGGCTGGTGCGCGATTTGTTTTCGCCGCAGGTGCGTTGCCCTCCGCCCAATACTACGATGGCAACATCAGCTTGGCGGGCATTTTCTACGGCTTTGTCTATCTCGGCTTGTTCGTCGTCGGTCAACGGATAGTCTATGATTTCACTTTCGGGCCAGTGGGCGTCCACCAGGTCACAACCTTTGGTGTAGAGCACCTCTGCCTTGCCTTTTGTCTTTTCTTGAATGCCTTCCAGCACAGTGGTCACCTCTACGGCAAGGGGGCCGTAATGGGTCAGCGCGTAGCCTTCTTCGTTGGCATTGGGACCACAGACGGCAATCTTCTTGGTGGAGTTGATGTCTAAGGGCAATAGTTCACCGGCATTCTTCAGCAGAACGACGGACTCGCGGGATGCCTGCAAGGCGATGGCTTCGTTCTCTTCTTTTTCCACTTCATGGTCGGCACCGGCAAGGTCTGTCTGGTAGGGGGCATCGAACAGGCCGATGAGGAACTTTACCCGGAGGATGTCGCGCACACGGTCGTTGATGACGTCTTCGCTCAGCCCACCCTCTTTCACCAGTTCGCGGAGGGGAAGGACGAAGGAGTCGGGCGAGCGGAAGGTGCAGCGTACGTTCAGCCCGGCTTCCACGCTTTGGCGGACGGCTTCTTTCATGTCTTTGGCGGTGCCGTGCTTGGTGTAGAGGTATTCTACGGCGTCACTGTCGGATACGACGTAGCCACGGAATCCCATTTCGCCACGCAGGCGGGTGGTGAGCCAGTAGTAGCTGCCCTGCACGGGGATGCCGTCGTAATCGTTGTACGAACTCATTACGCCCAGCATGCCGGCTTCCCGGATGACGCGCTTGAAGGGGTAGATGTGTATGTTCTCCACTTCGCGCGGCGACATTTGCGGGTCCACGCGTGCCATGCCTTCGCGGGCGCCTTTGTTGTTGCTGTAGGCGGCAAAGTGCTTGCCGGTGGCAGCTACTTGGTGGTTGTGCTGCAAGCCGCGCACCATTTCGATGCCCAGTTCGGCTACGAGGTAGGGAGATTCGCCGTAAACCTCCTCGTAGCGTCCCCAGCGTTGGTCGCGTCCTACGTCGAGGATGGGGGCGTAGACGTTGGTGTAGCCCAGCATGCGGGCTTCGCGTCCGGTGATGAGTCCTATTTGGCGAATCAATTCACGGTTCCAGGTATGTCCCAGTCCCAGTTGGGTGGGGAAGTTGGTGGCGCGGTAGCTTTCCACGCCGCGTATGCCTTCGTTGGTAAAGTCTACGGGGATGCCGAGACGGGTATCTTCCACAAAGAACCGCTGCACCTCGTTCAGTGCCCAGGCGTGGCGCGAGGCGGGCCAGACGTAGGTGTTGTCCGAGGGAGGGAGTCCCCATTGCTGGAAGCCGTTCAGGTGTTCGTCGATGGCGCCGATGCCGTCTTTCCAGAGCAGCTCTTTCCATTCGGGGGTGGGGAGGTCGTCTTTCAGTACGCGTTTGTAGCCGTAGAGGGTGACCATTTGGCAGGTCTTCTCGTCCAGCGTCATCTGTTGCAGCAGGTTTTCGATGCGTGCTTCCAGCGGGGCAGAGGGGTCTTCGTACACGTCTTTCACTCCGTTTTTGTTGAAGTCTATCCAACCTTTGCGGTACATTTCGCTTTTCGCAGGCTTGTAGGTTGTCGGTATTTTCATCGGCTTTTGTGCCGGCAATGCGGATGGGAAGGCGCCGCTTCCCGCTAATAAAGTGGCTACTATCAGTTTTCTCATGGTGATTTAATTTTCCTTTTGGTGCAAAGGTAGGTTATTCTTGGCAGAAAAGGGGGTAAAATAGTCCATGATTGGTGAGTATATTTTCCGGACCGGCTGCATATTGAGCTTGCGAAATGTGAATTAGTAATGTATAAACTGTAAGATTAGTAATCGTGAAGCTGTAAGATTATACTGCGTGCAGTCGTATGAAGGGAACGCTGAAAGCGTCTCAATCTGTATGCTCGTTCATTGCTTTGGGATTGTTTCATGGTTTAAAATAGCTACATATATTTGTATGTTGCATTTCAGATTCATCCCTTCATATCTGCACGAATACGGTTGCGGATGGGGATTCGCGTATGAATTGACACAGAGATTTAGCCTTACAGCCCTCCTTTCATATAAGCAGATTCTGCAACAGGGTAGAAGACGATGAAACGATGAAGGAAAGCTATGAATTATGAGTTATGAATTGTCAGACACAGGACTCTGAGTTGTCAGGTTCCGGTTCCTGAGCTGTCAGGTTCCGGATTCTGAGCCGTCAAACTCTGGTACTTGACAAATGAAGGGGATAAACCTTAGCTTTACACTGCTAAAGGTCTACTTTGGCGATGCAAAGGTCTATACTATTGAAGGGAAACTGCTTTTCATTTGACAAAGGCTTTTTGATGTTGTGTGTTTGTATTAGCTAATATTTGCAAATATATGATGGTTGGTAGCAAAAGAATATGTATCTTTGTACCCAAAGAGAGCGATAGGGTATGAAAAACAATATATCATTTATTTTTTTTCATTCCTTGACTTAGAAATAAGTATGGCAATCTTTTAAATTTCAGACCGTTACAAAGTCATGGGGTTGACTGGATTTGACAGCGGGCAGAAATGGTAAGTAAGCATGCAGTGCGTCGTTGATTTGCACTTTAATCTCAGTCCTCAAAATTTTATCTGGCGAAACTCGTTACGCTCTCGCTGCTTAATCGAAGTATAGTAGATTGAAGCTTAATCCCGGCACCAGGTGCTGGGACGTGACATCACTCGGAAGCTGTTGCTCCGAAGCATTCCGATAAAGTGGTGCAGTCAAATCGGGGATAGTTCGTGTCAGCCTCGTGGCACGGGTGAAAATTTAGAGGATAAGGCAACGGTTGATGGCTTTGGTTCTGCCGCTGCACGAAAATTTAGGCAAAGATAAGCATGTAGAAAGCTTATGATTTCCTCGTTTGGACGAGGGTTCGATTCCCTCCAGCTCCACGGAAATAGTAAAAAGAAGTTTGTAAGTCCTTGAATTCCAGGAATTCAGGGGCTTTCTCTTTTTTTCTACTCCCCCTACCTTTTCTACTCCCCCTCTTTCATCAGGGCTATTCAAAAAATTAATGGTTTCTTCTGAATATATAATCTTAAATTGATGGTTCGGAATCAATTCTAAAGCTGGGAAATCAGTAGTGATTAACAGTTTTAGTCCCTTTCTTTAATATGTAAAAGCAACTTGTACAAAAGAAGTTTCTTATATACGGGATAGCAGCAATAACTTCGTTAAGCCTTCGTGGAGACAAGCCGAATTTGATTTTATAATGTGGGTTTATAAGGTACAGTCTCCGGTCAATGATTTGATAGTTGGCTTGCCGGGCGATGCGATTGAACTGTTCGATGGTGCATCCGGTGCTCTTTATATCCAGTAGCTCCGTGATTGCGCGTTCCTGCTCACCGCATAGTCTTAATATCCATTTGTATAAAGTGCGGGGAAGGAGATGGAGAAAAGGGAAATGTGAAACAATGCGGCTGTGTGCTATCTGCTGGTGGCCTCCGAATGGCATTTGCCAGGCGGGAAACCCTACAAATACAGCTCCGTCGGCAGACAAATGTTTTTGTAGGCCGGAGAGGAACCGTTCTTTGTCTCTGATATGCTCTATCACATCGTGTAGAAGAATCAGGGGAAAATTCGTAGCCTTGTCCTCAAACTGGAAAATGTCGGTAGCAATGAACTGTCCCTGCTGATGCCTTTGGGCGAAGAAGGTCCTGGCTTGCTCTATTCGCATGGCATCAATGTCTACGCCCATCACCCGGCAACCGGCTTTGGCAAAGGGGAGCAGATTGCCTCCCTCTCCACAGCCCACTTCCAGCACTTTGTCGGGGATATGTCCGATGACTTCCTTTATGTAGGGGATATAATAGTTCTTGCTGGTCTGTGACTGTTCATCAAAGTAGCTTTCCCGGTCGGTATGTCGTTTCTGCATGTTCTTTGTTCCTTCTTGAGTTTGATTATCCATATACATAGATAATCAGTCGGGCAAAAGACTGCGTGGCGCATCGTTTTTTTACCAGGAAATGCGGAGGCCTATCGGGAGGGTGAATGTGAACGGGTGTTCCTTTCGGATGGTGCGCAGTTGGCTGCCGTCGGGGATATAATAGTTTATAGTCGGCTCCAGATAGATGCCTGCCTGGGGGGTGAGGCGATATTGTATGCCTATACTTGTGTTGACCGACCACTGCCAGGGAGCGCTTACCGGCTGGCTGTCGAGCTTGTGTGGAATACTGTCCGTGACATGGAAGCTTTGGAGTGTCCCTTTTATGGGGATGTCTACCTGCATGCCTGCCGTGGCATAACCGGAGAAACGTTTGTAATCCCAGAAACGGTAGGAAAGCCGGAGAGGGATGCCGATATAGTGCAACTTCTGGTTGTCTTGAATGCGGAATGCTTCGCCGGTAGTGAACTCCGACCTGAGAAGCGTATATTGCAATCCGGTTTCCAGACTCCAACGCTCATTCAATTTCTTGCTGAGAGAGAGTCCCACGACGATGGGAGCATGATGTTGTTGGTTCTCGACAATCCTGCCGCTGTTATTCTGGGCAATCTGCATGAGTCCGATGGAATCTTTTCCCAGAGTACCCTGCTGATAGCGGGTGTGCAGATAAGAATAATACTCTTCCCACGTGCTGACTTGTTGAGGGAAGTCACTTGAAATGCCGTCGGTATGTGGAGTGGCAATCAGCTTATATAAGTTCTGTGCCAGTTGCGGTCCGAGTGAACCTGCCAGCATCAACTTCCATTTTCTGGATTTCTTCTTGCGGGTTGGCGGCATCAGGGAAGGGGAGGAGGCGAAAGCATCTGCCGGTTGGTGATGGTCTGTCCGGTGAATGGAGAAGGTATGGGATATTTGTGGATACTATCTTTCATTGTGGGTATGGCAAGGGGCCATTCTGTGGAAACTGGAACGGGAGGGATGATTCGTTCCCTTTTGTTCAGATTTTCTTTGGTATGGCATTGTTTGTCGTTTCGGGGAGTATCGGTTTTCTTTGTTTGTTGCGTACTCCCGGCTTGCCTGGAAGAAACTTTGGACAAGCGGTTTTCCCTGATACTCTTTTTCTCTCTGTACAGATAGTCATACAGCGTTGGAAGGAGAAGCAATACTGTCAAAACAATGAATACACGGTATCCTGCCAGCATCTTTTTAAGTAAAATTTTCGCCCGGAACAATTGGGAGGAAGAGGAGTGTGGCGCTATACCCAGTAAATCTCCGATTTCTTTGTGGGACAATCCTTCCAGTACTGCCAGTTTAAATACCTTGCAGTAGCCTTCCGGAAGGCTCTCTACTATATCCAGCATCTTATCGTACGAAATGAAATCCGGACAAAAAGGATTTTCAGCAGGCTCTTCCTCTTCCGGAATATCTGTCAATGGGATGGTAGGGGTGGCATTGGTATGGTTGAGGTATTGCAGTGCCAGGTTTTTCATAATCTTTTTCATCCAGTATTCCAGTTTCTCCGGGTTGCGTAGCGAATGAATGGAAGTGAATATGATGACAAAACCGTCGTGAAGAAGATCTTGGGCTATCGTTGGGTCGGGAATATAGCGCAGGCATACTTTCAGCATTTTCTCTGAATAGTTCTCGTAGAGCAGGCTCAAGGCCTGCCCGTTTCCCTTCTGGCATAAAGTGACAAGAGCTTTTGTATCCATGTGTTTGTCTCAATGTTATTTCTTAAGGATAGAGAAGAACATGAATGACTGCATGGATTTTTATTTTTTAACTAAGCATCCCGGTTGGCTTCTGCTGCACAGTCCGGACAAATGCCTTTCAGTACATAGTTGATGCTGTTCAGCGTAAATCCTTGAGGCAGCTTCACCACCGGAGTGGGAATGTTGGTGAAGCAGAAGGTTTTGTTGCATTTCTCGCAATGGAAATGGGTGTGCAGGTCGCTTACGTCGCAAGAGCAACTGTCGCTGCACACGGCATACTTGAAGGAGCCCGTCCCGTCATCTATACTGTGTATCAGATGATGGGAAAGGAATAGGGTAAGGGTACGGAAGATGGTGGATTTGTCCACCGTATCCAGCATGGTTTCAAGGTCGAGCAATGAGACGGAACGGCCTGCCTGCATCATGGTGCGCAATACCAGGATGCGGATGGCAGTGGGCTGTATGTCCCTTTTGGCCAATAGGTCCAAATATTTCTTTTCTTCCATTTTTTCTATTTAATAAGTTTCTGTATGCGTATGGCGTTCACTATCGCAATGAGGGCGACGCCTACGTCGGCAAAGACAGCTTCCCAAAGTGTGGCGATTCCACCGGCACCGAGGATGAGGACAAGCAGCTTCACTCCGAAGGCCAGCGAGATGTTCTGCCAGACAATCCGGCGGGTTTGCCTGCCCGCATGAATGGCGGTGGGCACTCTTGAAGGCTGGTCTGTCTGTATCACTACATCGGCGGTTTCGATGGCGGCATCGCTGCCAAGTCCGCCCATGGCGATGCCCACATGGCTAAGGGCAAGAACCGGGGCATCATTGATGCCGTCGCCCACAAAGGCTATCCGGTTGGCAGGGTTGCTGCGGAGTGCCTCGATGTGCTTCACCTTTCCGTCCGGCAGCAGGTCTCCGTATGCCTGGGTGATGCCTAGCTTTTCTGCAAAGTTAGTAACAATGGCTTGTTTGTCTCCCGATAATATCTGAATATTATTGATATTTAAAGCTTTTAATTCTTTGACGGCATTGACGGCGTCTTCCTTTAATGTGTCTGATAATAACAGATAACCGGCATATCTTGTTCCGATGGCGCAGACCACAATCGTATCGACAATTGATGACAATTCATCGGGATATTCTATCCCGAACTTAGTCAGCAGGCGGGTGTTGCCCACCAGGACACGCGTTCCATCCATAGTGGCTTGCAGTCCGTGGCCGGCAATCTCCGTAACGTTCGTTGTGGCAATCAGCTCTATATCCTTTTGTTTGGCATAGCTTACGATGGCTTTGGCTATGGGGTGCGTACTGTTTCGCTCTGCCGAGGCGGCAAGCTGTATCAACTTCTCTTCCGGAACTCCCGGTTGTGCCTGGCAGGATTGTACATCGAAGGTGCCTTTGGTCAGCGTACCCGTCTTGTCGAATACCACCGTGTTGACTTGGGTGATGGCATCGAGGTAGTTGCCACCTTTGAAGAGGACACCCAGGCGGGAGGCAGCGCCGATGCCTCCGAAGTAGCCTAACGGAATACTTACGACGAGGGCGCACGGGCAGGAGATAACCAGAAAGACCAATGCCCTGTATAGCCAGTCATTGAAGATGAACGAGAATTGTGCATCTGCCAGCGAATAGAGGAAGGGGAGCAGTACAATCAATGCCGCCAGTCCGGTGACGGCGGGTGTGTAGATACGGGCAAACTTACGGATGAAAAGTTCTGCCGGCGCTTTGCGCTCGGAGGCATTCTGCACCAGTTCCAATATACGGGAAAGAGCACTTTTCTCGAAGGGTTTGGTGACTTGGATGCGTACGACTTTGTCGGTCGCAATCATTCCGGCAAGCACTTCCCCGCCCTGGCGGATGTTGCGGGGAACACTTTCTCCCGTCAGTGCGGAGGTATTGAAGGCGGCAACTTCGTCCAGCATTGTTCCGTCCAGGGGGACGCGCTCTCCGGCTTTTACTTCGATGGTTTCGCCTACCTGCACACGTTGGGGAGCTTCGACAAGCGTACTGCCGTTTCTGATGACCGTTGCCGTTTCGGGACGTACGTCGAGCAGGGCGCTGATATTACGCTTGGCTTTGTCTACGGCTTTGTCTTGAAAGAGCTCTCCCAAGGAGTAGAAGAGCATGACGGCAACGCCTTCGGGATATTCGCCTATATAGAAGGCGCCGAGGGTGGCGATGGACATAAGGGTGAATTCGCTGAACACGTCCTTTTGCAGGATGCTTTCCCAGCTTCCTTCATCACAGGGAGGCCTACGGGGAGGTAGGCAAGCAAGTACCATATAAAAGGTACATACTCTCCCTTGAAGAAGGTGGCGCCGGTGGCATTCAGGATGATGCCGCTGAAAAGTAATAGGGCGGAGAGGATGATTCTCCAATAATCTTTCAGCAGACTGTTTCTTTTTTCTTGTATCGCTGTATGTCCATGTGTGCAGCAGCATTTGCAACTCATATTGTTTCCTCTTGTTGTTTTTATTTTATACTGCAAAGGTAGCGGAAAGGGGATGCAACTTGGTTGCAAAGTGGAGATTCTGCTAAATTTGACCTTCGTCAAGTCTGTAAACGCTATCTTTTCGTATTTTTGCACCCAATTTCGGAGGTATTAGATTTATGGCAACATCCAGAGAAATGACGGAAGGACGGGCTCTTCCGTTGATTTTCAACTTTACTTTGCCTTTACTGCTCGGCAATCTGCTGCAACAGACCTATTCGTTGGTGGATGCAGCCATCGTGGGGCGCTTTCTGGGTATCAATGCCTTGGCTTCAGTCGGGGCAAGCACTTCGGTCGTTTTTCTTATTCTGGGATTCTGCAATGGCTGTTGCGGAGGTTTCGGCATTCCCGTGGCGCAAAAGTTCGGTGCGCGGGATTATGTCACGATGCGCCGTTATGTGGCTGTCAGCCTGCAGCTGGCTGCGGTGATGTCTGTTGTCATTGCCGTGGTTACCAGCATTTACTGTGCAGACATTCTGCACATGATGAGTACGCCGGAGAACATATTCACGGGAGCCTATTATTACCTGCTTGTCACGTTTATCGGGGTTCCCTTTACTTTCTTCTATAATCTGCTGTCCAGTATTATCCGTGCATTGGGTGACAGCAAGACGCCGTTTTGGTTTCTACTTCTCTCTACGGTACTGAATATCCTGCTCGATTTGTTCTGCATTCTGGTACTGGGCTGGGGAGTGGCAGGAGCTGCCATCGCTACCGTATTTTCACAAGGCGTCTCGGCCATATTGTGCTACATCTATATGATGCGTCGTTTCGACATTCTGAAGACAACGCCTGCCGAGCGGAAATTCGACGGTGCTTTGGCACGCACACTGATGTACATCGGCGTACCCATGGGATTGCAATTTTCCATTACTGCCATTGGCAGCATTATGCTGCAAAGCGCCAATAATGCTTTGGGTACGGCTTGTGTGGCTGCATTCACGGCAGCCATGCGTATCAAGATGTTTTTCATGTGTCCTTTCGAGAGTCTGGGCATGGCAATGGCCACCTATAGCGGGCAAAACTACGGTGCGGGCAAGCCGGAACGTATCTGGATGGGAGTCAAGGCAAGCGCCCTGATGATGATTGTTTATTGGGCGTTCACTTTCTGTGTACTGATGCTCGGTGCCAGGACTTTTGCCCTGCTCTTTGTAGATGTCTCTGAGTTGGAGATTTTAAAGAATACGGAGTTGTTCCTGCACATTTCCGTTTCTTTTTTCCCGGTTTTGGGACTGCTCTGCATCCTGCGATACACTATCCAGGGGGTGGGATATACCAATCTTGCCATGCTCTCCGGTGTCTCGGAGATGATTGCCCGGATACTGGTCAGCCTGCTGGCTGTTCCGGCTTTCGGCTATCTGGCCGTGTGTTTTGGTGACCCTACTGCATGGATTTTTGCAGATGCCTTTTTAATACCAGCCTTTATTTATGTCTATCGGCGGATACTTCGGATGAAGAAAAATTAGTGTATCTTTGTATCGGGGAGTTGAAAGAAGAATGACCGGACGAAAAATTATACACATCGATATGGACGCATTCTACGCCTCCGTAGAACAGCGTGATAATCCTGCATTGCGAGGCAAGCCCATTGCGGTGGGCCATGCGGAGGAGCGGGGAGTGGTGGCGGCAGCCAGTTACGAGGCACGGCGTTTCGGGGTGCGTTCTGCCATGTCGTCACTGAAGGCAAAGCGGCTGTGCCCCCAACTTATCTTTATCCCGGGACGGATGGAAGTCTACAAATCCGTTTCCCGCCAGATACACGAAATCTTTCATGAATATACGGATGTCATCGAGCCCATTTCGCTGGACGAGGCTTTTTTGGATGTGACGGAGAATAAACCGGGCATTCCGTTGGCTGTGGACATCGCGAAGGAGATAAAGCGGAAGGTGCGGGAGAGGTTGAATCTGGTGGCTTCTGCCGGCATATCCTATAATAAGTTTCTTGCCAAGATAGCCTCGGACTACCGCAAGCCGGACGGGCTTTGCACCATACATCCTGCCCAGGCACTGGACTTTGTTGCCCGGCTGCCCATTGAGAGTTTTTGGGGAGTGGGACCGGTAACGGCGAAGAAGATGCACACCTTGGGGATTCACAACGGGAAACAGCTGCGTATGCAGTCTTTGGAGATGCTGACCCGCGAGTTTGGCAAAGTGGGGACAGTCTATTACGATTTTGCCCGTGGCATCGATACCCGTCCGGTAGAGGCTGTCCGCATCCGCAAGTCTGTGGGTTGCGAACATACTTTGGAGAAGGACATCAGCAAGCGTTCATCCGTCATTATAGAGCTGTACCATGTGGCAGTGGAGCTGGTGGGGCGACTGGAGCACACCAATTTCCGCGGGAATACGCTGACGCTGAAAATCAAGTTTCATGATTTTAGCCAGATTACCCGCAGTATGACCCAAACAAAGGAGCTGGTTGCCCTTGACGTGATTCTGCCTTTGGCAAAGCAGTTGCTGCAGGAAGTGGATTATGAACATCATCCTATCCGTTTGATTGGACTTTCCGTTTCCAATCCCCGTGAAGAGGGGGAGGAGAAGGGAGTCTGGGAACAGCTGAGTTTTGAATTTAGTGACTGGGAGACGGAACATTCAAATAAATAATGCTATATTTGTGTTCAGTATTAAAAAAAAGGAAAGCTATGGGCTGTTTTATGAATATTTTGTGGTTGATGTTTGGAGGTATCATCACTGCTGTGGAGTATCTTATTGCAAGTTTATTGATGATGTTCACCATTATTGGCATCCCTTTCGGCATGCAGACCTTGAAAATGGCAAGCCTTGCCTTGTGGCCGTTCGGCAAAGAGGTTCGTAGCGGGGAACGTTCCAACGGTTGCCTCTATGTGCTGATGAATATTCTTTGGATATTCTTGGGCGGCATTTGGATTTGCCTTTCGCACTTGGGATTTGGGTTATTGCTGTGCATCACCATTATAGGCATTCCTTTCGGTATCCAACACTTTAAGCTGGCAGGGCTGGCATTGACTCCTTTCGGGAAGGATATTGTTGCGGCTTGAGTTATTTTTTGTTTGCTTGGAGTATGATAGAGAAGAAAAAGGGCGGGGAACTTTTCAGTTCTCCGCCCTTCATTCATTGTATTTAAAGGTGTTTTTTTACATGGTTACAAGGGGCTGCTTTGCAAGCAGTTTTTGTAGTTTACCGTTCAGTGTTTGGCACATTGTTCCATTACCCATTGCTTGATAGCGTTTGATTTGGTACTGTAACATAAAAATTTCATTTGCATTCTTTTTCATAATTCTCATCTTTTTGTGCTCTCCGCGTTTCGGAAAGCGGGTTTTACATCTTTCTTTTATCTTATAACGTTGCAAAGATACGAAATGTTCGCGAAAAATATGTTCTATAACATAAAAACTTGCATTTCTTTCTTCATTTTCTCTAGAAATACTGTATTTTGTAATCCGTATATAACAAATATATTACATATCTTTGCATGTACTACTATATAAAGAAGAGAGGCAATACTTATGAATAAATTGACAGAACTTTGGCGGAGCCCCTATCCCATGCTTTATCAACGTTGGAAAGCGGTGGTGATACCTTCGGTCATTATATTTCTGATACTATATATACTCCAACCTTTCGGCATTTCCCAGATCAAGGAAGGTGTATTTGGGGTGGTTGCCGGTTCGGCACTTATAGCGGCGGGTGCTTCGAGCATCTTCACTTACCTGCTTCCGGCATTGTTTCCCACCTATTATAAAGAGCAGAACTGGACGTTGGGTAAACATGTGTTGAGCACAATGCTGATGCTGTTACTGATAGCGGTGGGAATTTGGGTCTATCATTCATGGTTGATGGGTATGTGGCTGGACAAGCGGTTGTTTTTTCTGGCTTTGTCTTGGGTAATGGTACTGGCACCTTTTCCAGTCGTGTTTTTCTTGCTGTGGAACCGCAATTTGCAACTGACCCGTAATCTGCAAGAGGCCACGGAGATAAATTGCCACCTTTCAAAGAGGGCATCTCAGGAGGTTGGGGCGGAAAGTAAAGAGTTTTCTCCGGAGGAAGTGTTGGTGTTTTCCGGTGGTACCAAAGATATGCTGGAAGTGAAGGCCGTAGATTTTCTTTATGCGGAGGCTGAAGGAAATTATGTGAAGGTGGATTATCGACTGAAGGGAGAGAGTACCCGGAAGATGTTGCGCGCCACGATGAAGCAGGCAGAGGAGGCGGTTGCTGCCTGCCCCTTCATTATCCGGTGTCATAGAGCCTTTCTGGTGAATGCCCGCAAGGTGGTGAAAGTGGACGGAAACTCTCAAGGATACCGGTTGAGGCTGGAGGGAGGTGGAGAGGAGATTCCTGTCTCACGTGCCTATGCCAAGGAGGTGAAAGCACTGATAGAAAACAAGATAAAGCGGTAGCTATTCGTCACAGAGATACGCCATTCGTCACAAGTCGTTGGTTGTTCGTCACATATCCGGGTCGTCTGTCCCGGATATTTTTTTTGCCCGTGTCCTTCCTTTATGTTTGTGGCAGGAAAACATAACGAACATGAAGATATGAAGTGGAAAATAATCTTTTTAATAACGGGCGGACTGCTCTTTGTACAAGCTTCCGTAGCGCAGAAGTCGGTGACGGATACCGTGCGTCTGACATTCAATATCGATAGTGTAGGTCTGGACGAAGTGGTGGTAAGAGGGAAAAAGACTCCTGCCGCCAATAGCCGGTGGAGCGATATGCATCCGGTGGAACTGGTCACAGTGGGCGGTGCAAACGGTGATTTGTACAAGGCATTGCAGACATTGCCCGGTACGCAGGTGCAGGGGGAGACCGGCGAATTACTGGTGCGTGGTGGGAGCAGCTATGAGACACAGACTTTCATTGACGGGATGCATGTCTTGAATCCCTATACCTCCAATGGAATAAATACTCCTTCGCGTAGCCGTTACTCCACCTTCATGTTCGGTGGGGTGAATCTTGCTTCCGGCGGGGCTCCGCAGGAGTACGGAGAGGCGCTTTCGGCTGTTCTGCCTTTAGAAACCAAGGATTATAGTAAAGTGGATAAGGTGGGCGTGAATGCTTCCGTAGTCGGTGTGGGCGGTGGCGGTACCAAGACTGTGGACCGTGGCTCCTTGTCCGTCGATTTGAATTACCAGAATCTGGGCCTCTATGACAAGGTTTATTCCGGACGGACAGACTTTGAGCAGCCCTACCGGATGTTTTCCGGTGCCACCCAGTTCCGCCATACTCCCGGCGATGCGACGGTTTTTAAGGTCTACGCGCAATATGACCGGACAGACTTTTCTGCCTATGAGGGGGATGAACGCAGATTGTTCGCTCTGACCGAAGATAACATCTACGTCAATGCTACCTTCCGGTATCGTGCGGCAGGCAGATGGGACTGGTTTGCAGGAGTTGCTTATTCCTATTATAATCGGGAGGTCGGCGGTGCTGCCGTTTCGGGAGATAATTGGCTGGAACGCCAGCAGGAGTTGCATCTGAAAACTAAGATGTCTAAGCGTTTCTCGTCAGTATTCCGTCTGGATATGGGGGTGGAGAGCTATATACGCAATTATCGGAATCATTATCTATACTCCAGTATGGACGATGCCAACCAGATGTCTCCCACTATCAGTGCCGGTTTCTTTTCGGCTGCTTACTATCCGGTGGAGCGTTTGAAGGCGGAGTTGTCCTTCCGCACGGAGTACACTTCCCCGAACCGGAAGATAAATTTCTCTCCGCGTCTGGCGGTGAATTACTATTGGGGGGATGTGATGCTCTCCGGCATAGTGGGCCGTTACACGCAACTGCCCGAAAACGACTGGTTGGTACGTAGCCGGAAGTTGATGTCCGAGGCGTGCATGCAATATAATCTGGGGATGCAATACGGTTATGAAGGACGTTTCTATAAGGCGGAACTTTATTATAAAGACTATAACCGCCTGGTGCTGGAAGAAACGGATACCGAAACGGGGAGTGCGCTTCTGACTTCCGGTGGATACGGATATAGCAGAGGTATAGACTTGTTCTTCCGCGACCGGGTTTCGATAAAGAATCTGGAATATCAGTTGTCCTATACGTATAATATCTCCAAGCGTAAATATCAGCGCTGTTCCGAGCTGACCACTCCCCAGTATGCCACCCGGCACAACGCGGCATTGGTTGTGAAATATTCCTTGTCCCGTCTTCACTCCATCATCAGCTTGACGAACCGTTTCAGCACGGGGCGCCCTTATCACAACCCGTCGTTGCCGGGGCTGATGAACGATGAAGTGAAGCCTTATAATAGCTTGGATGTAGGGGTGACCTTCCTGGCGAGCAAGAAGGTGATTATCCATGCTTCCGCCAGCAATATCCTTGGTCGCAAGAATGAGTTCGGCAAAGTGGACAACAAGGCTGTCATGGCTTCTAGTGACCATTTCTTCTACGTAGGAGTGTACGTCACTTTGGGGAGGAAGGCCGCTTACGATGTATCCAATTTTTAAACAATGACTTTCTGAATAATAACCCTTTAAAAATTAATAAAGATGAAAACTGTGATTGTTTTTTTAGTATTTGTATTGCAAAGTGCCGCACAGCTGCTTTTTGCTCAGAACCTGACCATCGAAGTGCGTGACATTGAAAAGGTGGAGGGACATCTCTACGTCGCCCTCTATAACTCGGAAGAGACGTTTATGAAGAAACCCTTGACCGCTTTCCGGATAGATGTAAAAGATACGTCGCTCTCCATCCTTGCCAGGGACTTCCTGCGGGAACGTATGCCATTTCCCTTTTCCAGGATGAGAATGGAAACGGGAAGCTGGATAGCGGAGCTTTTGGCATCCCTACGGAGAAGTTTGGTTTCAGCAATGATGCCGAAGGCGTGATGGGCCCTCCGTCCTACGCCAAATGTAGCTTCACTTTCTCCGGAGACACGACTTTGGTGATACATCTGAAGTAAAAATTGAAATATAATCCTTATTTTTGTGGCTCAACCTCAATAATAAAGATTATGAAACGAGTTGCACGACTTCTGGGATTTCTCGGACTGGTATGTCTGCTGGCCTCTTGTGGTGGACGTTCTTTCATTACAGACGCTTCTTACCGCCAACGTGTGGAGCAGGACTTCAATCAAAAAAAGGAAAGATTGCCGCAGGGCGATTTGTTCGCTATTTTCGATGCGGACCTGACGCCGTACGAGCGTGAGGCACTGGAGTTTCTCTATGCCTATATGCCTTTGGCAGACATAACCGACTACCCCGGCGAATTTCATCTGATGAATGTGCGGGCCTCCCGGAAGGCGGTCGAGGAAATGCCTTGGGGAGAAACGGTGCCCGAGGAGGTGTTCCGTCATTTCGTGCTTCCGGTGCGGGTGAACAATGAGCATCTGGACAGTGCACGGGTAGTGTTTTACGAAGAACTGAAGAATCGTGTCAAGTCTCTGTCCCTCTATGATGCCATTCTGGAGGTGAACCACTGGTGCCACGAGAAGGCTATCTATACTCCCTCCGATGCCCGTACCAGTTCGCCTTTGGCAACGGTACGCACGGCATACGGGCGTTGTGGTGAGGAATCTACCTTGCTGGTTGCCGCCTTGCGTTCGGTGGGTATCCCTGCCCGTCAGGTCTACACACCCCGGTGGGCGCATACCGACGACAATCATGCATGGGTAGAAGCATGGGCGGACGGGAAATGGTATTTTCTTGGAGCCTGCGAACCCGAACCGGTACTCAACCTTGGTTGGTTCAATGCTCCGGCCAGTCGCGGTATGCTGATGCATACCAAGGTCTTCGGACGTTATGAAGGAGCGGAGGAAGTGATGTCCGTCACTCCTACTTATACGGAAATCAATGTAATCGGTAACTATGCACCGACGGCCAAGGCCACAGTTACGGTCATGGACGGACATGGAAATCCGGTGCCTGATGCTTGTGTGGAGTTCAAACTCTATAATTATGCGGAGTTCTATACCGTAGCCCGGAAGCAGACCGATGCAGAGGGAAAGGCTTTTTTGACGACCGGTAAGGGTGACATGCTGGTATGGGCTTCCAAAGACGGAAAATTCGGCTATGCCAAACTGTCTTTCGGTAAGGACCATGAACTGGTTGTGAAGATGGATAAGACTGCCGGCGACGGCCATACGGTAGATTTAGAACTTGTGCCGCCCCCCGAAAATGCGGAGTTGCCGGCGGTTACGCCCGAGCAGCGTGCGGCGAACGACCGCCGCATGGTCCATGAAGATTCCATCCGCAACGCTTATGTGTCTATGTTCATGACGGATGAGACAGCGCGTTATTTTGTCCGGCAGTACAAGCTCGACGAAGATGCCGTTTCACGGATACTGGTCGCTTCCAGAGGAAACCACCGGGTCATTGCCGACTTCATGGCGCGGTTGCGCTCTGAAAAGTCCAAAAGAGGAGGTCTGGACCTGCTTCAACGGATTTCGGCAAAAGACCTCCGCGACGTTACGCTGGAAGTTCTGATGGACCACATGCAATCCCGTATGTGCAAGAATGCCGACCATTTCCGCAGATATGTGCGCAATCCACGCGTAAGCAACGAGATGCTGACCCCCTATAAAGGCTTTTTCAAGAAAGCCGTCTCAAAGGAAGATGCTGAGGCATACAAGGCAGAACCGATGAAACTGGTAGCATGGGTGGCCCAAAATATCCGGGTAGACAATGACTGTAATCTGGGAGGGGCTCCCATTTCTCCGGAAGGGGTCTGGAAGGCCCGTGTGGCTGATGCCCATAGCCGTGACATTTTCTTCGTCTCCATGGCACGCAGCATGGCAATCCCTGCCCGTATCAACGGAGTGACCGGCAAGGTACAGTTGATAGGGGATGATGGTGCGATGGATGTGGACTTGAACTATCATCCGGAAGAACCGGTCTTTATGGCGGAAGGCATTGCCTTGAAGGGAAAGTTGGTGGCTTCTTATAAGCCTATCCGTTCGTTGGACAACCCGAAATACTATTCTCATTTCACTCTTTCCAAACAGACCCCGCAGGCAGTTTGCAATTGCTTTCCTATGACGAAGGCGATGCAGATATGGGCGGCGGTACTACATGGAGCAATCTGCTGAAGGAAGGAACAGCTCTGGAGGCCGGAAATTATGTTTTGGTGACCGGTACACGCCTTGCCAGCGGTGCGGTACTTTCTAAAACCACCTTTTTCAATATTCTGCCGGAGAAGACAACGGAAATTGAATTGGTGATGCGCGAGAGCGAGGATGAGGTGCAGGTTATCGGGAACTTTAATTCGGAGTCTCTCTTCACTCCGCTGCCGGACGCCGGCTCCGCAGCCCGGCAGAGTCTGCTGCAGGCTTGTGGGCGCGGTTACTTTGTCGTAGGTGTTCTGGGTGTCAATCAAGAACCTACCAATCATGCGTTGCGCGACATCGCTTCATTCAAGGCCGATTTGGAGAAGTGGGGGCGTAAGATGGTGTTGCTGTTCCCTGATGAGGCCAAAGCCGGCAAGTTCGCCTGCGAGTCATTCCCCGATTTGCCCTCTACCATTATTTATGGTATAGATACGGACGGTATCGCTGCGCAGATTGCAGAAAGCATGAAGTTGAAGCATAAAGAGAGCCTGCCGATATTTATCATAGCCGATACTTTCAATCGGGTGGTCTTTGTATCGCAAGGATATACCATCGGACTGGGAGAACAACTGATGAAGACAATAAAGGGGTTATAGGGCTTTCCGTCATGAATTGTAAATAGTAATTGTCAAATAGTAAATCATCCGATGCCTGTTATCGAAATATCATCTTTGACCCATCCGGTGTGGAGATCTTCAGTACCCTTACCGAAGCCCAGTTGCGCAACCGCCTTGAGCCGGACAAAGGGCTGTTTATAGCTGAGAGTCCTAAGGTTATCAAGGTGGCTCTGGATGCCGGCTACGAGCCTTTGGCCCTTTTGTGTGAGCACAAGCACATCTATGGGGATGCTGCTGAAATCATTGAGCGTTGTGGCGATATACCCGTTTACACAAGCGGTAGGGAATTGCTTGCCGAGCTGACCGGCTACGTCTTGACGCGTGGCGTTCTTTGTGCCATGCGCCGCCCGGTTCCCAAGAGTATGGAGGACGTCTGCCGGGGAGCCCGGCGTATTGTGGTTATCGACGGGGTGGTGGATACTACCAATATCGGAGCCATCTTCCGTTCGGCGGCAGCTCTTGGCATGGATGCTGTGCTGTTGACGCGTAATTCCTGCGACCCCTTGAACCGTCGTGCAGTCCGGGTTTCAATGGGAACGGTTTTTCTTGTGCCGTGGACGTGGATGGACGGTCCTCTGGATACGCTCGGCGAGTTTGGCTTCCGCACGGCGGCCATGGCGCTTACGGACAATTCCATTTCCATAGACAATCCCGTTTTGAAGGCCGAGCCCCGGTTGGCTGTTGTGATGGGTACTGAGGGAGATGGTCTTTCGCACGAAGCGATTGCGGGAGCCGACTATGTGGTTCGTATCCCCATGGCGCACGGTGTAGATTCGCTGAACGTGGCGGCTGCGGCGGCTGTTGCTTTCTGGCAACTTCGCGTTGAAAAGTGATAACTCAAAAAAGCATATATTATGTTGGCATATACTTATATTGAACACGGAAAGTTCGGATTGCTTGAGAAACCGATACCGGTATTGGAAGATGCACGTGATGCTATTGTGCGGGTGACACTGGGTAGCATATGCACCAGTGACTTGCATATAAAGCATGGAAGCGTACCGCGTGCCGTACCCGGAATTACGGTAGGACACGAAATGGTGGGCATCGTAGAGCAGGTAGGTGCCGAAGTTGAGTCGGTAAAGCCCGGCGACCGTGTGACTGTGAATGTGGAGACTTTTTGTGGTAAATGTTTCTTTTGCCGTCACGGATATGTGAACAACTGTACCGGCGCCAATGGCGGTTGGGCTTTGGGTTGCCGTATCGATGGCGGCCAGGCGGAATATGTACGTGTGCCTTATGCCGACCAGGGACTGAACCGCATTCCCGATACGGTAAGTGACGAGCAGGCGCTCTTGGTAGGCGATGTGTTGGCCACCGGCTTCTGGGCCGCCCGTATCTCCGAAATAACCGAGGAAGACACTGTGCTCATCATCGGTGCCGGGCCGACGGGTATTTGTACCCTGCTTTGTTCCATGCTGAAGAAGCCCCGTCGCATTATTGTCTGCGAGCAGTCGGCCGAAAGAATCCGTTTTGTCCGCGAGCATTATCCGGAGGTGCTGGTCATTGGGCCGGAAAACTGCAAAGACTTTGTGAGGAAGCATAGCGACCATGGTGGGGCAGATGTCGTACTTGAAGTTGCCGGCACGGAAGATACTTTCCGCTTGGCATGGGAGTGTGCCCGTCCCAATGCCATCGTCACCATTGTGGCGCTTTATGACCAGCCTCAGTTATTGCCCTTGCCGGAGATGTATGGCAAGAATCTTGTCTTCAAGACCGATGGGGTGGATGGGTGCGATTGTGCCGAGATACTGTGCCTGATAGCGGCGGGACAGATAGATACCACACCGCTTATCACACATCGTTTCTCGTTGGAGGAAATTGACGAAGCCTACCGTATTTTTGAGAATAGGCTGGAGGGGGTGATAAAGGTGGCGATTGTGGGTAGATAGGATAGAAAAAGAGGATAGCCGGCTGGCTATCCTCTTTTTCTATGTAATTATTTACTTGCTACTTACTTGCTCAAAGCCTGAGCCACGTCAACCGCACAAGCCACTGTACATCCTACCATCGGGTTGTTACCGATACCCAGGAATCCCATCATTTCCACGTGAGCGGGAACTGATGAAGAACCAGCGAACTGGGCGTCTGAGTGCATACGACCCATAGTGTCAGTCATACCATAAGAAGCAGCGACACAGCATCCCTGTAAGTCTTTGCAAGCTGTTATTAATCAATGCTATAATAGCAATGGGTAAACTCCTTGTTAGTAAATAAAAGAACGAATTATCAAAAAGGGCTGCATCATGGGCAAATGCCTATGCGTTACCCTTTAGATGAGAGTACTCCTAATGGAGTTAAGACCGTAATCTAATTTGCGTGTCAATGAAGTATAAATCTCCGTCTATGCCATAAAGCACATTATTGGGAACTGCATCAAACACTTCATAATCCGAATTATGGTATTCGTCGTAATAGTCCATTTCAAAGCCTAATGCTTGCATATAAGCAGCTATCTCGTCTTCCGTAGCTTCTCGTTCTGCTAATATATAAGGTTGTACGAGAACTGCGCAAAATTCCTGCTGACTGTTATAAGCGAAGCCTATCATTTGATAAGGCACATTGCCAAAGAACTTGTTGTGTGCAGCAATGCGGATGAAGAAGTTCTCTAAATCATCCCCTGCGTACTCAAAGTTGTTTAATTTTACAACAGACACATTACCATCATGGAACACTTCATTCTCACCACCTCTATCCATATAAGTAATGTTGAGGTGTGATAAGTCAATCCATAGACCATTGTCATTGGCAAACTTTATCAGTTCTTCTGTTTGTCTTCTCTTATAGCCCTCTGTTGATTCAGCTTCTCCTGCTGCTTCCTTACTTCTTCTGGCGATGCAGGTCGCTTGCTCCAAGAGGCTATTGATTGACGAGTGCGTTCTATCCATTCTTTGTGAAATTCGTTGATGTATTCCATAATTTGTTTGATTATGAGTTTAAGACAAAGGTAATCATTCCTCTTTTAATAGCAATGCTTTGGTTGTTATATTCTTGCGAATGGGGTGTTGTGGAACATTCTATAAAAGAGAAGCAGCATAAGAGTTCCCTCAAATGCTGCTCTGTCTTAAATTAGTTTGGCAATTAGTCAATTTTCTTGTAAGTGGTTGTTGTAATGTCGTCCAACTCCAAGCTACCATCGTCCAGATTGTCCCAGTCCTCAAAGGCAAGTACCAACTTAGTAGCTGTAAGTTCATTGATAGTAAGGACATCAGAATAGCCATCACTGTAAGAGAGGGTTAGTTTATTGTCTTTCAAAGACCAGCGACTTGTTTCTGTATATCCACCTTCAACGCGGCTCTCTATGCAAGTACCATCAGCTTTGAACTCTAATAGGGCATTGGTATATGCTTCATCAGAGGTAACCACTTCTTTGCCATTCTCCACTTTGTGAATCTTCTCCCAAGTGGACTGCCATTTACCTATAAGGTTGGCTTGTTCAATGATTGTCTGTTCATCTTCATCATCACTACAAGCTGTAAAGTTTACAGCCAACATGACCATTAACAAGGTCATTCCAATTAATCTAAATGTTCTCATTTTGAATTAAAATATTTATTGTAAGTAGAAATATATTCTGTAATTTGCCTAAACACATCACCTGCCATCAATCCACCACTTGCAGGTAGTCTCTCTTTATGGATGGAAACAATGATAGAATATTGAGGAGCATTGGCAGGAAAGTAACCACAGAACTCTACAATATAACTTCCATCTTCAAGCTGTATTGTCCCTGTTTCACCTGCAATTTGTACCTTATCAGACTTGGCAGGTTGTCCCAATCCATCAGTTACCACATATTCCAATGCCTGTTTCAGACTGTCAATGTTGGCTTGACTTGCTATCTGTGGATTGATAACTGTTGTACTGTCTTTGTAAAGTTGAGGTTGTACCATCTTTCCACTATTAGCAATAGCATTATAAAAGGTTAGTGTTTGTATGGGGGTAATAGTCTGATTATATCCGATGCAGAACCATGCAAAAGCTGTATCACTCCAACCGCTATCTTTAGGAGTAACAAAGTATGCAGGTTTCAGATTAGCTATTCCTGCGATGCAGTCTGGTTTACCATAACTCATTCTATCTATCAGATTGAAGTATGCTTGTGCATCATCTCTAAATGCTTTCTCCATTGTTTTATAAACAGCAATGTTTGAACTTGAAGCTAAACCTTGCTTGATAGAGATTTCACCATATCCACCTCTATGCCAATTATGGTCTTTCAGTTCTCTGTCTTGTATAGAATAGATTCCATTGCCTACATCTACCATATCAGATAGTTTCACCTTTCTTGTTTCCAATGCTGCCAATATGGATATAGGGTGCATCAGTGCTGATTCGTGTGCTTGGGAGAAGTTCTCACAAGGTAGGTAGTTAGCATCATCTTTCCTTTCAAGTCCAACCATAGCCTTTATATGTCCTGTCTGAACTTTCATAATGATAACTTGCCCAGATAAGGCATTAAGTTCAGTTAGTTTATTTTCTAAGATAGAAGTAGCTTTGACTTGTAAAGTACTGTCTATGGTGGTAGAAGTTTGAGTGTCCTTTTGCTTTGTAGAGTTACAAGCTATCATTGTAATCATGCAACTTAATAATATGCTTATCCGTATCATTTGAATTAATCTATTTGCGGTTTACTTGTACTTATATTGACACAAATGTAAATTCACATAGTTACCATCATGGTATTCTTTACATTCTATCCAATTGTTATGACTGTCATATTGGTATTCAAACTCTTTCTTTATTCTCTTTCCGTTCCACCAAGCATCGCATAAGACTATATGCTCTAAATCATTATATTTAATGATAGTCTGTTTCTTTATGCCCTTATCGTCCTCCCAATTAGAAATTATCGTTCTTCCAGCTAATTGCCCTTTATTTTCTTCTGGTTCAATATAAGGAGCGACATTCTTCGTTGCAGAACCGCTAAACTCTACTTGATTTCTGTATTCTTTAATGTGGGCATATGTAGAATCGAACTCTCTGACTAATAGTTTAGATAAGTTGTTCCCATAGTAAGATATAGTATCGCACTTTATCATTCTCCCATTAGAAAGAAGAAGCTTATGCTCAAGCTTTATGGTTCTTGTTTCCTCCATTGCTTTATTAGAAGAGTACCATTTACTAATTTCTTTTCTACCAATAGTAAATGTCTGTGCAATTAATCCTTGAATAAGTTCTTTATTGTGCAAACTGTTGAACAATCTACTGATATGTATTGAGTATATGTCTATAATGTCCCACATGATAAATTATTCTAATGAAAAACCTCCCAATTGTGTATAACTCTTTAAACTATATTGAGTCTCTTTTTTAGAGTGCTTCCCACCTACCAAAAGAGTGTCAAATCCCAAAGTCATTAGCTGCCTAATAAAAGGCTTGTTTGATAATATATATTGAGAAATTTCTCTAATTTCAGAATCTTTTAAATTATTATCGTTCTCTATTGATATTCTAAATCCACTTCTTAAAAAGAATGCACTCATTTCATGTGCATAGTTTACATCTCCAATTGTTACAGATACCTTGCAGAATCTATCTAATTCACCACAACAATAGCTATCTTTAAAATTCTGATTCATGGTATTTATTAACTTCATCCGTTCCAATGAAGTACCTACTAAAGAATTGAGTAAGTTTTTAAAGAAATCGACAATGTTCATATTAAGCTAATTTATCATTTACTATATCCTTAATCTTTAAGAGTTCTCTGTAATTGAATCTGTTGTTGTTAATCATAGCTGTTAGCTCCTCTGCTACATCTTTATTGTTGGGATGCTTATCTGGGTGAGCTTGTTTGATAAGCTCTTTATATAGCTGTTTTGCTTTAGCTATGCTCTCAACAACATTGTATGCTTCATCATCTGTTGAATGATTCTTGGAACAGAATAATCTGGTAAACATATTCATAGTATGTCTTTTAATTGTTAGGAGAATAGCCATGCAGCTATTCCAATTACTACCAGAACTATAAGGATAACAAAAAACTCTGATAATTTAGGGTCTTCCCCATTATATTGCATTTTAGTCATAATTAGGATATTTACGCTCACCTGCTTCCTATGATGAATTATAAATAAAAAAGGTGTGGAAGCTATATTTGTCTTATCCTGTTTCTTGGGCTTCTCGCATTGCCTTTTGGTACGGATAAAACAATAGCCCCACACCAAAAGGTATATAGTTCACCTAAGCGATGAATATATATCAAATGTGTGGGTGCTATTGCTATCATCTTCGTACCGTTTTTAAATTTTGCGAGAATCTAAGAAACAGAAGATAATTTCAATAACACCTTTCGTTAAATATGTCCTTCCAACTCCCTATCTCATTAGTTCATTGGAATTGGTGCAAAGATAATGAAAGGTTCTAAATTAATAGGTATGAAGTGTGGATTAATAGTAAATTCTATGCTCTCAAACATAGTCTGAATGGGATATTTAATAAGAGTTGAGATAGTTATAAACTCTGTAAACTTATGGAATTGACTTACTTCTATAAGACTGAAATGCCAAACTGCCAAGATTGGACTTTAAATGTATCTAAGCTCAATATTTTATAGATTTGGGACAGAACCATTCAGACCACTATAAAGATGTATCTTAATAATCCTGTCCCAATTATTAGAAGCTCAAACAGTCATAAGTCTGTAAGATTTCTTCCTGCCTTAACCCCAAGTATCTTTTAGTAATGGCAACAGAACTATGGTTGAACAGTTCCATCAGCTTTACTAAAGCAAGTTCAGCATTATCGCTGTTCATATTATAGACCTGTCTACCAAAAGTCTTTCTAAGAGAATGGCAGCTAAAGTTCTTAATCTTTAGCCTGTACTTCTTCTTCACCTCTTTAAGAATGATATTGATTCTCTGAATCGTGAAGATAGTGCCTTTCTGACTGATAAGGATTGGCGCATTGATTCCAACTGGATTTATATGCTCGTAGCACTCTTTAATATGATGTTGTAATTGTGGGTTTAGTCTGATAGTCCTTACCTTGCCTGTCTTTTGCTCAATTACTGTAAACTCGTCAGTACCTAATATCTGCTTCCACCTTAGAGATAGAATATCAGATATTCTTAATCCTGTGAAGCATCCCAAAGCTATAAGAAGTGAGATTTTATAATTCTCGTCTTTGGCTAACTTTCTAATGAGGTTCATAGCATCAGACCATATAAGATAGTCTGCCGTTGTGCTTGAATATTTAAGTGACATAATGTTCTGTTTTATAATAAAACGAATAGAAGTGAATATTAATTCTGAGTTGGATTTACTAACTCACTGATTACTAAAGGAACATTCACTAATAGCAGAAGTGAATATGATAAGGACACCCAACTTAAAAATTGAGTGCCCTCTACCTTATTATAATTCTCCCTTGTCAGCAAAACTGTAATATCCTGTATCTGTTAATATGAGGTGGTCTAAAACTGTAATTCTCATTAGTCTTGCAGCTTCTTTGACCTGCTTAGTAATCTCCATATCCTGCCTGCTTGGTTTCAGATTACCGCTTGGGTGATTATGTGCAAGAATGATAGCTACTGAATTGGTGAGCAATGCGGCTTGCAGAATAACTCTTACATCAGCACAAGTTTCAGTAATTCCTCCCTCTGATATGAGAGTGTAGCCTAAAACTTGGCTGGCTTGGTTTAGGAACAGAACTTTGAAGTATTCTTTGTAACAGATAGTTCCCTCCTTATATGTAGGAAGTAAATATTTATATGCGTCCTCAGAACTGCCTACCTTATATATATTCTTGAATTTTGGTTTGTAGGACAGTTCCACTTCTCCAACAGTATAATCTATATCCATAATATCAAGTATTAAAATGGTTTATCGCCATATTCATAAACAAGAATTGAATTGCATACTCTATCGTAGAATGAGAATCCACAGCAAGTATGAAAATAGCTCTCATAAACTGCTGCATACTCTCCATGCTGCCTACTGTTCCTATCCAAAAATGAATCAAACTTGTGCAGCCAATATTTAAGTGCTTGCAAGTGTTTGATGTATTGCAGATTGTTCTCACAGTAGCATAATTTCTCTTGTAAAGAAGTGATATGATTGATAGCATTTTCAATTTTAGATTTATCCATAATGTCATAGAATTTGTAAAGTGTATAAATAGAAAAGGACACCTAACAAAATAGCTGTCCTTTTGAATATTACCGTCTGTCCTCTTAGATAAAAGGCAGATATGTATCATCCAATGCACCACTGTCAATAATATTTTTGCATAATTCATGTGATGCTTGATTTCTGAGGTCTGTGCCATAATTATCATCGCCTACCATTTTAATGATTGCAACAATGGTTCTCATCAACTCTTGTTGTAGGGTGCGGTGATAGTGACTTACACCTTCAGCAAATCTTTTTGGATTCCAACTCATATCATTAAGCGCACGTTCTAATTCTTGTGCAGCTTTGTATTCACGAGAATTTTGTAATTCCATAATTTATGTAGTTTTAAATAGTTCATAAAATAAAGAAAGGACAACTAACTGAATAGCTGCCCTTTCCTCTGTCAATCAACAATCCACTCAGCCCAAGAACCAAGCGTATTCACTATCTCCTAATTTGGCACGTTGGATGCCTTGTACGAACTCTGTGCAGTTAAGATTCCTCTCCAAGAAGTTATCTATGTAACTTGACTTTACAGAACCATTGAGCAGGTTTAAGAGCTGCCAGCCTGTAATGCTGTCCCCTGTACTCTTGAAATTCACATCAGAAACGAATGCTCTGCAAGCCGCATTAATTTGACTGTCTCCCAACAATAGACGAGGTAAGCGTTTCTGTTGGTTGGGTGTAAGAGCTTGATATAATCTCATCCTGCCTATTATCTGGCAGAACTCACTCGTTGAGATTGACATCTGCCCAAGTGTCCTTAACAGATGCAGGTCTTTGGATGGGTTGTAAGCATGGAACAGATTCAATGCTGCTGCATATAGTTCCTGTACGCTTAGGACTTCTATCTTATCCTGCAAGCCGTCAGTAGTAAGCATTAAATTTGAGCACACACGATTACGAAATCCTATGAAGATTTTAAACTTCTCAACAGATTTCTTACTGTATAGGTTAATCTCGTTATATGCTCTCACTCCACCAATGGATAACGCTAAACGATTACCGTATTCATCATGTACAATGGATGGAATTTCAAAACAGAAACACATTCTCTGATAGAACAAAGTCTTCTCTTCATCTGTCAGTTCAGATGCTTTCTTACCTAATGCACTTGGTATTCTGCCATTGATAGGGTGTGAGATTCTAATCTCTGGCATATCAAACTGTTCTCCATGAAAGTAATCCTTAGCTGCATCCACTACTGCACCTATAAAGGATTGGTGGCTTATGGTTTCCTCCATTGATGCAAAACTTGGAATGATGCAGTCTTGCTGTAAGTGCTGTAAGGTTACTTCCTGCGTGTTGGCTTCAATGAAATGGTTTACTCTCTTGGGTGCTGTTACTTCTTCCACAATGATTGCTTCTTCTGCAAACTCACCCATGTTTAATGATTCTCTACGCTGTGCCATAGCTGGCATAATTACTAAATCTCTCATAATGAAATTGAATTAAATGGTTATTGATTGAATGGATTTAATAGGAACAAACCTAAAACACAAGTGAATTTCTTCGCTTGTATCTTAGGCTGTCCTATGTCTTTCCCTAAAGATTCTTTCAAAGGAAATGAGGAGCATTAGTAAATTATTGGTTAGCTATGGCAATAGTGCATCGTGCCTGCTCTTGGATTAATAAGAATGCTTATTCCTACCAACTATCAGACTGCATTTCTAAAGCATTCTTTTTATTTAAGAGCTATGAGGGGGTGTTTATGTGGGTAGGGGTGTCTTGTGCATTACTCTGATGGTTTAAAATTGTCATTACGAAGTAGCATTCATAAGGGCTGCTTACCCTTATCGTAGAAATTCAACTTTAGATGCTTCTAAAGTCAGAATAAGACAGAGTGGGGATTATTCGTACTATCTCTTAATATATTAATAAACAGTACGAAAAATCCTACTTGCCTGTTATTTGGACTTGAAAGCTATCTTAACCACGTTTTTTGAGTTGGTTGGATTCCACTCCTTGCGCTGTTTGGCTATGTTGTTGTCTAATAATAGTTCATTGGGAGTAAGCTCTATCCCTTTGGGTATATATCTTAACAGACCTGCACTATATAATTCCAGATTGTAACTCTCTACATTCTTCTTACCCATTCCCAATTTGTCAGCCAACTTATTAGGAGTAAGCAGTATCTTGTTGTTCTCTGCTATTAATAGGAGCTTGATATAATATCCTTTCACTTTAATATTCAAATCCACTGTCATAAAGAGGTAGGACAGTGTTATGAAGTTGGGATGTTCAATGGGTGGAATGCAGTAAATGCTCCTCATTACAAATTCTATAAGAGGATGGTTGATAGCTTCCCTATATCTCTTTCTAATCAGCACTGCCTCTATATCCTTATTGAAGTTCTTTAATGCGTCCTCTTTCTCTCCAGTTCGTTTGGCTAAGTCTTTGATTCTCCATCTGACCTTATAATAGTCGTTTCTATATAAGGACAGACAGAAGAACCTGTACAAATTGGGTGGATTGAGTTTATCTACAATAGACTTGTTAATGGTAGCATAATTCTGCCTAATGTTACTTGTCCTGTTTTGCAGGTGTTTTAATTGTATCTTCATATTCATTAGTAGCTGATTGAATATTATTGGTAAACATTAAATCTTTCTTCTCTCGTTCCATCCTGTAATAGTAGGCAGTTCCAAAGTATATCTTGGCTTCCTTTCTGTTGTGAAACTTCTTTCCTGTTGGCAGATGAATTATCATATCAGTTTAAATATCAGTGAATTAATAAGCCAACTTCTGCAATGAGATATAATAGGTAGCAACCTTTCCATTCTTCTTTCTCCTTGTCTTTAGATAGTTATTAAGATTAGCCCACAATCCAATGTGAACCTTGTTATCTTTTACTCCCTGTTTAAGAGCCTTAGCCCTTATCTGCTCATAAGTAAATTCTTCCATTTTAGATATTCTGAATAGTTTGTAAGTCCGTCAATCTGTGTGGTGGGATTATCTGCTTGTAGTACTGTAAAGATAGTAATTCCATGAGTGGGAAACTAATGATAAGACCACAATTCAGAAGTATTGAGTAGGCAGGGAAACCTCTCACATTTCCCTGCTTCTTGTCAATCTCCCTTGTTATGTTCAAAACATAGGACTAAGTGTATAATTCCATTCTCATTCTTGAAAGCTATTCTTGGATTATCAACTTCCTTATATGTAATGGAAGTTATAATAATGGGGAACAGTTCATTCGCATTATAAAGTTTGAGGCTATTTGCAATATATTCATTAGAACTATATTCTGGAAGAATGAAACTGAACAAGTAGAGCTTGACATCATTGTATTGCTGCATTTTAGCTCTTAGTATTTCTTGCTTAGCAATTATTGCTTCGTAGATAGTGCTTAAATATGAACTGGATTGTATGATATATGGATTCATTGTTTTATTATTTAGTTGGTTAAGAATTAAGCCCACCTGTCACATGGGCTTTGCTGTTAGTGGCTTATGCAGCCTGTTCTTCTTTAATCACTCCATGATTCTTTAGATATTGGGTAAGCATCTCAGAATAAATGGTATTCACATGGTCTGACTTTACTTCATTTATAATTTTAATGCTGCTCTCATTCAATGTCTTTATGGTACTTAAAGTTTCATCCAACCCAATCTTCTTGTTTTCACCGTTCGGTGCGTAATTGGCAAGCTGGGTAATTGCATCAATCATGTAGCGATGTCTTATAGTGTCCTTAGAAATCTTCATGTCGCTTAAAGTCTTGATAATTGTATCTCCTATTGTCAAGTCATATTCTTCAAGTTTGGCTTCACAAACTCCCTGCATGGCACTATTCCAGACTTTCAAACTTAGTGTCTTACCAAAATTATAGTATTTGGTGATTACGCTGATGTTTGCTTTCAATTCCAATGCCTTTTGGAACACTCTGTTAAAGAACTCCTGTTGAGTGGCTAATGCTGCATTACCAGCCTTCTCCAATCCATTGAAACCTCTGCTCAACACATTGTTCACTCCTCTGTACTTGCCAAACTCCTGTAAAGAATCAAACTTTTTAATTCTTACATTCTCTATGGTCAGTTTGGTGTCGTCCTTGACTATGGCATTAAGGTTGTGTTCATGGTAGCTTGCCCATTGCCAATATCCGTTTGCTGTATCAACAGGTACGTAAACATTGGGAGTGCCTTTAGGTACAATGTTTCCGTTAAGGTCTTTCAGCTCAATGTCTGCATTGTAAAACAGGGCGGCTTCTGTAATGTAGAGAGGAACTTTATCAAAATGTTCATTGGTTATCAAATCCTTACCACATTCAAGGTTTACCTTACTTACTGCCATGCTGTAAACAGATGTAGCGATGATGATTTCCTTTTCCTCTTTAGTAAAGACTACCTGTTTGTTTGTGTTCTTGCTTTCATTCCACAATTCTACTTTAGCAGTTGGTAGTTCTACCTTTTTAAGTGCTTCAAGATATGCAGTTTCAGCCTTGCCTACATTAACCAGTGCAGATTTCTTAATATTGGCTTCTGCATCCTTATTGGCTTCAAGCACGCTCTTGGCTTTCATCAAATTCTGACGGGCTTCTTCTACTGCTTGTAACTTAGTCTCTGCGGTTGTCATTTTTACTTCTTCCATGATTTCATTCTGATTTAAAGATTCAATTTCATTATTAATTTTCTCAGCTTTTACATTTACTAATTCGTTCATAGTTTTAATCTTTTAAGTTGTTGTTATTCATTTAGTGTAACCCTCAAACCTATGTACACTTGGTTATCTGATTACGTTGCAAAACTACTTGCTTCTGGGCTGATTAAAAGAGAGAAATTAATGAGTGGTTTTACTTTCCCTCTTAATTGGTAGCTCGTCCGCTATCGTTTTGACGGTGCAAAGATGGGATATAATGGCAGGATTAAAAGAGAGAAAAAAAGTCCTGCTTTCATGTACCCTCTTAATGGTATGAAGCAGGACTGTATTAATTATCAGATGTTTATTAGAAATATATGCTGTTCGCAGTATCAATTCTCTTGTCTTTATATTGCTTGATGTAGCCTTTTAAAACATCTTCATCATCTGAGAATTTACTATGTTTGGATAGTTTGGTGAAGTAGATAAGCTTTGATATGAGCAATGTCTTACTAAGTGATATGGTGCTTCCTTTCTTCTGTCTGACATTAAACTGCTTGTTATATGGAGATAGATTGAAGAAGTCATTGAACATCTTATAGAACAGCCATATCTGAACGGACTCCTTTTCTTCTGCATGGGTGCTTATGCTGACTTGTTGGCTCTGCATCCAAGGGTGTTCCTCTATCTCTTTTAGGTTATTGGCGATGGTAGTAGCTAAGTAACCTATTGCATTGGCATTATCAATTACTATCTGATGCTTACCCTCTACCTTTACAGATATAGTGATAGGTTTCTTAAAACTTACTCCAAATTGGTTAATCTCCTTATGGTTGTCAGCTATGGCTTTGGTGAATTTGGTGAGCTGTTCTATTCCAATGCCTGTAGCTTTCATTCCATCCAAGCACGTGCCACATGTATAATCAAAGATGAACAGAAGTAGAAACCAGAACTTGTCTATATCAACTCCCAAACCTTTTAAAGTATTTTGTATGTCCTCATTGGCTATATAATCTCCGTATGTGAAGTTGCCATATAGTTTATTCTGATTGTATCTTCTTATGAATAGAGGTAAGGCGGTAGTGCCACAGACGTATCTTTCTCCTGTGGCTGGGTCTATATCTACGTCTGGAACATATTTAACGGCTATGGCTTCCATGTATTCCAAACGGGTGTCAATGTTTATATAATCTTCCTTTAGCTTCTCCATAATCATTAGTTTAAGGCAAAGTTAAAAAATAATCCTCACCTGCATTTGCTGCAAGTGAGGAATTTGTGGATAGGATATGCCTTAGTAATCAGAATCTCCTGTGAACGTATCCATAAGTTTATCCATTTGTTCACCTATGCACTTGTCTATTAGCTTTGCATAGTGGGCAGTCATTCGTGTATTGGTATGTCCCAACATCTTAGAAACGACTTCCAGAGATATGTTATTAGCTAAAGTAACGGTACTTGCGAATGTGTGCCTAGAAGTATGGGATGTGAATGGTTAAGCAAGGAAAAGCGAACAGGTGAAGATAAAACGTAAGTCGTTTGAAATGAGCATAGTTTCAGTGTTTTGCCAAATGTGGAAAAAGCAAATGAAAGCGGAATATTGAGGTTGTTCAGTTACCACATCGTTTGCCGGGCAGTTACCAAACAAGGATAGGTAACGGGAAGCAATGAAAAGAAATCCTCACCGTTTTGTTTGCGTTCATCCACAGTATTTTGCATATCAAGGAACGCTTATATGGCAAGTAACTTTGCATCTAAAAATATAAGCGTATGAAAGTAGAAAAATTCAAGGTGTTGCTCTACCTTAAAAGGAGCGGACTGGACAAATCGGGCAAGGCCCCGATAATGGGCCGGATTACCGTGAACCGCACGATGGCGCAGTTCAGTTGCAAACTTTCCTGCACTCCCGAACTGTGGAATGCTCGCGAAAGTCGGTTGAATGGAAAAAGCAGGGAGGCGGTGGAGGTCAATGCGAAAATCGAGAAACTACTGTTGGCAGTAAACTCTGCCTTCAATACTCTCATGGAGCGTAAGACCGACTTCGATGCAACCGCAGTTAAGGATGTGTTCCAAGGCAGCAAGGAGACACAAATGACCTTGTTGGCCCTCTTTGACCGACACGTTGAGGAAATCAAGGCTCGTGTGGGTATAGATGTCTCCCACCGCACACTGCCGAACTACATCTATACCCGGCAACGTCTTGGTGAATTTGTCAGCAACCGATTTAAGGTTTCCGACCTTGCCTTCTGCCAGCTTAATGAGCAATTCATCCGGGAGTTCCAAGAGTTCATTGTAATCGAGAAGGGCTTGGGTGTGCAGACCGTACGCCACTATCTGGCGATACTGAAGAAGATTTGTCGTATGGCATTCAAGGACGGACACGCGGACAAATTCTATTTCGAGCACTACCCACTGCCCAAGCAGAAAGAAACACCTCCAAAGGCATTGAGCAAAGAGGACTTTGAGAAAATCCGTGACATAGATCTTCAAGGATGCCGCCCCGTGCATTCCATTGTCCGTGATATGTTTCTTTTCGCCTGCTATACCGGGACTTCGTATGTGGATGTGGTGGCTATCACTCCCGACAACCTTTCACGGGATGACAATGGTGCATTATGGTTGAAATACCGCAGAGGCAAGAACGGGCAGCTCTGCCGTGTCAAGCTCTTGCCGGAAGCGATTGCCCTCATCGAGAAATATAAGGACGATACACGGACACACTGTTTCCCGTAATCCAGTACCAGCCCTTGAAGTGGTGTCTGACAAGCATCAAGATGAAAGCCGGAATCAAGGGCCGCTTGTCCTATCACATGGGTCGGCATTCCTTCTCTACCCTCATGACTCTTGAAAACGGAGTACCCATTGAAACCGTCAGCAAGATGCTGGGACATTCCGATATAAGAACAACCCAAGTATATGCCCGCGTGACCCCGAAGAAACTCTTTGAAGACATGGATAAGTACATCGAGGCAACAAAGGACTTGAAACTTATACTCTAATCACTAAATACAATTCAATTATGCGAAGCACATTTTCAATTCTATACTACATCAACCGTGGGAAAGTCAAGGCGGACGGCACTACTGCCATTCTGTGCCGTATTACCATTGACGGAAATAAAAGCGTATTCTCCACGGGCTATTATTGCAATCCGGATAACTGGAACGCGAAAAGCGGTGAGGTCAAAGAAACACGGACTAACAATCTCCTTATCGCACTACGGACTCAAATAGAAACATCTTACGAGAAGATGTTGAAGGAGACAGGTCTGGTTACAGCAGAAATGCTGAAAAACGAGATAACATGTGTAGCTACCATCCCCACTACACTCATGAAAGCAGGAGAAGAAGAACGTGAACGGTTGCGGATCCGTGCGGAAGTGATAGACTCCACATCTTCCTATCGTCAGTCCAAGTCCTCACAAGCCTATCTGCACGAATACCTCCTTTCATTAGGTATGCGTGACATTGCCTTTGAGGACATCACCGAGGATTTCGGGTGGGGCTACAAGCTCTATCTGAAGACCAAAGGCTGTGGTACAGGCCATATCAATCATTGCCTTACTTGGCTGAACAGACTGATATACATTGCCGTGGATAGAGAAATCATCCGCTTCAATCCCATTGTAGACGTGTCATACGAGAAAAAGCCAGACCACAAGTTGAAGCACATCAGCAGAGCCGAACTACAGAGGATAATGGAACAGCCCATGCCGGAGAAACGGCAAGAACTTACCCGAAGAATATTCATCTTTTCCGCCTTCACCGGGTTGTCGTATGTAGATGTAAAGCGGCTTTACCCCTCACATATCGGGACAACTACAGATGGAAGGCGTTACATCCGTATCAACAGAAAGAAAACCGATGTGGAATCCTTCGTTCCGCTGCATCCGGTGGCAGAGCAGATATTGTCCTTGTATAACACCACCAATGACGAAGAACCCATATTCCCTTTACCCAATCGTGACAGCCTTTGGTACTGCATCCACGAGATAGGCATATTGGCAGGTGTGAAAGAGAACCTCAGCTACCATGCGAGTAGACATTCTTTCGGAACCATGATGCTTTCGGCTGGTGTTCCGATAGAGAGCATCAGCAAGATGATGGGACATACGAACATCAAGACCACGCAGGGCTATGCACGGGTGACCGATGATAAGATCTCGGAAGATATGGATAGGCTCATGGAGAGAAGAAATGAACAGAAGTCCAACAAAGCAAAGAAAGTACAATGAAACGAGGAATCATTACAATCAGTGAATGCGGTGTGGTGAGTATGCTACTGCACCCGTATGGATGACGCAATTCGAGATTGCCGACTTGTTCGGGGTATTCTCGTGTGATGTTCGCAAAGCGATACACAGCATTTACAAGAACAAGGAACTGAACGAAGTGGACACAATGAAGTATGTCAAGCAACCCGAAGGTGTCAGTTATGACGTTTACAGCCTTGAAATGGTTATGGCCATTGCATTCAGGATACGCAGTAAAAAGATTATGCTGTTCAGACAGTTTGTAATCGGTAAACTGAGTGCAACGATGAGAGGTGCTTCGATGTCTTTTCTTGTTTCTTGTGGCAGAGGAAGCAACCGATGGTATAATTGAGTTCATCCCGTCAGACGCACGTTCCCGATGCTCGGATGCAAAGGTAGCGCATGGCTTGATGGCAGAAGCAAGGTCAGGCGGCAAAGCTGTTTCGGCCAGAATCTTCCTCCTGCGGAGCGTATTCAGCCCGAAAACCTTGCCTCTACTGACCATACGCTCGTAGGGCATCCGGCAACGGAAACAAGCGACTGACGGGAAATCAAAAGACAAGAAAGGAACGGCTTACAGATGAAGCGCAATTTTGATGCTTCATCTGTAAGCCGTTCCTTTTCCTTTTTGCTACCGCAAGTTATAGGACAGACGGCAAACTGCGCTCCTTCAAGAAAATCAGGTGGCGGTCTGTCGGTAGGCGGAGCGGTAGCCGTCAAGCAGCATTTTCTCTATGTCCGACTCGCGGTAGAGAATCTTGCCACCCAACTGGATGTAGGGTATTCGCCCTTCGTTACGGTAGTCCTGGAGTGTCCGGCGACTGACCTTCAGCCGTGCCGAGACTTCTTTGTCAGTGAAGAAACGCTCTCCGCCCAATGTCGGACGATAGTCGGCGGTCATACGCTCGTAGTTGTCCAGCAGTCGGTCGAGACTGCCCATGAAGTGGAGGATCCACTCGTTGTCTTTGGTCATCAGTTCATTCATGTTACGTTGGATTTAGTGGGTATTGTTATTCTACTTTGTTTATTGTTTATATCGTTCGTCCTTTGAAGCGTGCTTCCTTTCGTCTGTCCTCCACATGAGCAACGATGCGCTTCACGTCCTCGGGGCAATAATACGTCTTGTGGTTGATTTGCGAAAATGCAAGCGTGCCGTTGTCCCGCAATGTCTGCAACGTGCGTGGACTGATGTTCAGCATCCGGCACACGTCCTGATTGTCCATCCACTCACTCATCGTCTTTTCGCCGTGCCGATGGCAGATGGCATCCATGCGGCGGACGAACTGGTCGAACTTGACGACCATCGTCTCAAAAGTTCTTTTCTCGATTGATACTATTTCCATAATTCTTTCCTTTTGTGTTTCTTTTGTCGCAAAGGAATGGATAATCCGTCATCCGACAATGCTTTTTTCATAACTGGCAGCCTTTGGCATCGGTATGGTATAGCTTGGCCAGGATAAGCCTTATAGGTAGGCTTTCTGTTTCATCTAACTTCCACGTTTAAGATGATAGCCCAATCTCAATAAGACCTTAATTCAAGTTCGCCCGTAAATGAGACTTTGATTTTTCTACTCCTTGTGTCCAGCAAATCGGTGAAGTCTGCACCATTGTTCCTATTGTCCCAAAGCAAAGTTACACAAAATTGCCTAAGAGAATCCAAGTGTTTGACTGACTGTACTAAAGCGCCTTACTTTGCTCCCGATAATCGGTCAAGGTGAACACCAAGACCATAGTTAATAACTTAAATAATTTGTTTTATGGCAATGACAAGAGAACCAAACATCAGTGAGCAGCAGGCTCGTGAAATCGTGGACAGAATGGGGCGCAGAGAATCCCGCAGTGAGAAGTCTATGGACGACTTCTACAGGAATCTCGGTCTGGATCCGGAAGAACTGGCACAGCCCGGAGGAACAGCTGTAAAGGAATCAGAAACCAGCGTTGCGGAAAAGTCGTCAGAAAGTATCACATCGGAAGAGCTGACCACGCCGCAGAAGCGTGTCAGCAGCAAGCAGCGCAAGTTGTCGCTGGAAGAGTACCGCACAACCTATCTCCAAGTTCCGAAGATTATCAACCGGAAGCCCGTGTTTGTCAGCGAGAAGGTACGCGATGAGTTGGACGAGATTGTACGCCGTCTCGGAGGACGTGGCATGAGTGCCTCGGGACTTATCGAGAACCTCACTCGTCTACATCTTGAAACCTATCGGGAAGACATAGAGCAGTGGCGTAAGCTCTAAGAGAAAATCGGTCTAACCGATTAAGTCAGTGGCTACACTTCATCGGTTAGACCGATACACAAAATGAGTCATTATACTCACAAACCAATCCGACAAGCGGAGGATTTTCGTGTCTTCAAAGACACAGCAAGATATATTTTCAGTTACTCCGGGGCTTCCCGGTAACTGAAAATCCTTGCACCGCCGTGGGCAGAATTATCCTCCGCAGTCGGATAATTTCCAAGTTTTTAATCAGAGATTAGACCAAGAAAGAATCATTAAATTAAAATAAGAAAACAAGATGAAGAAGAACAGCAAGTACGGGAGGAATCCCATGTTGAACCCGAAAACGCACTGCGTGATGGTGCGCTTCGATGATGTGGAATGGAACAAGTTCCTCACGATGTATGAGGAATCACAGTTGTACGCGAAGGCCGTCTTTCTCAAGGCGCACTTCTTCGGGCAGAAGTTCAAGGTGCTGAAGGTGGACAAGGCTATGCTGGAATACTGCACCAAGCTGTCCGACTTTCACGCCCAGTTCCGGGGCATCGGAACGAACTACAACCAAGTTGTGAAGGAACTACGTTGCCACTTCTCGGAGAAGAAGGCGATGGCATTGCTCTACAAGTTGGAGAGGCAGACCATCGACCTCGTGAAACTAAGCCGTGAAATCGTCGAACTTTCGAGGGAGATGTATGCCAAGTGGGAGCAAATAAATCGTGTTTGATTGTATGACCTCAATCAAGGTGAAGTTCAGACCTTCCACAGCCGTGAGCAAGGAAGGGACAATCTATTACCAAATCATCCATAAGCGTGTAATCCGTCAGCTAAAGACGAATTACAGCATCTATGCGGATGAGTGGGACGAAAGAAGTGCTACCTTAATTCTCGCCAACAACGGAAGGAATGTGTATCTTCAATCCATTAAAGAACGGATGAATTGGGATGTCAGGCGATTGGAAAATATCGTCAGTCATTGGGAAAATAAGCAGAAAAGTTACGCCGCTGACGATATTATTTCCGCTTTTCAAAAGTCTGCCAACGAACAAACGCTGCTCAATTTCATGAATGGTATTATTGCACGACTCAAGCAAATGGGAAAGCATCGCACCTCCGAAACCTACTACGCTACGCTTAGAAGTTTTATGCAATTCCGGGAGAGCAAGGATATACTTCTGGATGAAATAGACTCGGACCTAATGCTGATGTATGAGGCATGGCTGCACGGCAAAAGGATAACCAAGAACAGCAGCTCGTTCTATATGCGGATATTGCGGGCTGTCTATAACCGTGCCGTAGAGAAGGAACTGACGAACAATCGCAATCCGTTCAAGCACGTCTATACGGGAGTTGACAAGACCGTCAAACGGGCAATCCAATTAAAGGCAATCAAGAAAATCAAGAACCTTGACTTGTTCTTACACCCATCCTTGGACTTCGCCCGTGATATGTTCCTCTTCTCCTTCTATACCCGTGGAATGTCATTCATTGACATGGCCCATCTGAAGAAGAAGGATTTGCAGAACGGCATATTGTCTTATCGAAGACGCAAGACCGGGCAACAGCTATTCATCAAATGGGAGAAGTGTATGCAGGAGATTGCGGATAAACACAAAACAGATTATGGTAGCCCTTACTTGCTCCCGATTCTAAAATACCCTTACGACAACCGTAACCAATACAAGAATGCACTTTATCGTACCAACAAGAACTTGAAAGAGATTGCCAAGTTAGCAGGTTTATCCATTCCATTAACACTGTATGTAGCCCGTCATTCGTGGGCAAGCATAGCCAAAAGCAAGAACATCCCCATCTCGGTTATCAGCGAAGGTATGGGACATGATTCGGAAATGACGACACAAATCTATCTGACTTCATTAGACAACTCTGTCGTGGATAAGGCGAACACACAGATATTAAGGGATTTGATGTAAGACGAATGATTGTTTTGCGAAATCAATCTTCTCTCCGTAAGAGACACTAACTATAACGCAAAGGTACACATTTTTATGAGAATTAGGCTGTTTATCAGATGATAAAATACTCTATATCATCGATAAACAGCCATTTTGTTTTGTGAAACGCTATTCAAACTATTGACTATCAGCTTCAACGTGTCTCTTACGGAGAGATACCTCCTTAATCATATAGAAAATGCCCGTTGAAGTTGACATATTGGAGGATTGTATCTTTCGGCTTTCGCCCGATTTGCTGAACACCCTGCTCAAAGACCATACCATGAGCAGGGAGGGTATTCAGCGCAATATCTTTTGGGCCACATCTGATTATGAAAGTCTTGGCGAAGGGTACCAATATGCAGATCCGATTCTTCCACATCTGATTACCGGGGACAACGGTCATGTCATCATGCCCCGTGTGCTTAAAAGCCGGAATACCCAGACAGCACGTTCCCGTGACATGGCGGAAGTCTTCACTCCTTCGTGGATATGCAACGCACAGAACAACTTGATTGATGAAGCGTGGTTCGGAAGAAAGGATGTATTCAATACGGAATACACAGATGAACATGGAGTTCATCGCTGGAAATCCACAGATGACAACATTGTATTCCCCGAAAATAAGACTTGGAAGGACTATGTACGCGACAATCGTTTGGAGATAACCTGCGGAGAGGCTCCCTACATCGTCAGCCGCTATGATACCACAACCGGAGAGGCCATTCCCTTAGAGCAACGCATAGGTTTGCTTGACCGCAAACTGCGGGTCGTAGGTGAGAATACGGAAACCTCCGGCGAATGGCTGGAGTGGGCACAGGAAGCCTACAAGAGCACATACGCCTACGAGTGGCAGGGAGACAATTTGCTGATTGCCCGTGAAGCGATGCTCATCACCTTTATCGAATACTACCAGCAGAAGTTTGGAAAACGGCCATTGCTCAAATCCATCAACTACATCGCCTACATCATATCATGGAACGTGTGGCAGATGGACGGGCTGAAGGGTGTTGTACCGAACAGTTGCGGTGAGCGGCGAACACTTGTGTATGAACTGTTCGGAACGAGGGAGGAAGTCAGCCAATGCGAAGGTTGTGCGAAAGATGACATACGCAGGCACAACGGCACCTATTGCCTCATTAAGGACTGGCGGGCAAAGGATCCCGAAACGGGAAAGATGGGAAAACGAATCCGATTTATCGACCTCATAAAATAGTGCAGTATGAAATTCACATCTTCACTAAAACTGAAACTGATATATGTGTTCCGCATCAACGATGCAGCGCACAAAGGCTGCTTAAAGGTGGGCGAGGCCACCTGTGATAATGACAATGTGTTTGGTCTTGCGCCCAACAGTAAGGCACTCAACGAATCCGCCAAGAAGCGCATCAACCAATATACGCAGACGGCAGGTATCGCATACGACCTACTCTATACGGAACTGACGATACACAATAGTAGGAATGGTTTGTGTTCTTTTAATGACAAGGAAGTACATAACGTCCTGGAGCGTTCCGGCATCAGGAAAAAGGTCTTTGATACCGAGAACAAGGCCAATGAGTGGTTCATCACTGACCTTGAAACGGTCAAACGGGCGATAGCAGCGGTAAAGGAAGGTCGGGAATCTTTATCTTCTGCGGAAGTATCACATGCCCAAAGCCCGATTGCGTTCCGTCCTGAACAGCGCGAGGCCATTGAGAAGACCAAAAAGCAGTTCAAGAAAGGCAATCAGATGTTGTGGAATGCCAAGATGCGTTTTGGCAAAACCTTGTCGGCTTTGCAAGTGGTGAAGGACATGGACTTCGGGCGAACGCTCATCCTTACCCATCGCCCGGTAGTGGACAGCGGTTGGTTTGAGGATTTCGGCAAGATATTCTACGATAGCCCGGCATTTGCGTATGGTTCCAAGAACAACGGCGATAGTCATGCCTCTCTTGAAACGAGGGCAAAGCGTGGTCAATGTAAGTATGTCTATTTCGCCTCCATGCAGGATTTGCGTGGTTCGGAACTGGTGGGTGGCAACTTCGATAAGAATAATGAGGTGTTTGCCACCGCATGGGATTGCATCATTGTGGACGAGGCGCACGAAGGCACGCAGACGGAATTGGGCAAGGCGGTGATGCTGGAACTGACCAAGGATAAGACCAAAATCCTTCGCCTTTCAGGCACTCCGTTCAATCTTTTGGATGATTTCAAGGATGAAGAAATCTACACATGGGACTATGTGATGGAACAGCTGGCAAAGGCCTCATGGGATTTGACTCATTTCGGTGATCCGAATCCATACGCCTCATTGCCTACGATGAACATCTACACCTACGACCTCGGACGGCTGCTCCATGAGTTCGTGGATGAGGATGTGGCCTTCAACTTCCGCGAGTTCTTCCGTGTGAATGATAATGGGACATTCGTCCACGAAAAGGATGTCAAAGCCTTCTTGAATCTTCTGACCGAAGATGATAAGGAGAGTTGCTATCCGTTTGCCAATGATGAATATCGAAACATCTTTCGCCATACGCTGTGGATGTTGCCAGGTGTGAAGGAGGCTCGTGCCATGAGTGCCTTGCTACAATCGCATCCCGTATTCCAACACTTCAAGGTGGTGAATGTGGCCGGAGAAGGTGACGAGGACGAAGAGAGCAAGGATGCACTGAAGGCTGTAGAGGAATCGATTGGCAGAGACCCGGATTCCACACGTACGATTACATTGTCATGCGGACGCTTGACTACGGGCGTGAGTGTCAAGGCGTGGACGGGTGTGTTCATGTTATCCGGCTCCTACAATACCGCTGCATCAAGCTATATGCAGACCATCTTCCGTGTGCAGACACCTGCCACCATCAACGGACGTGTCAAGGAGCAATGTTATGTGTTTGACTTCGCTCCTGACCGCACGTTGAAGGTCATTGCCGAGACAGCAAAGATTTCGGCAAAGGCAGGAAAGACCAGCGGTAACGACCGCAAGATTATGGGCGAGTTTCTGAACTTCTGTCCGATTATCTCCATCGAAGGCTCAAAGATGAAGCAGTTCGATGTACCACGGATGCTGGAGCAGCTCAAAAAGGTTTATGTGGAGCGGGTGGTCCGCAATGGTTTCGAGGACAAGAGCCTGTATAATGACGAGTTGATGAAGCTCAATGACTTGGAATTGCAGGAGTTTGACGACTTAAAGAAAATTATCGGTCAGACGAAGGCCATGCCCAAGACCAATCAGGTGGACATCAACAATCAGGGACTGACGGACGAGCAATACGAGGAACTTGAAGACCTTGAAAAGAAATCCAAGAAACGCAGCAAGGACAAGCAGCCCTTGACAGAGGAAGAGAAACAGCGGCTGGCGGAACTGAAGAAGAAAAAGGAGAACCGCGAGGCTGCCATATCTATTCTTCGCGGTATCTCTATCCGTATGCCCTTGCTCATCTATGGAGCAGAACTGCGAGACGAGAGCCAGGAGATAACGATTGACAACTTCGCCTCGCTCATCGACCCGCAGTCATGGGAGGAGTTTATGCCCAAGGGCGTGACCAAGCAGAAGTTCAACAGTTTCAAGCGGTACTACGACCCGGAGATATTCTGCGCGGCAGGCAAGCGCATCCGTGCGATGGCCCGTGCAGCAGACAAACTGAGTGTGGAGGAACGTATAGAACGCATCACCGATATTTTCAGTACGTTCCGCAACCCGGATAAGGAAACAGTACTTACTCCGTGGCGTGTGGTGAACATGCACCTTGGTGATTGCTTGGGTGGATACAACTTCTTTGAGAAGAACTACGAAACTACATTGTCCGAGCCTCGCTTCATTGACCACGGCGAAGTGACAGCCAATGTGTTTGCCGAGGATTCCCGTATCCTTGAAATCAACTCCAAGTCCGGCTTGTATCCTCTTTACATGGCATATAGCATTTACCGCACACGGGTAAAAAACTCTTTGTTTTCGGTGTCAAGCATTGAGGACGAACAGCGCATTTGGGACAAGGTGGTAGCAGAAAACATCTTTGTCATCTGCAAGACTCCGATGGCTAAGAGCATCACCAAGCGTACTCTCATCGGCTTCCGCAAAGCGAAGGTGAACACCCGATACTTCGAGGACTTAATCAATCAAATCAAGAACAAGCCGGAACATTTCATCAGGCAAGTGGAAAAATTTGTTTCCGAAAGAACAGGGATAAAGAATATGAAATTCAATGCGATAGTGGGCAATCCGCCGTATCAGGAAGTCGTGGCTCAAAAGGAAAGCTCCAATGGGCAAAAAGTTAGCGTGAGCATATTTCAATACTTTCAAACAATCAGTGACCGATTAGGTCGATACATTTCTCTTATCTATCCGGGTGCAAGATGGATTCATCGTTCGGGAAAAGGACTTGAACAGTTTGGGCTTGCACAAATCAATGACCCACATTTGTGCTTATTGAAGTTCTTCCCTGACTCCATGGATGTCTTCAAAGAAGTTGGTATTGCAGATGGTTTGTCCATAGTGATGAAAGATACGCAAAAGAATCGTAACGGATTCCGATATGTCTTTTCTAAAAATGGAAAGGAAGTGTCAATTGATGCCAGCAACCCTAAGGAAGAATTGTTCTCATTAAATCCTCTTGATAGCGAGATTGCAGATTCTTTGAATAGCGCTATTGTCAAGTATGGATGTTTGCATGATGCCATACTTCCTCGTAGTTTGTTTTCTATCGAAAGTGATTTCGTAGAGAAAAATCCCACGCTTGTGAGAGAATATCACGAGGGGGACAATTATAACTCAGAATCAGAGATAAAACTCTTTACAAATGACAAAGCGGGAAAGAGTGGAAGGGCAAGATGGTATATTGCAAACAAAGATGTCATTAAAACAGGACTTGACCACTTGAACAAATGGAAGGTCATTGTTTCAAGTGCCAATGCCGGAGGCCAAAAACGTAGCAATCAAATAGCCATAGTGGATAATCATAGTGCATTTGGTCGCTCTCGCGTAGCATTGAAAACATTTGTAACCGAACAAGAAGCAAAGAACTTCTTCAAATATGCAACAAGCGAAATAATCCGCTTTGCCTTCTTGCTTACAGACGAATCCTTGACCTCTTTGGCTAAGAAAGTTCCTGATTTGTTGGACTACTCAGATGAGAATAGTCTTATTGATTACAATGGAGATGTGAATGCTCAACTTTACAATTTGTTTAATATTGATAAAAATAATCAACTATATATCATCGAAATGCTATCTAAAAAAGCACTCAATAAGTAATCGCTTGTATTATTCATATTACCAATGACAAAGTGGGGTGCTTTAAACTCCCCACTTTGTCATTGGTTAATTGGAATCTCAACTTCAATCGGTGTCTGAATTATTGTTTCAATCTTGTTCTTTACATCTATATACATGTCAACATTCTCTATTGGTGTATCTAAAGATACTATAAGAGAATACCTAAGCTTGTTATTATACTTTTTCAGGTTTGTTCGTGTTTTCCACCAGCCACCAATAGGGTACACTGCTATTAAATTACATGTTGCTAATTGTGCAGCCGTAAGCCTTAATTCATCAGAATGGATAGAACCTTTATTTCTATTATCTGCTCCAATTGTCCAACGAGCAGAATCGTTTTTTCCTCGTTCTTCATTTTCTTCTGCTTCGATAGCTTTGTTGATTCTTAACTGAAATGCTCGACGATCTTCATTTTCGTTATTAACATCAAATCTTAAGCCACATGATGCGTATCTATATTTGTCTTTCCAACCGATTTCTCCTGGTGCAGGTTCTATAAAATAGGATAAAGTGACTCTCATGGACACTTCAATTTCTGCTAATTGCTCTAAAATCTCTTTGGGCCATGGAAATTCAAAGAAATGCATTTCGTTGATTTTTACTGCACTGTTGCCTCTTTCCTTGATAAAAGGCTGTATAGTTTCCTGAGCAATGTATGTCACCCCGTTCCCATAACTATTTAACGCTCTGTCTTCGCACGGTACTCCGTATCCGCAAAAACGCAGTCTTCGCTCCATTTCTGTTCTATTCCGCACAGGGAATTGTTCCTCCATACATTGTGTCCACTTAGCAGAATGGACAATAAGCCCTCTGATACTTTCAGCCCATAAATTGGGGTATTTGTTTTGCAGTTTTCCCGCAAATTTTGAGGCAAGTGCAGTAGCGGCACTAGTAGCATTTATTACATCAAAATAACCGTTTACCTGATAGTTGTTATTTGTAGTGAGCAATTGTAACTCTTCATCCGCAGAAAATGGAAATTGAGCATCTCCAGTTATGGCTAAATTACCTCCTTCAAACATTACTTCTGGTTTAATCAATGAAGATTTCTTCCATAGTAACGAAGTGCGTGAAAAGGGACTGATTCCACCGCTTGGCGCAACTCGCTCATAACCTCGTAATTTAGGACTATTATTAGCAATGATAGATGTATATGCGCCAATAGTCATACAATTCCATGCTTGCGCAGGATTTTGAATTGGACGCAAACTATTTCCCGTTGGATATTGTTCTACAATACCACGATCTTGTTCATTTACGCGGCCAATATTTCCTGCAGAAACCAAAAATAATTTGCCATTATCACCACCATTATATGATATTGTGTCTATAGCTCCAGACCATGAAGATGGTTTCCCATGCTCACAATCTTCCGCTGTAATGGCCATACAATAACAAATATTTTTTCGTGGAAATATAACATCAGAAACTAAAATTGCTTGTTCCGTTAAATAGCCCCAAGATTCTTTGGAATTGGCATTATTATGCGGTAATAATTTTACAGAAGAAATAAGGTTGTCAATAACAATAGGATTATTGTTCGCAATACAATGATTTAAATCTCCATATATCGTAATACCACACATATTCGTTCCATGACCATTCCGGTCCGAATTACCTTCACCTACTACGGTTGCGCAATTCTCATCTGGCACAATATCTGTAATAAGAGGATGCCCATTATTCAATCCTGTATCCAGGATACATACAACAGAATTACTATTAGAATTTGTTATTACTCTATTGCGAACATCCTCAATCCATTCCTGTTGCTCGCTTCTATATTCATTAAGAAGAAAACTTGCCAGCGTTTTTACGCCCCTAAATTCAGCTATTTGATCAGAACTTTGTAATAGACTTGTAAGTGATTCTTTATTAGCATAAACAAGGATGACGGACCTTTCTGGAAAAGTTAAGATTGAGTCTGTTTTATAGCGTATTTGTAAGGTGTTTAATGTATCTATAAATGTCTGGTGTTGATCTTCCAATGAGACGGATTCATTTATGCGTATCCAGACCTCATACCAATCGTTTTGTTCTGCTGGTAAGTTGCATGTGTCGTCTGTCCATAAGGACCTTAATAGGGCAATGTTTACGGATTCAATACTTCTGAAAAGCTTGTCATTTCTGGGCTTTCCTGATGGAGTATCTTCAGAGGCATACTTTTGTAGCTTATTTATAAATTCCCTCTCTTTTCCATGGGGCACAAAAACTGTAGCAAATGTTTGGTTATCAGAATCATTAATAGGAATATTTCTTATATTCAAGAGTCTAATTCCCATCTTTTGATCTTCCAACTTTTAGTTATTAAATCATTTGCAGGAGCTCCCGCAAATTCTAAATATGTGCCAGTTCTTGCAGGCAAGGAAACTGCTAACATTTCTCCCTGAATTCTCTCATTTTCAACACGAGCCATTTCAAAAAGTTGTTGAAGACGAGCTGCATGTTCGGTCCTGTTTCTAACGGGAATACATGAGTTGTCTCCACCGGCATTCCTTGGAGAATAACTCATAGCCACCTTTATTTGTTCTGGCGTTACTAGATGTTCGTATCTTTCCATTATTCACATTCTATTTGATATGCAGATTTTCTTTCCTTAATGGTCTTAATAACTAAATTAAAGTTTATAGGAATATCATATATAATAGATGCCTTTACAACATCTAAACACGCTTGATTTATTTCTGCATGACTTAAAGATTCTAGTTCTGGCAACAACGCTTTAATTTCATCATTGCCCAGATTCCCATTTAAACGGTTTTTTAACAATTGTATTTTCTCTTTATCTGATGGTAATTTATAATGAACTACATCATCAAAGCGTCTAAATAGAGCTTGATCCAAAAGTTCCAAATTATTTGTTGCTGCAATAATTAGACTATCAGAATGGTCACGTTCTATAAATTGTAAAAAAGAGTTCAGTACACGACGCATTTCTCCTACTTCATTATCTTTACCACGTTGCCCACCTATTGCATCAAATTCGTCAAAAAGGTATACGGCGGGAACATCTTCGATGAAATCAAATATTTGTCTAAGCTTTGCACTTGTTTCTCCCATATATTTTGTGACAATTTTATCCATAAGGACAACATATATAGGCATTTTTAGTTCATTCGCAATGATTGATGCAGTCATGGTTTTTCCTGTCCCAGGGTGTCCGGAAAGCAGAATTTTGCGTCTGTTTTCAAGGCCATGCTTAAACAGTTTTTCTTTAGATGTGAATTCATTGATAATTCGTTCTATTCGACCTTTTATTTGCGGAGCAACAACCAAATCGGACAAACGCTCTTGAGGATATATTTCTAAGAACAAACTTTGTAGATTGGGGTCTATGCTTTTTAGCTTGGGTTTACTTGATTTTGAAGTATCTATGATTTTACGAATATCATTTGCAAGATTAGTATGCCCCAACCTTGCTTCATGTGCCGCAATTTGCAATGCGATAGTATTAAATTTCTCGTTATTATCTTCAAAATGACTTTTTACAAGCATTTTCAATTGTGTCGCAGTTGCCATATTATTGCTTATTGATATGATTCATTTTTTCAACATCTTCTCTTGGAGACAGAAGTTCATCAATCTCCACTTCTAATATAGAAGCTATTTTATAAAGGGTTTCAATACTTGGCTGAGTCCTATTGTGAACATAAGAATTTACCATATTAAAACTTTTACCCAATTGTTCAGCCAACCATTTTTGTTTTATCCCTTTCTTGTCTAAAACCAATTTTATTCGATTCACTTCAGTATAACTTGGTATTAATATCTCATTTTACTTGGCAAATATACAAAAGATTTTTGAGAGTATTATCATCTAATGATAAAATTCTATCGCTTATTAACCTTTTTATCAACATTGTACAGTGTCATCATAAAAAAGAACAGAAGGAACTTGTGAGCATCTGGATTAAATTGTACCTTTGCATTTAGGATGCAGCGTTCTTATGATGTAATGCAGAACAAGACAGAATACAGAGCTTCGCTCGTTTCTAAATCGTTACCTATCGAGAAACGAATTTCTGCAAACTGTTCATTTTCAAACACAAAGGCAAGTCAAAGTGTCTCGAAGTATGAAAGCAAATCCGTTTATTGATTCCACAAAGTATAGCTATATCCTTTAGATATTTGTTGATGTCCGCAGGGTCTTGAATAGGGAGTAGTTTCTCTCCACCCTTGTACTTATCCAATATCAGTTTGGCGATAGGGAGTAGGGGGATGCGTGATAGAACTCCTGTTTTAACTCTACGCTTCTTAATCCATATTCTGCCTGTACTGTCTTTCTCAAAGTGCTCTGGTGTCAAGGTCTTAATGTCAATGTAACTAAGCCCAGTGAAGCACCCAAAGAGGAACATATCTTTAGCACGCTCCAATCGTGGCAGAGGAGTATCAAAGTTAATAATCTTCCTCAATTCTTCTTCATCCAAGAAATCCACTTCTACGGGTTCACGTTCTACTTTATAAGCATTTACAGGATTGTAGGATATATAAGAGTTGGTGACAGCTAAATTTAGTAACTTCTTTAAGAACTTTAAATGCTTGGTGCAGGAGTTTTGTCCCATCTTCTTCTCTCCTAAAAGGTAAGCATGGAATCCTTGAATGAAACCTAAGTTTATCTCTCTTAAATATAAGTCCTTACGTTCATATTTCTTCTGAATAAACTCTTTGAATAGTCTGCCTGTATATTCAAACACCCAATAAGTGGCAGGGGCAACAGTTTTACCTACCATGCTTTGCGCTCTGTATTATGTTCATTCAGAACATCCAATAAAGTCTTCTCGTTCAGACTTCCACCTTATCTGTGATAGCTTCTTTTAATAGTTCAGCAGTGATAAGATAACCCTTTTGGAGTAGCTCAATTTCTTTTTGATATATCTTATTCCGTAGTTGAATCAGATAACCGTTGATTAGCTGCGCTTCTTCACTCTTGCCTTTTACAGCTTGCTTCTCTTTGTTCCAGTCAGCAGCAGGTACGTGTTTACCTGTACTAAAGTAGATTCTCTTTCCGTTAGTGGTGATTGAAACCTCAATAGGTGATAGACCTTTTTTGTTTTGCTTACTTTCTCTTAATGAAAAGTAAACCATTGTACAATGTTTCTCCATTTTAAATTAAATGTTATATGGAGTGTATCGCATTGTATTATAGTTGATTATGCCAATTCTTGCAGCCGTTTTTTAAGAATGGCAAATTCGGCTGCAAATCGGCTGCAAAAGTAACCTGTTTATGGCTTGATTTGAGGGGTAATTGGCTACTCTTTACATGAGTTGTTTGGACTTAAATAAAGCAGGATTTATCTTGTTATCTCCTTACTGATTCACCATTCATTCACTCCAAATAATGAGTGATGCAAGGTGCTTCAATCTGTTATCTAAGTCAAGTTACCACAAATAAAAAACTCCTGCAACCATAAGGATTACAGGAGTTTATCTGTATTAAGTAACTTAAATTACTTGCTCAAAGCCTGAGCCACGTCTACCGCACAAGCCACTGTACATCCTACCATCGGGTTGTTACCGATACCCAGGAAGCCCATCATTTCCACGTGAGCAGGAACTGATGAAGAACCAGCGAACTGAGCGTCTGAGTGCATACGACCCATTGTGTCTGTCATACCGTAAGAAGCCGGTCCGGCAGCCATGTTGTCCGGGTGCAGAGTACGACCAGTACCACCACCGGATGCTACTGAGAAGTACGGCTTACCGGCCAATACGCGTTCTTTCTTGTAAGTACCGGCAACCGGGTGTTGGAAACGGGTCGGGTTGGTAGAGTTACCTGTGATAGATACATCTACGCCTTCTTTCCACATGATGGCTACACCTTCGCGAACGTCGTCAGCACCGTAGCATTTTACTTTGGCACGAGGACCGTCGCTGTATGCGATTTCACGAACTACTTTCAGCTCACCTGTGTAGTAGTCGAATTGAGTCTGAACGTATGTAAAGCCGTTGATACGAGAGATAATCTGTGCAGCGTCCTTGCCAAGACCGTTCAGGATACAACGCAGAGGCTCTTTACGTACTTTGTCTGCTTTAGCGGCAATTTTGATAGCGCCTTCGGCAGCAGCGAATGACTCGTGACCTGCCAGGAAAGCGAAGCACTTAGTCTCCTCGCGCAGCAACATAGCTGCCAGGTTACCATGACCGATACCAACCTTACGGTCGTCGGCTACAGAACCCGGGATACAGAATGCCTGCAGACCGATACCGATAGCTTCGGCAGCTTCGGCAGCGTTCTTGCAGCCCTTCTTGATAGCGATGGCGCAACCTACAACGTAGGCCCACTTTGCATTTTCAAAACAGATAGGCTGAGTTTCTTCGCACGTCATATAAGGATCAAGTCCATGAGCTTCGCAGATAGCGTTAGCCTCTTCGATGTCTTTGATGCCGTTTTCGTTCAGAGCAGCGATAATCTGCTTGATACGACGGTCTTGACTTTCAAATTTCACTTCTCTAATCATATTCTTTTCCTCCTTATATTATTCGTGACGTGGGTCAATGTGTTTAACTGCTCCTTGTTCTGCTGTTACGCGTCCGTAAGTACCGGTAACTTTCTTCAAAGCTTCGTTTGCGTCAGTTCCCTTCTTGATTTCATCCATGAACTTGCCCAGGTGAACAAACTCGTATCCGCAAATTTGGTCGTCCTTGTCCAGGAATACATTCTTGATGTAACCTTCGGCCATTTCCAGGTAACGAGGACCTTTAGCCAAAGTACCGTACAGTGTACCTACCTGGCTGCGCAGACCTTTACCCAAGTCTTCCAGACCGGCACCGATAATCAAACCGCCTTCAGAGAAAGCAGACTGAGTACGACCGTAAACGATTTGCAGGAAGAGTTCGCGCATAGCTGTGTTGATAGCGTCGCAAACGAGGTCAGTGTTCAATGCTTCAAGGATAGTCTTTCCCGGGAGGATTTCTGATGCCATAGCAGCAGAGTGAGTCATACCGGAGCAACCGATAGTCTCGACCAAAGCTTCCTGGATAACGCCTTCCTTTACATTGAGGGTTAATTTACATGCACCTTGCTGAGGAGCACACCAGCCAATACCGTGTGTCAGACCAGAGATGTCAACAATTTCTTTAGCTTTTACCCATTTACCTTCTTCGGGAATAGGAGCCGGTCCGTGGTTAGGACCTTTCTTCACAACACACATGTGTTCCACTTCGTGTGAATAAGTCATAATTAGCTCTTTTTTTAAGTGATATAATTAAAAAAAACGTAGTCTACTTTTATAAGTCGGGCGCAAAGTTAGTTGTTTTCCCCGTTTCTGCCAACTGTTCAATTTGACTTTTTTATTAAAAAGAAGTAATAAGAAGTTGAATTTCTGCGGAATGCAAAGTGGAGTTTGCAGTTAGTCTGTTTCTTTTATATTCAGTGTAGCTCCGGAATGTGTCCTGACAGTATTTTCAACTTCTTCCAAAGGGATTGCTTCAAGGATGTAGGGAGGTGTGAACGAGTTTTCTGTTCCTTTGTCAACAGTAGAGTTATGGAAACTGCATCCGTCAAAACGTATTTGCCCGCTTTCGTCATATACTTTATGAGGTTTCTTTATGTTGGTGAAGACAGATTTCTCTACATATACATCGGCTTCATAACCCACTCCTATGCAACCGCTGGTGGCAGTACTGCTGTATAGGCAGTTGGCTATATGCACTTTCCCGAATCGTACGCGCGGCATTCGGTCGCGGCATCCTTCATCCCACCAGCAGTATTGAAAGGTGGTGTTCAGGCGTTCCCGGTCTTGGGTATGGCTGTCACTGTTTCCCCATAAATTGGAGAAACGGTGGTCGTTGCTACCGCCTGAACCTCCGGCCATCGGTTCGATGAGGTATCGGAAGCGGCACCAGGTGACGGCTATGTGGTCTGATGCGTTTTTACAGTCGAAGTTGCCGTCTACCCCATCTTGGAAGTCGCAATGGTCTACCCATATATTTGTGGTACCGTCAATGCAGAGGTTGTCACGTCCGTCCGTATCATAAGCTCCTGCGCTTTTGAAGGTAAGATTGCGCAATATCAGATTGTCGGAACCCGATTTGAAATAAAGGATTCCTGAAGTATCTTTAGTACGGTTGGGGTTTGTCAGTATGGAGCCTGGAAGTCCCAACAATGTTTTGTTGCTGGCTTGCACGGATATTACATTGTCCACCTTGATGGTGCCTTTTATATATACGGTGAGTTTTTCCGGTTTCTTCAACGCATTGGCCAGTTCGGTTGCACTGGTCACGGTTATATGCTTCCCCCCTTCTCCGCCGGTGGGAGTGATGCCGGTGGTGGCAAATCCAACGGGTTGTCCGGATAAGTCCGTAGCCTCATCGCTTTTTTCTTCCGTAGGCTGTTCGGGAGCTTTTTCCGGTGTTTCTTCTTCGGGTTGTTGTGCCAGTGACGGGTGGGACGAACAACTGCATAGCAATAGTATGAATAAATAGACAAGATTTCTTTTCATGGATGTTTTTCAGATTTTATTGTTTCTTGTTGGCAAAGGTAGTGGGCTTTTGGCAAGTCGTTGTAGATATTCTGATTTTCGATGTGTAACTATTGACTTTAAGCAGCGGTGCTGTATTGGGGGGTGAAAGGGTGTGTATTCGGGAGGTATGTACTTTGTCCGTGTCTTCTCCGTACTTCTCCTACTTGCTCCGTACCTATAGACTACGGAGCAAGTACGGAGAAGGTACGGAGAAGACACGGAGGGCATGGAATTGATATGGAGGTGAGTTTTTCTTGGCCTGATTTCGAACTATTCGGCCTTTCTATGTGTAATTATTCATTCAAACCCTTAACTTTGCGGCATAAATAGATAAATATACAAATTATGATAGAAGTGACAGATGCGGCACTGCGACAGGCTGCCGACGAAGGGATGGATGCATTTATCGGCGTATTTACCGATGTTTATAAGAAAGTAATTGATGAAGAACTTACCGCCAAAACGATGCCCCTGCTCTCCGGCGAGCAGCATTCTTTGTTGGCCTATCAGATATTCCGTGATGAAGTGATGGAAGGGGGCTTCTGCCAACTGATTCAAAATGGTTATGGCGGTTATATTTTCGACAATCCGTTTGCCAAAGTGATGCGTTTGTGGGGAGTGGGCGATTTGAGTAAGTTGGTTTATGCTGCCAAGAAAATATACGATAGCCATCGTGACGACTTGGAACGTGAACGCACAGACGAGGAGTTTATGGCAATGTACGAGCAATATGAGGCTTTCGATGAACTGGAAGATGAATTTTTGGAAAAGGAGGAGGAATATACAGCTTTGGTTGCCGGCTATGTGGATGAACATTTGGAGCTGTTTGCCAAGATTGTGTAGTGTGGATTAACTGATATAAATGTTAAATATCACTGTGACATGCAGTATTTAGATTAATCTTTCATTTAATCTTAAAAACAATGAAAAAACGAGGAGAGTATTATATTACTCAATTCTTTTATCTAAATTTGCAAACTCTAATATTTATAGGAAAGATGAAACAATTAAAATTCTTGATGGTTGCCTTGACATTGTTGATGGGCATTTCGTTTACTTCGTGTCTGAATTCAGATGATGGAGAGTATGATGACATTTATGGTATGGTTTTAGTGAATAACTATATGGGATTCCTCTCTTTTGAAGATGCTGCAGGTAACACTTATCAACCGACACCTGCCTCTGTTAATCAATTTGAGGCAAATTACAGTTTGAAGATTTCTGATTCTCGAATGGGAATCATATTAGGAAAGAGCATAGAACCTGAGACAAATGAAAAATCTAAAACTATCAACTTCACTTTGAAGAATTTTCAGCCTATTTCTTTTGCAAACGCTGTTGTTTCAATGACAGCAGAAAGTTTGGTTGTTGATGCACCGGAAACAGCACCGGTGATAACTTTGAAATTGGAAAATGGATCAGTTCAGCCATTTTTATATAATAAGGATATACTCGTAACTCCTATAGCTTGGAGATTACAAAATGACAACGATAAGTTTAAGATGCATAAATTAGCTTTGGCTTGTGTGCTGGACGAAATTAAAGCTGGGGCTAAAGACCTTGTTTTCTATCTGCGTCATGATAAAGGTGCTGATGATAAAACGGATGTTTATTATTCTAATTGGTATGGGTATGATATAAAAAATGCTTTAGAAAAATTTAAAGAAAAAGCAGGAAATCTTCCTACTCAGTTAGTTATTAAGTCTCATGAAAGTGGTAATAACAACAATACAGAAATACCGGAAAATTATACGGAATATACTATAGAATACAAGATTGCATCTACTAATCAATAAATTGATATTGAATTACAAAGATTTATTTCATATAGCAATACTACTGATTTCCTCTCCGGCTCGTGCCTGGGAGGAAATTAGTTTAGAGGATAGACGAAAAGTATTTACTACTTTTGTCTATCCTATGATTGGTTTATGCGGGTTGTCCGTTTTCATCGGCTCTTTGATGAAGATGGGATGGGATGGGCCGCAAAGCTTTCAATATGCCATGACACAATGCTGTGCGGTGGCTGTATCCTTGTTTGGAGGATATTTTTTGGCAGCCTATCTCATCAATGGGTTGCGTGTCCGCATGTTTATGCTGGACAGTGATATTCCTTTGGCGCAACAGTTTGCAGGTTATGCACTGGTAGTGGTGTTCATGTTGCGGATTGTTATCGGCATATTGCCTGATTTCGGCATTATGGCTCTGTTGCTCCAATTCTATATCGTGTATGTGGTGTGGGAAGGAAGCAAAAAGGTGATGCAGATAGCGGAAAAAGACCGTTTGCGTTTCACCATTCTTTCTTCTATTTTGTTAATAGCTTGTCCGGTGGCCATCGAATGGATATTCAATAAGCTGACGGTAGTGCTAAACTGATAAATGTTATGAAACAAGCTCCTGTAAATATAAAGAATAAGCGTGCTACGTTCGATTACGAACTGACGGACACCTATACGGCTGGCATTGTGCTTACGGGCACGGAAATCAAGTCCATCCGGTTGGGAAAAGCAAGCTTAGTCGATACGTTCTGTTACTTTGCCAACGGCGAATTGTGGGTGAAGAACATGCATGTGGCCGAATACTTCTATGGTTCGTACAACAATCACAATGCACGCAGGGAGCGCAAGCTTTTGTTGAATAAGAAGGAACTTGAAAAACTGATGCGCGGCACGAAAGATCCGGGTTTCACCATTGTTCCCGTGCGCTTGTTTATTAATGAAAAAGGGCTGGCCAAACTTGTGGTGGCACTTGCCAAAGGTAAGAAGCAATATGATAAGCGCGAATCGCTGAAGGAAAAAGATGACAAACGCGATATGGCGCGTATGTTTAAAAGATAATATGAGTAAACTTGGTAGTTTGGTGCGTGAGCGCATCCTTATTCTGGATGGTGCAATGGGCACCATGATACAGCAATACAACTTGACAGAGGAAGATTTTCGGGGTGAACGCTTCTCGCAGATTCCCGGACAGATGAAAGGTAACAATGACCTGCTTTGTCTGACACGCCCCGATGTGATACAAGACATTCACCGCAAGTATCTGGTGGCAGGTGCGGATATTATCGAAACAAATACATTCAGTTCCACCCGCGTCAGTATGGCCGATTATCATGTGCAGGACTATGTGCGTGAGATGAATCTTGCCGCAGTGCGCCTGGCACGCGAAGTGGCGGATGAGTTTACTTCTCTTACTCCCGACAAACCCCGTTTTGTGGCAGGCTCCGTAGGACCGACGAACAAGACCTGCTCCATGAGTCCCGATGTGAACAATCCGGCCTTTCGTGCCTTGAGCTACGATGAACTGGCCGATGCCTACCGTGAGCAGATGGAAGCATTGCTTGAAGGTGGTGTGGATGCTTTGCTGATAGAAACCATTTTTGATACGCTGAATGCCAAGGCTGCTATTTTTGCTGCCGGGCAGGCGATGGAAACTGCAGGAGTTCATGTACCCTTGATGCTCTCTGTGACTGTTTCTGATATTGGAGGGCGTACTCTGTCGGGACAAACTTTGGATGCTTTTCTCGCCTCCGTGCAGCATGCCGATATTTTTTCCGTTGGGCTGAACTGCTCCTTTGGCGCCCGCCAGCTGAAACCTTTCCTGGAGCAGCTTGCTGCCCGTGCACCTTATTATATCAGCGCTTATCCCAACGCCGGACTGCCCAACAGCCTGGGCACATACGACCAGACCCCTGCCGATATGGCACATGAAGTAAAAGAGTATATCCATGAGGGATTGGTGAATATTATCGGTGGCTGTTGCGGAACGACAGATGCTACATTGCCGAGTACTCCTCGCTGATTGCCGGTGCAACGCCCCATCAGCCGGCTCCCAGACCGGAAAATCTTTGGCTCTCCGGGCTTGAACTTCTGGAAGTGAAGCCGGAAAATAACTTCGTGAATGTGGGTGAACGCTGCAATGTTGCGGGTTCGCGCAAATTCTTGCGTCTGATTAATGAAAAGAAATATGACGAGGCGCTCAGCATTGCCCGCCAGCAGGTGGAGGACGGTGCGCAGGTCATCGATATAAATATGGACGACGGACTGCTGGATGCTCAAGCGGAGATGACGACTTTCCTCCATCTGATAGCTTCGGAACCGGAGATTGCCCGTGTTCCCGTCATGATAGACTCCTCTAAGTGGGAAGTGATTGTGGCCGGATTGAAATGCCTGCAAGGCAAGTCCATCGTCAACTCCATCTCCTTGAAGGAGGGGGAAGATAAATTCCTGGAGCATGCGCGTATCATCAAGCAATATGGTGCGGCAGCCGTGGTGATGGCTTTTGATGAAAAAGGGCAGGCAGACACGTACGAACGTAAGATTGAGGTCTGCGAACGGGCATACCGTCTTTTGGTGGACAAGATAGGTTTCAATCCCCATGATATAATTTTCGACCCGAATGTACTTGCCGTGGCAACCGGTATGGACGAGCACAACAATTATGCTGTAGACTTTATCCGTGCCACCGGATGGATACGCAAGAATCTGCGGTGCGCATGTCAGTGGAGGAGTGAGTAACCTTTCCTTCTCTTTCCGCGGCAATAATTACATTCGCGAGGCGATGCATGCCGTATTCCTTTACTATGCCATCCGCGAGGGCATGGATATGGGTATCGTCAATCCGGCTGCCTCCGTTCTTTACACCGATATTCCCGCTGATATATTGGAGCGCATAGAGGATGTGGTCTTGAACCGTCGTCCCGATGCTGCTGAGCGCCTGATAGAAACTGCCGAACGCTTGAAAGCGGAAGCAGAGGCGGCAAAAACTTCTGGAGGAGAGCGGCAGGCTGCCGCCCATTCCCAACTTGCCTGGAGAGAGGGGACTCCTGTGGAAGAGCGGTTGAAGTACGCCTTGACAAAGGGTATCGGCGATTATCTGGAAGAAGACCTTGCCGAAGCGTTGAAGCTGTATCCCAAAGCTGTTTCTATCATTGAAGGTCCGTTGATGGCAGGCATGAATCATGTCGGCGACTTGTTTGGGGCAGGCAAGATGTTCCTGCCGCAAGTAGTGAAGACGGCGCGCACCATGAAGAGGGCGGTTGCCATCCTCCAGCCCGTAATCGAGTCGGAGAAAGAAGAAGGTGCGACTGCTGCCGGGAAGGTACTACTGGCTACGGTGAAAGGTGATGTGCACGACATTGGCAAAAATATAGTCTCGGTAGTAATGGCCTGCAACGGGTACGATATAGTGGACCTTGGCGTCATGGTGCCTGCCGAAACCATTGTACAGCATGCCATAGAGGAAAAGGTAGACATGATAGGATTGAGTGGCTTGATAACCCCTTCGCTGGATGAAATGGTGCATGTAGCCATTGAGCTGGAAAAGGCAGGTCTGGACGTTCCTCTGCTGATAGGTGGTGCCACAACTTCACCGCTTCACACTGCTCTAAAAATTGCTCCGGTCTATCATGCTCCCGTAATCCATCTGAAGGACGCTTCACAGAATGCTACAGTAGCAGCCAAGCTGATGAATCCTAAGACAAAGGAGGAGCTGGAAGAAGAACTGCATGAGAAGTATCGGCAGTTGTGCGAAAAGAGCCGGGGAACACAACTGCAAACAGTTTCTCTGGAAGAAGCGAGAAAGAATAAACTGAAACTGTTTTAGGGATTGGGGATTAGAGATTAAGGATTAGGGATTAAGGATTAACGAATTGCGCATAATATTAGGAATATATACCGCAGGAATGTTAATCCCTTATCCCTAATCCTTAATCCCTATTTTTTATCTTCTTCTTGTATTGCTCGAAGCGTGACGTAATATCCCTTACGAAGTTATAAGTTTCGATGCCACGGAAATAACCGTTTTTGCAGACGGGGTCGGTGAAGTATTCCTCATTGCTTTTTAGCAGAATGAAGTTTTCTACATTATCACGCCAGACATACTTGTTTTTGCCGTATTTTTCGGCCAGTGCCATGGCATCCAGCACATGGCCGATTCCGGAATTATAAGATGCCAGCACAAAGTTGATGCGTTCTTCCTGGGGTATCTTGGAAAAACTTCTGGCTGTGGCGCCTATGTATTTCACGGCAGCTTTATGCTCTCTTCAGGGTTCTGTTCCTTTCCTTCGGGTAACCCCATAGCCCTGGCTGTGGCGGGCATTAGTTGCATCAGTCCCCTGGCACCGGCCCAAGATACGGCAGTGGAGTCGAAGTTGGACTCAGTATACGCCAAAGACGCCAGCAGGCGCCAGTCCCAGTCTATTTCGGGAGCATATTTCTTGAACAAATCATCGTAATGGGAAATTTTTCCTTCGCGCAGGGAGAGGATAGGAGAGTGGGGAATGGCCTTGCCGATTTCAAAATATCGTTTCATACTTGCCGTATAGGCAGGTGAAGTCATATTCTCCTCATGCCATTTGTTGGCGGCGGCTGCCAGTTGCGGACAGTCTTTCCGGACTGCCCACGATGCACGCTGGTCAAAGCTGATGGAGAGTCCGATATTCAGGTTGGGGTAATAGGTGGTATTAAGCTGTGCCACATCATTGTCTGCTACGGTATAGGGTATTTTTCCTTGTGCCACTTGGGTGATGAGGTCTTCTGCACTGATACTGTCGTTGGTCACTTTATGGATGTGGATACCTCCTCCGAGCTCTTCGTCCAGATTGACCAGCCGTTCATAATATTTTCCGGGCTTCACATATACATCTTTCCCGATGAGTTCCGTCACGTCTTTCAGTGGTTTGGTGCGTCCGCCGTTACGTTGCACGATGACTTGGTGTGTGATGACCTCCTCACCGCAATAAATCAGGCTGTCTTTCCATTCTTTAGTGATAGGCAGGTTGTAGGCAATGAGGTCTCCCTTGCCTGCCAATAACTTCTCTATGAGTTCGTGCACATTCCGGGCTACCTCTATTCTCAGCTTTACTCCCAGGCTCTTGGCAAACTGTTCGCTTAGCTCATACTGGAATCCCATGTCCTGGCCACGGTAGATGAAGTAGGAAGTGGAGCTGTACAGTGTCAATACAACCAGTTCTCCGCTATCCTTTATCTGTTGCAGGTCATCTGCTTCTTTATTTTCAGCACGGTGATTTCCCTGGCATCCTGCCATGCAACAAAGCAACAGTAAGACAATTGATAATGGATAATGGAAAATGGAGAATTTATGCTTGGCGAGAGAAAACAGACTGTTCATATTTTATTGATTTAGTGCATTCTTTAATCCTTTATTATCAACTCCCCATTATCAATTTTCCATCAACTCCCCAAGTGCTTCTTGATATACATGGTCAATATATCAATGGCCACCTGGTTGTTTCCTCCTTCCGGCACGATGAGGTCGGCGTATCGCTTGCACGGTTCTATGAATTGCTGGTGCATGGGTTTTAGTATGCGGGTATAACGTTCCATGACGGCTTCGGCGGTACGCCCGCGTTCCACCACGTCACGTTGGATTACACGGATCAGGCGTTCGTCGGGGTCAGCGTCTACAAATATCTTGAGGTCCATCATGCTTCGCAGTTTCTTGTCGCACAAGGCAAGGATACCTTCTATGATGATGACTTCCCGGGGTTCGATATGGATGGTTTCGGGCTGGCGTGTACACGTCAGGTATGAGTAGGTGGGCTGTTCTATGCTTTTTCCTTCGCGCAGCATGGCGACATGTCTGGAAAGAAGGCTCCACTCAAAGGCGTCGGGGTGGTCGAAGTTGATGTTCTGCCGTTCTTCCACGGGCACATGGCTGCTGTCCTTGTAGTAAGAGTCTTGTGGCAATAATACCACTTCACCAGCCGGTAGGCTTTCGATAATTTTACGTACGACGGTGGTCTTTCCCGAGCCGGTTCCACCTGCAATTCCTATTATTAACATCCGTTTAAGTGTATATTTGAAACAAAACCAGTATTTTTGCAGTTGTTAAAACAGCCGCTTAGGCTGACAAATATAGTGATAAATCATTTAAATGGCAAAGTTATGGTAAAGCACATTGTATTATTTAAGTTAAAAGATGAGGCACCGGCTGACGAAAAGTTGGCTGCAATGAACAATTTCAAGGCAGCTATCGAAGCGCTCCCGGCTAAAATATCCGTTATCCGCAAGATTGAAGTCGGATTGAATATCAATCCTGCCGAGGCTTGGAGTATCGCTCTTTACAGTGAGTTCGATACGCTGGATGATGTGAAATACTATGCTGCCCATCCCGACCATGTGGCTGCCGGCAAGCTTATCGCTGCTGTGAAAGAGAGCCGTGCCTGCGTGGACTACGAGATAATTGAAAATTAAAAATAAAAAATTAAATCAGAGAACATGAAGAAATTATTGTTCCCTTTATTTCTGTTGCTTTTCGCTGTGGCAGTGCAGGCACAGATACAGGACCCCGTCAAGTTCAAGTCCGAACTGAAGACTTTGGCTGCCGATGAAGCGGAGGTTGTTTTTACGGCTGCTATTGACAAGGGCTGGCATGTCTATTCCACCGACCTGGGCGATGGCGGTCCTATCTCAGCGACGTTCAATGTGGAGAAAATCTCCGGGGTGGAAGTTGTGGGCAAACTGAAGCCCGTAGGTAAGGAAATTTCTACTTTCGATAAGTTGTTCGAAATGAAGGTACGCTATTTTGAAAATACGGCCCAATTTGTGCAGAAGCTGAAATTGACGGGTGGTGCCTATCAGCTGGAAGGATATCTGGAGTATGGCGCTTGCAACGATGAAAATTGCCTGCCGCCCACGCAAGTGCCTTTCCAATTCTCCGGTAAGGCAGAAGGGGCTGCCAAAGAAGCTGCCGCCGCTGTGGCTGAAACGAAAGCCGAAGAACAGCCCGCAAAGCAGGAGATTGCCGCTGACACGGCTTCTGTGGCTGCCATCGGTGGTGCGGACGGGCCGACAGAAATCAATGTGACGGACAAGGTGGACCTTTGGAAGCCAGTCATTAATGAACTGCAATCTTTGGGCGAAACCACTTCGCAGGAAGATATGTCCTGGATTTATATCTTTATTACCGGATTTGCCGGTGGACTGTTGGCGCTCTTCACCCCTTGTGTATGGCCCATCATCCCGATGACTGTCAGTTTCTTCCTGAAGCGTAGCAGGATAAGAAGAAAGGCATCCGTGATGCATGGACGTATGGTGCTTCCATCGTAGTGATTTATGTGACGCTCGGACTGGCCATTACGCTGATTTTCGGAGCCAGCGCACTGAACGCACTCTCTACGAATGCAGTATTCAATATCCTTTTCTGCTTGATGCTGGTTGTGTTTGCGGCTTCCTTTTTCGGAGCATTCGAAATAACGTTGCCCTCCAAATGGAGTACGGCTGTGGACAGTAAAGCCGAGGCGACAAGTGGTTTGCTCAGCATCTTCCTGATGGCGTTTACCTTGTCGCTGGTATCTTTCTCCTGCACGGGGCCTATTATCGGATTCCTGCTGGTTCAGGTTTCCACGACGGGCAGCGTGGTAGCTCCCGCTATTGGTATGCTGGGCTTTGCCATTGCATTGGCATTGCCTTTCACGCTGTTTGCCTTATTCCCGTCCTGGTTGAAGTCTATGCCCAAATCCGGCGGATGGATGAATATCATCAAGGTGACGCTTGGCTTCCTGGAGCTGGCTTTTGCCTGAAGTTCCTTTCGGTAGCCGATTTAGCTTACGGTTGGCGCATCCTCGACCGTGAAACGTTCCTTGCCTTGTGGATTGTACTTTTTGCGTTGCTTGGTTTCTACTTGCTGGGCAAAATCAAGTTCCCGCACGATGATGACGATACGAAAGTTAGTGTACCCCGTTTCTTTATGGCGTTGGCCTCACTGGCATTTGCGGTGTATATGGTTCCCGGTTTGTGGGGGGCTCCGTTGAAAGCTGTCAGTGCCTTTGCGCCGCCCATGCAGACGCAGGATTTCAATCTTTACAATAATGAGGTGCATGCCAAGTTCGATGATTACGACCTCGGTATGGAGTATGCCCGCCAGCATGGCAAGCCCGTGATGCTCGACTTCACCGGTTACGGTTGCGTGAACTGCCGTAAGATGGAGCTTGCCGTATGGACAAACCCGAAGGTGAGTGACATTATCAACAACGACTATGTGCTTATCACGCTCTACGTCGACAACAAGACGCCGCTTCCTTCTCCCGTGAAGATTGTGGAGAACGGCACGGAGCGTACGCTGCGTACCGTAGGCGACAAGTGGAGTTATCTGCAGCGCGTCAAGTTCGGTGCCAATGCGCAGCCCTTCTATGTGTTGATTGACAACGAAGGCAAGCGCTCAACAAGTCTTACTCCTACGACGAAGATATACCTAAGTATATCGAATTCCTGCAGACCGGACTGGAGAATTATAAGAAAGAGAAATAGATAGAATCGGAAAAAGGATGCTTGTAAAAAGGCATCCTTTTTTCACTAAATCCCCTTTTTGTATGAAACACATTATAGACATTGATGCTTGGGAACGCCGGGATAACTACGGCTTTTTCCGCAGTTTTGTAAATTCCTGGTATTCTGTCACTACAGAGATTGACTGTACGGAAGCCAGTGCTGCAGCCCGGGCTGCAAAGCGCTCCTTTTTCCTTTATTATCTGTATGCCGTGGTGCGTTCGGCCAATGAAGTCGATGAACTCCGTTACCGTACCGACAAGGAAGGCCGGGTTGTTTTTCACGACCGGGTGGACATCATTTCTCCGATAGCCGTTCCTGGGAAAACATTCTATACCGTGCGCATTCCCTATCACGAAGACTTTGAACGTTTCTATGCCGAAGCTTACGCCTTGATAACAAACATACCCGAGGACGGTGACCCGTATGGCGCCGAAAAGATTCTTGCCGGACAAGGCGATTACGATGTGTCCATCTGAGTGCAGTTCCCAAAATGTATTTCACCTCGATAACTTATACACTTGCCGAAGCAGGCAACGGTTGCAGTTATCCGTTGATGACTGCCGGCAAGGCCGTATCCCGCGAAGGTCGTCTGGTATTTCCTCTTTCCATCTATGTGAACCATGCTTTTGTCGACGGTTCTCATCTGGCTTCCTTCTTCGGAAAGGTGGAGGAGCATTTGAAAGAGATTTCACACGAATGAATCACCCCAAATAAATAATCTATGAAACGCTTATAAGGGTGTTTTTTTCATGCTACAAATATATATGATGCCATACATATATGGCAACTTTGAATTGTTTTTTGTATCTAGGTTTCTGTTTTTTAAGTATCATTGAAAAATCGGAAATGTGCAGACAAGATTTGTAGTATTACAGAATTGTTACAGAATTTATCCTTACCTTTGACACTTTAACGGAATAAGCGTATGATAAGGAATATAGCTTCATGCACGAAAGTACTTGTTTTGCCGGTGGTTCTATGGGTTGTTTCGTCTTTTTCCCTGCGGGCGCAGGAGAAGGATTTTGCTACTTGGGCAAATGCCGGTTTCGAATATAAGTTGAAACCGGCATTTACTGTTTCCGGTGCTTTGGAGTGGCGTACGAAAGATGATTTTGGGAAAACAGACCGATGGGGACTGAAGGTGGGAGGAAGCTACAAGCCGCTGTCCTTCTTGAAGCTCGGGGCAGGATATGAGACACATTATCGCAACCGGGGGACGGATGGCTGGAAGTTCCGGCATCGCTACCGTGTAGACGGAACCTTGTCTGCCTGTGTACAAAGGGTGAAATTGTCCTTACGTGAGCGCTTTCAGCATACGTTCGATGGACATACGGACGAGTTGCGCTTGCGTTCACGCGCAAAGGTGGCATATGACATTCCGAAGTGCAAGGTGGAGCCTTATGCATCGGTCGAGATGTATAATGGCTTGAATAGGGCAGAGCATTTCGGAGTAAAGCGGATGCGCTATCGCGGGGGCATTACGTTGCCCTTGTCCGAGCGCTGGGAGGCAGATATCTTCTATTGCAGGCAGTGGGAGAAGGATAAGCGGAAGGATATAGTAGGGGTGGAGTGTGTTTATAGCTTCTGAGAGGGATTAAAGCCGTTTTCTCTACTTTTTATTTTTCCGGTGTTCCTTTTTCAGAAAAAAGTTGAATCCGGCATATATTTGGAGGGTGCCGAACCCGTTGTTTAGGGAGAAACTGTTTTTGTAGTAGTCGTATGTCCGTCCTACGAATGAGGTGCCCACGAAGTATTTGCTGTTGTTGTATACCACGCCTGCACGCAGAATGAAGTCGATATTGAAGTTCTTGTACCAGTCGTCCGCTTCCCGCTCTTCTGTCTTCTCTATACGTGATGTCTTGTAGGCGACAGCCGGATTGAACGACAGGCATGCGAGGCAGTTGCGGGCAAACACCCAATTGTAGGCATAGCCGGCGTTGAGGCTGATGTTCGTGTATTTGATATGTTTCACCTTCATACCCGGGTTCATGGTTTCCTGAATGATTTCGGGTAGCTTGGTATAGTCGAAGTTCAGATTGTGGGTGGATACGGAGAATCCTGCAATGAAAGAACCTGCATTGCGGCGCTGGTTGGTGGACTGGCTGAAGGCGGCCGGATAGGAGAAACGTCGGTTGTTGAAAATGTAATACAGATTCAATCCCTTCATCTTTACTTTCAATCCGTTGAAGTCTTCGGAATAATTGGAGGGAATCTCGTCGGAAAAGCCGGATACCTTGTGTATCTTATAGTCGTTTCCGGTGCTGCGATAGAAAATGTCCACTCCCAGTTTGGAACTGTAAAGACTGAGGTCAAACTCCGTACCGCGCTTTTTCTTGCTTTTCTTTCCGTAGAGCCAGTCCGTATCGACAGCCCATCCCAGGAATATCCAACGCCATCCGAAGTAAGCGCCTATCTTGTTGTGAGGGTTGGGCGAGAAACGGAGCCGCTGGTCGTCATTGCCCACGGAGTAATATTCGTAATTGGTGAAATGGTCGAGCATCAGGGCGTAATTGTATCGGTTGGGACTGATATAGGTAGTGTCGAAGTCGCTGAAGTTGAGGAATTTCTTCAATGCTTTTCCGAAGGTGTTTTTATGTACGATGCTGTCGCATGTGACAGAACCGTTCTCCTTGTTTTGCGCAAACAATGAGAATGTAAATAATATCCATAAGCAGAAAAAGGCCCCTCTTTGCATCTTGTTGTTCTCTCTCATTTATACAAAGCTAAATAAAATAACCGGTTTTGAACAGTATCCCGCTAATTTTTTCTCTGAAAAAGGCATCAATAATTTGTAGTTCTCAATCGGAATGACTAATATTGAACGTTTTATTGAGAGAATTTATGAATAAGAATCAGATAAAGAAGAATACGATATGAAGAAGATTATCAATCCGTGGAAAGATATGGAGGGTTACAACTGTTTCGGTTGCTCTCCCGACAATGAAGCCGGTGTGAGAATGGAGTTTTATGAGGACGGTGACGAGGTGGTGAGCATCTGGAAGCCGCGTCCGGAGTATCAGGGATGGCTGAATACGTTGCATGGAGGTATCCAGTCCGTATTGCTGGATGAAATCTGCGGTTGGGTAGTGTTCCGCAAGCTGCAGACCGGCGGGGTGACATCGAAAATGGAGACCCGGTTCCGCAAATCCATATCGACCAACGACACGCATGTGGTGCTGCGGCTTCACTCCGGGAGCAAAAGCGGAATATCGCCATCATAGAAGCGCGTCTGTACAATAGTATGGGAGAACTTTGTACGGAAGCTACCTGCACTTACTTCACCTTCCCGAAAGAGAAAGCGGAAACGGAAATGCATTTCCATAGCTGCGAAGTGGAGCAGGAGGAAATATTGCCGCTGCTTTGATTGTTTCACCACAGATTACACAGATTTGCACAGATTATTTTTATTCCAATCTGTGCAAATCTGTGTAATCTGTGGTGAACTAAGATGAATTTGAAAGAAAAAATAAACTTTTTGTGATAAATCTTTTGGAGTTTCAAACTTTTAGTTTACTTTTGTCGCATTAAAACAAAAAAATATGAAGAATATCGTTGCACATCATCACCATCATCATCCTGACGAATAACTCGGTGGGCGTATGAGTGTATATGTACAACAAATGACATAAATGACGAGGCTTGCCGAATATTGGTAAGCCTCGTTTTGTTTTCTGTCATCTCATTCAAAATAGTAAATAGTAAATCGTAAAATAGTAAATAACCTTATGTTAAGAATTGCAGTACAAGCTAAAGGTCGTCTTTATGACGAGACCATGTCATTTTTGGGAGAATCGGATATCAAGTTGAGTGCCATGAAGCGTTCGTTGTTGGTGCAGTCGTCAAACTTTCCTCTTGAAGTGTTGTTTTTGAGGGATGACGACATTCCGCAGTCTGTGGCTACCGGAGTGGCTGATATAGGCATTGTGGGTGAGAATGAATTTGTTGAGAAGAATGAGGATGCGGAGATAATCAAGCGTTTGGGATTCAGCAAGTGCCGTCTGTCTCTTGCCATGCCGAAGGATATTGAGTATCCGGGGGTGAAGTGGTTTCACGGAAAGAAGATTGCGACATCTTATCCGGGTATCCTTTCCGGCTTTTTGAAAGAGAATGGGGTGAATGCGGAGATACACGTCATTACGGGGTCGGTAGAAGTGGCGCCGGGCATCGGTCTGGCAGATGCCATTTTCGATATTGTAAGTTCCGGTTCTACGCTGGTGAGCAACCGTTTGAAGGAAGTGGAGGTTGTGATGAAGTCCGAAGCCCTGCTGATTGGCAACAAGAACATGAGCGAGGAAAAGCAAGAGATATTGAGGGAGCTGTTGTTCCGTATGGATGCCGTGAAGACAGCCGAAGATAAGAAATATGTGCTGATGAATGCTCCGAAAGAGAAAGTGGATGAGATTGTCTCTGTACTTCCGGGCATGAAGAGCCCCACGGTGATGCCTTTGGCACAAGAAGGCTGGTGTTCGGTACATACGGTGCTCGACGAGAAGTGTTTCTGGGAGATAATCGGAAAACTGAAAGCATTGGGGGCGGAAGGCATTCTGGTGTTGCCGATTGAGAAAATGATAATTTAAGGGGGTGTGTCAAAATTCACCACAGATTACACGGATTAACACAGAATGGACTTAATCTACTGATAATCAAAGATGCTTATCTGTGCAAATCTGCGTAATCTGTGGTGAATACCACTTTTGACACACCCTCATCCCTATTTATAAATATTCAAAATATGTTATTATGATATTGATTAGTAATCCCGATAAATCCCAGTGGCCGGAGATGCTGAAGCGTCCGGCGATGAATACGGAGAATCTATTTGATACGGTGCGGAGCGTTATCGACCGTGTGAAGACGGAGGGAGACCGTGCTGTGCTGGATTATGAAGAAAAGTTTGATAAAGTGGTGTTGGCCTCGCTGGCAGTGTCGGAAGAGGAACAGCAGGAAGCGGAAAACCTGGTGAGTGAAGACTTGAAAGTAGCTATTCGCCTGGCAAAGCAGAACATCGAGACTTTCCACGCGGCACAACGTTTTGAGGGCAAGAAAGTGCAGACCCAGCCGGGGGTGACCTGCTGGCAGAAAGCGGTTGCCATAGAAAAAGTGGGATTGTATATTCCCGGAGGAACGGCTCCGCTGTTTTCTACGGTACTGATGCTGGCCGTTCCCGCCAAGATTGCCGGATGCAAGGAGATTGTTCTCTGCACCCCTCCGGGACGTGACGGAAAGGTACATCCCGCTGTGTTGTTTGCCGCAAAAGTGGCGGGTGTCAACCGGATTTTCAAAGCTGGCGGCATACAAGCCATTGCCGCTATGGCGTACGGAACGGAAAGTGTGCCTAAGGTTTACAAGATATTCGGTCCGGGAAACCAATATGTTACGGCTGCCAAGCAACTCGTAAGCCTGCGTGATGTAGCAATAGACATGCCGGCAGGACCTTCGGAAGTAGAAGTTTTGGCTGATGAAACAGCTAATCCCGTCTTTGTAGCCGCTGACTTATTGAGCCAGGCAGAACACGGAGTGGACAGCCAGGCTATGCTAATCACTACCTCTGTCGAATTGCAGCAAGCTGTAAAGGTGGAAGTGGAACGCCAACTGGCCTTACTGCCACGTAAAGAGATTGCCGAAAAGTCTCTTGCCAACAGCAAACTGATTGTAGTGGACAGCATGGAAGAAGCCATCGAACTGACCAACGCGTATGCTCCCGAACATCTTATCATAGAAACCAAGGATTACCTTTCCGTGGCAGAACGTATCGTGAATGCCGGTTCCGTATTCCTGGGTTCCCTCACTCCGGAGAGTGCGGGAGATTATGCTTCGGGCACAAACCATACCTTGCCTACGAACGGTTATGCCAAAGCATACAGCGGTGTCAGCCTCGACAGCTTTATCCGCAAGATAACTTTCCAGGAGATAAAGCCGGAAGGATTGAATATCATCGGCCCTGCCATCGAGCTGATGGCCGCCAATGAACAGCTGGATGCGCATAAGAATGCCGTGAGCGTGAGACTGGGGCAGTTGGAAAATGAAAATTGAGAGTTGAAAATAGAGAGTTGATGGCCTAAAGTAATTTTAATTGTAAATTGTAAATCGTCAAATTGTACATAACATGGTGAAAACATTACAAGAACTTACCCGTCCGAATATCTGGCGTCTGAAGCCTTATTCTTCAGCACGAGATGAATATAATGGTGCTGCGGCATCCGTTTTTCTCGATGCAAACGAGAATCCTTATAACATGCCGCACAACCGTTATCCCGACCCCATGCAGCGGGAGCTAAAGACAGAATTGTCTAAAATTAAAAAGGTGAGTCCCGATTCCATCTTCTTAGGGAATGGCAGTGACGAAGCTATCGATTTGGTGTTCCGTGCTTTTTGTGAGCCCCGTGTGGACAATGTAGTGGCCATCGACCCTACCTACGGCATGTATCAAGTCTGTGCCGACGTCAATGATGTGGAGTATCGCAAGGTGCTGCTCGATGAGGATTTCCAGTTCTCTGCCGACAAGCTTCTGGCTGCTGCGGATGAGCATACCAAACTGATTTTTATCTGCTCTCCCAACAATCCTACCGGCAATGACCTGCTCCGTAGCGAGATTGAAACGCTGATTCGCCGGTTTGATGGGTTGGTGATACTGGACGAGGCATACAATGACTTCTCCGAGGCACCTTCCTTCCTCGAAAATTTGAATCAATATCCGAATCTCATTGTACTGCAAACCTTTTCCAAAGCATGGGGATGTGCTGCCATCCGTCTGGGTATGGCATTTGCTTCACCGGAGATTATCGGTATCCTCAATAAAATAAAATATCCCTATAACGTGAACCGGTTGACACAGAAGCAGGCAGTGGAAATGCTTCACCGCTATTATGAAATAGAACGTTGGGTGAAGACCCTGAAAGAAGAGCGGGAGAACCTGGAAGCCGAGTTCGCCGCACTGCCATGCACGGTGAAGATGTTCCCCTCCCATGCCAATTTCTTCCTGGCCCGTGTGACGGATGCTGTGAAGATTTACAATTATCTGGTAGGCAAGGGTATCATTGTCCGCAATCGTAACTCCGTGTCACTTTGCGGAAATTGCTTGCGGGTGACGGTGGGAACAAGAGGGGAGAATGAAAAGTTGATTGAAGCGTTGAAAGTATTTACGATTTGAGCATTTACCATTTATGAAGAAGAAAGTACTTTTTATAGACCGTGACGGAACATTGGTCATTGAGCCGCCCATTGATTATCAGCTGGACTCCCTGGAGAAGCTGGAGTTCTATCCGAAAGTGATGCGCAATCTTGGCTTCATCCGCAGCAAGCTGGATTTTGATTTTGTGATGGTGACCAATCAGGACGGGCTCGGCACAGCTTCCTTTCCGGAAGAGACCTTTTGGCCGGCACACAATCTGATGATGAAGACATTGGCCGGCGAAGGCATCACCTTCGATGACATCTGCATAGACCGCAGCATGCCCGACGACAATGCACCGACCCGCAAGCCACGTACCGGAATGCTTGCCAAATACCTCGATAACCCGGACTACGATTTGTCCCACAGTTTCGTCATCGGCGACCGGCCTACGGATGTGGAACTGGCAAAGAATCTGGCTGCCGCGCCATTCTTCTGCAAGATGACACGGCGTCATTGAAACCCGTTTCCGAAGGTGGCAGTGCCGCTTGTGACGGACTGGAAGATTACTGCGCCCTCGCCACCCGCGACTGGGACAAGGTGGCCGAATTCCTCTTTGCCGGTGAGCGTACGGCGGAAGTACGTCGCACTACCAAGGAGACAGATATATACGTATCCTTGAATTTGGATGGCGACGGACATTGTGACATCTCTACCGGACTGGGCTTCTTCGACCACATGCTGGAGCAGATAGGCAAGCACGGCGGCATGGACCTTACCATCCGTGTGAAAGGCGACCTCGAAGTGGACGAGCATCACACCATCGAAGATACTGCCCTTGCCCTGGGCGACTGCCTTTATCAGGCCTTAGGAAGCAAGCGGGGCATTGAACGCTACGGCTATGCCCTTCCTATGGACGATTGTCTTTGCCAGGTGTGCCTCGACTTCGGCGGACGTCCGTGGCTGGTATGGGATGCCGACTTCAAACGCGAGAAGGTAGGAGACATGCCTACGGAGATGTTCCTGCACTTCTTCAAGTCCTTGAGCGATGCTGCCCGGATGAATCTTAATGTAAAAGCCGAAGGACAGAACGAACATCATAAGATAGAGGGCATCTTCAAGGCGTTGGCGCGTGCACTGAAGATGGCGGTGAAGAGGGATATTTATCACTTTGAACTGCCGAGTTCGAAAGGAGTGCTGTAGAAGAGGAGGGCAGGTAGCATCACATAAGCAATCACTGTATACAGTCACTTTGCTGAATGTACAGTGCTGCTTTATCGGTAGTAAAGCATCGCTTTATAGTCGGTAAAGTGATACTTTATCAGTAATAAAGTGACGCTTTATTGCTGATAAAGAAAGATAAAGTAGGATGCCGCTGATTAAAAGGTGTTTATCTATCCGTTTTCCGGACATATCTTCCGGAATTTTTCTGTATATTTCTTGCCATGTCAGTATATAAATCGGGATTTATACCTAATTTTGCATCCCGAAGAAAACCGATATATACAGATAAGGAATTATGTCACATTTGGCTCCCCTCATAGCTGATTTAGCTCTGATATTGATTTGCGCGGGGATTATGACCCTGCTTTTTAAGAAGTTGAAGCAACCACTGGTGCTGGGATATGTGGTTGCAGGATTCCTTGCCAGCCCTCACATGGCCTATACACCGTCGGTGATGGACACGGCTAATATACAGACCTGGGCAGATATAGGTGTTATCTTCCTGTTGTTTGCACTGGGATTGGAATTCAGCTTCAAGAAGATTGTGAAGGTGGGAGGGGCGGCGGTTATTGCTGCGTGTACCATCATCTTTTGTATGATATTGTTGGGTGTGGCGGTAGGTACCGGTTTCGGCTGGAAACGGATGGACTGTATCTTTCTGGGCGGTATGATTGCCATGTCGTCCACCACCATTATCTATAAGGCGTTTGATGATTTGGGGATGCGCAAGAAGCAGTTCACGGGACTGGTGCTCAGTGTGCTTATTCTGGAGGATATTCTTGCCATCGTATTGATGGTGATGCTCTCCACGATGGCAGTCAGCCATAACTTCGAAGGTACGGAGATGCTGGAGAGCATTGCCAAACTGCTGTTCTTCCTGATACTTTGGTTTGTGGTAGGTATTTACCTCATCCCCGGATTGCTGAAGCGGTGCCGGAAGCTGATGAGCGAGGAAACCTTGCTGATAGTCTCTCTCGGACTCTGTTTCGGCATGGTGGTGATGGCTGCACATACGGGGTTCTCGGCTGCTTTCGGTGCCTTCATCATGGGTTCCATTCTTGCCGAAACGGTAGAGGCGGAGAGTATAGAGCGGCTGGTGAAGCCGGTCAAGGACTTGTTTGGCGCCATCTTTTTCGTATCGGTCGGCATGATGGTAGACCCGGCCATGATTGTGGAGTATGCGGGACCTATTGTCGTGATTACTTTAGCGGTTATCCTCGGGCAATCCCTCTTCGGGACGCTGGGTGTGCTGCTGGCGGGGCAACCGCTGAAGACGGCCATGCAGTGCGGTTTCAGCCTGACGCAAATCGGTGAGTTTGCCTTTATCATAGCTTCGCTGGGCGTGTCGTTGCATGTCACCAGCCATTTCTTGTATCCTATTGTGGTGGCGGTGTCTGTCATCACTACTTTCCTTACTCCTTATATGATTCGTTTGGCAGACCCCGCTTCCAATCTTGTGGATACGCATTTGCCGGAAAAATGGAGAAAGTTCTTGACCCGCTATGCTTCGGGTTCGCAGACCATGAACCATGAAAGCCTGTGGAAGAAACTGATATTTGCACTGGTCAGGATTACGGTTGTATATTCCATCATTTGCGTGGCGGTGATAGCTTTGGCGTTCCGTTTTCTGGTGCCTTTCGTGCACGACAGTCTGCCCGGGGTATGGGGCTCTTTGTTGGCTGCCTTTATCATCATTCTGTGTATCGCTCCGTTTCTGCGTGCTATCATGATTAAAAAGAATCACTCGGAGGAGTTCGTGACTTTATGGAAGGATAACCGTGGAAACCGGGCGCCGTTGGTGGCTACCATTGTACTGCGTCTGCTGCTGGGTGTTTCGTTTGTCATGTTCGTTATAGCCGGTTTATTCAAGATATCTGTGGGACTGGTATTTGGAGTGGCGGTGTTGCTGGTGACTTTAATGATACTCTCCCGCCAGTTGAAGAAGCAGTCCATCATGATAGAGAGGACATTCTTCCAGAATCTGCGGTACCGCGACATGCGTGCCGAGTATATGGGAGAGAAGAAACCGGAGTATGCGGGGCGTCTGCTGTCACGCGACCTGCACCTGACGGATTTTGAGATTCCCGGCGAGTCGGAATGGGCAGGCAGGACATTGGCGGAGCTGAATTTTGGAAAGAAATACGGTATCCATGTGGTCTCTATCCTTCGGGGCAAGAAACGGATTAATATTCCCGGAGCGTCTGTCCGCCTTTTCCCGCAGGACAAGATACAAGTAATTGCCACGGATGAGGAATTGAACATCTTCGGCCAGGAGATGGATAAGGTGTCTGCCATGAATGCGGATGTGATAGAGAAGAGTGAGATGATTCTACGCCAGTTCTGTGTGGACGGGCAGTCTCCTTTCCTGAACAAGACCCTGAAAGAAGCAGGGATACGCGAGAAATATCACTGCCTGATTGCCGGTGTGGAACGGGGAGGGGAGACCTTGCATGCTCCCGACCCGCATGAACCTTTTGTGGAGGGAGATGTGGTATGGATTGTAGGCGAGAGTGCCGATGTGTACAAACTGGTCGGTCGGAAATGTGAAGGTTTCGACATGGGGTAAGGTCTACCCCATGAACGCTAATCAGAGTTTGTTCAGTATCTTGTCCATTACCCAGTTAGTCAGGGT